>NZ_JBHTKJ010000060.1:0-23246 GCF_042675965.1 Virgibacillus byunsanensis | reverse complement strand
TTACTTTCCTTCGATATTTCACGACTAACACAAGATGGTAATACATCAAGAATACTGAATGATTATTACTGTCTAATTTCATTGTTATATCAATCCTTATACTTTATAATACTGATTATACCATACTGGACAAAAAAAGCAAAAGAAAAAGCCTTTGGGCTGTCGCCCAACCGAAATTCATCTCCCCTTTACCGTTGGGCTACGCCCGGGAGTTTGACACTCATATAATGATAAAATGCCCATAAAGCCTGTCATGGCTTTATTTTTTTGTCAAATTTACTCAAAAATAATTGAGTACTATTTAGTACTATGTTATAATAAAGGCATCATATGGGATTTGAGGGATTTTATGCGTATTAAAAAAAGTGTTTCCAAGCATTCTATCTCCTATTCGGTTATTGAAAATGTTAGGGATATCAATGGAAAATCAACGACGAAGGTCGTTGAAGCGTTGGGAAATGAAGAACAAATTCGTGCGAAGCATCCCGGGGTTGATCCAGAGGAATGGGCTCGTGAATATGCCAAGCAATTAACGGAAGAAAAGAAGAAAAAATCGGAAACGGTCATGGTCAAATACAATCCAAACAAATCGATCGCCAAAGGAAAAATGCGATCCTTCAATGTTGGATACCTCTTCTTAGAATCCATTTATCATCAATTGAAGTTGGACACTATTTGTAAAGAGATCTCAGAGAGACGCAATTTTTCTTACGATCTAAATAAGATTTTGGCTCTGTTAATTTATATGCGCGTTCTTCATCCGACCTCAAAGAAAGGGACACTGGAACGGGCAGATGAGCTATTGGAATCCCATTCGGTGGACAACCACCATATGTATCGTGCATTAGACATTCTGGCTGAGGAATCCGATATCATTGAAAAGGCAGTCTACAAAAACAGCACCGAAATCGTTAAACGCAAAACGGAACTTCTCTACTACGACTGCACAAATTTCTACTTCGAGATAGAAGAAGCCGAAGGCTTAAAACAATACGGCATGTCAAAAGAAAACCGCCCTAATCCCATCGTACAAATGGGACTTTTCTTGGACGGCAGTGGGCTGCCTCTTGCCTTTGTCATTAATCCGGGGAATCAAAATGAGCAGCCAACGTTAAAGCCTCTGGAGAAGCGCATCTTAAAAGACTTTCAACTATCCAAGTTTGTGGTCTGCACCGATGCCGGGCTTTCTTCCCATGAAAACCGACTTTACAATTCGATGAGCGATCGGGCATTCGTCACCACGCAATCGATCAAGAAACTAAAAAAGCATTTGAAGGATTGGGCCCTTGATGCTTCCGGATGGCAGATCGTTGGTTCAACGCAAATCATCCACGGAAATAAGAAAAAGCAAACGATTAACTTAAATGATCTTGATATGGAAACAGATACACACGTGTATTACAAGGAACGGTGGATGAATGAAAATGGGTTGGAACAGAAACTCATCGTGACCTTTTCACCAAAACACAAACGCTATCAGGCGGGGATCCGTGAAAAACAGATTGAGCGGGCGCAAACGAAAGTCAACAATCCTTCCCGCATCGAAAAAAAGCGAGCAAACAATCCGGATCGTTTTATTCAATCGACCCACGTCACAGAGGATGGTGAGATTGCCCGAAAAACGAGTCACACGTTAATTCCAAACAGGTTGATGAAGAAGCAAAGTATGATGGGTTTTATGGGGTATGTACAAACTTGGAAAATACCCCCGAGGAGATTGTAAGAATCAATCAACGACGCTGGGAGATAGAAGAATCCTTTCGGATCCTAAAAAGTGAAATGCGGACACGACCGGTATTTCTCCAAAAAGACGGGCGTATCAAAGCACATTTCCTTGTATGCTTTCTGTCATTATTGAGCTACCGACTGATCGAAAAGAAAATTGATGAATCAGCTACCTGTTGCGAAATCATTCAAACATTACGGGATATGAGCGTGCTGGAAGCAACCAACGAAGGTTATATCCCCAACTATACTCGAACGGACTTAACCGACAGGTTACATGAAATTTTCGGCTTCCGAACAGATGCTGAAATCGTTACCATACAAAAAATGAAAAAAATTTTAAAGCAGGTTAAAAAACATAAATAGTACTCACTTTTAAACACTTAAAAAACCACAAGAACGCTTGTCATATAAGCATTCTTGTGGTTTTCACTGTCAAAGATGAGATTATACCATACTGGACAAAAAAAGCAAAAGAAAAAGCCTTTGGGCTGTCGCCCAACCGAAATTCATCTCCCCTTTACCGTTGGGCTACGCCCTTCACACACTTGAAGAGGGAGACTTCTTTCGGAAGTACGTTAAAAGGAATAACAAAAAGGTTGGTGGATTCCACCAACCTTTTTGTATTCAAGTTAATTATAATTATATTCTTCACTTTCACCAGAAAACGAAACCCCCAATAATTGTGAAGCTTCTCGTGCTTGATTCAAATAATATTCTGCTTGTTCTTGCCACATAATAATGACTGCAATAACAGGTTTATAGGAGGGGCTTGCATTTCTCTCCATTGTATTTAATCCTTGCCGTACCTGTTTATCTTGAGCTTCAGCATTCATTATACAAGCGGACATTGTTTCTATTATAGATTGCTGTTGCTCACCGTTCATAAGCCTTTGTGCGGAACCCACTGCAGTTACACGATGATACGAAGCGGGGACCAGGTGGTTATGCATCTCAGCGTTACCCTCTAACCCTTGAGTTTCTGGTATATGGAATAGTTCACTGCTCATAGCACATACCATTTCCTCTGCAAATAAGCTTTGATGTAACGCATGTAATACATTTTCCCAGTTGTTAACTCGGTAATAATACGGATACAAAAAATCATCTCCTTTTTCTAAAAATCATCTCATCTTATAGGTATGATTACGTATCCAAACTGGTGTAATGTACTATCTTTTGAAAGGCTTAATTTGACCACGAATTTCTCCATCAGGGTTTTGGACTGTATGAGCATTTACATATGTTTTCCCTTTTCTCATAAGATCTATTAACGTTGATAACGGCCTTCCTGTTAGGGGGCCTACAAGATCTCCAGCAGTAATGGTGCCTTCTATGACACCTTTTTTAACACTTATAGCAGGGTCTGCTGGACCGAATAAAAAGGCAACAACAGGGCCATTTACCCCCCTACGGCCTAAATGAATATGTGCTTGGGTAAAATTAGCTAAGTTATTCACCCTTAATTGGTATCGAATTGCTCTGTTAGTTACTTTAAATTCAGCAATTCCATCAGCATTTGTGCGAACAGGTGGAACCTCTTCAGACCCTACTAACTTAGCAATAAAGAATTGATTGTTATACATTATATATCCTCCTTAAAATATCGCCATCTAATACATGTTATTTTAAGGAGGTTAATTTGCTTGTACTGATATCATTGGAGAAAATTAATTATGATAGATCAATTCAATATCTTTACTCTAGTTATTGATTATCCTGTTTCCAGTAAGTCTCTTCACCACTAACAGGACATACTGGAAACGCTTCTTTCTCTTTGAAGTTTCCTCTTTTTCCCGACTGACATATATATTCTCCCGCTTCAGGAACACCTTGTCCGGTTCTATATTCACGATTTTTGTGATCCATTCTAAGCACCTCCATTTTACTGATTATCATTTCCAAAAAATCGACTATTAACTCCTTTTAGTAACTTGACAACTTCTTAATTACAGATTATATTAGTTAACGTGGTTACAAAAAGTAATTAACTAATTAATAGTAGGAGGAATTATATATGATTAATATTGGCTTGTTAATTATCCGTTTAGTTATTGGAATTAGCCTTGCAGGACATGGGGCGCAAAAGTTGTTTGGGTGGTTTGGTGGCCACGGCCCGAAAGGTACTGGTGGATTTTTCGATTCAATAGGTATTAAACCAGGCATAACAATAGCTGTTATGGTTGGACTATTTGAATTTATTGGTGGATTGTTAATTGCGGCTGGCTTATTCACATGGGTTGGAGCAGCACTTATTATCATTACCATGATAGGAGCTATCTTTAAAGTCCACCTTCAAAACGGCTATTGGGTTGATAAAGGTGGAATTGAATACCCATTTGTGATAATTGCTATTGTGATCGGTATTGCCTTAGTTGGACCAGGTTCTTTTAGTTTGTAGGAATTAATATAAAGTAAGTGTAAAAACAGGCTCGTTCTAAGAACGGCCTGTTTTTAACGTATCATACATATCTCTATTCTAATTTATACGCTCTTTTTCAAATTCCTCCGTATTTGTCCAAACATAAGGTGTTCTATTAAAGCGTATAAAACGTAATGAAGTAGATAAACCTTTTTGTGATTTAATATGATCGCAACAGAAAATTGGGACAAACTATAGAGAGGTTAACCTACGATTATAGGAGTGAAAACATGGAGCTAAAGGGAAACATCATTTCCGGAGAGTTTGATCAGCTTGAGAGTGAATTTATATTACAGAGTGTCAAACATTTTTCTACAAAAGCGGTCATTAATGAGAATCAGTTAAATGCGCTGTATGATTATTTAAATAAGCACAAAGATGATACCTATGGACATGTACTTACGTTGTATGATCAAATGCCTGTTCGTTTGAATCAAGAGGAGGTTAGTCAATTTTTAAATGACTTAGAAAGTGTACGGCTGTTATCGAAAGGAAAATAAAACTAACTCATTTTTATAGGTTTCATTTTAGAATATCATACAGATACCCCGTTTAAATTATAGCATCCTATAAAAATTCTACGATAAAATTGAAAAATTTGAACAATAACTGTTGAATTATTATGCATTATAGTGCATAATAATTCAAAGAAGTAAATAAACATTAACAACATTATTCGTGCGCTTCTTATCTATATGAATAAATACGAATGCATGAATAAACTTGTTTGGATAGGAAGGGTGAAGGTATGGAGCAGAAAATAGGCTACCTAGTATTAAGTACTGGGGATGTGTTAGAGGGCAAATGGCTTGGAGAAGAGCGTGCTTCTGAGGGTGAATTAGTCTTTAATACAGCCATGACGGGGTATCAGGAAGTGATGACAGATCCTTCTTATGCAGGTCAAGTCGTTACCATGACCTATCCACTCATTGGCAATTACGGTTTTAATGATATGGACTATGAAAGCATTAAGCCTTCATTATCAGGCTTGATTATGTCACACCCTTGCCGAACTCCGGAACATTATGAATCTAGCTTCACACTTGAAGATATGATTAATAAGCATGAAATTCCGGCCTTATATGATATAGATACAAGGGAAGTAACTCGTATTGTTCGGGAGCATGGGGAGGTTTATGGAAAAGTAACGTCTGATTTAGGAGATATTCCAAACCAATTGCATGTTGACCCGGAAATTGTTAAGAAGGTGTCTGTTAAGAAGGTTACTAGTCTTTGTGGTCAAGGAAATTGCGAACGTACACATATATCTAATCAACATGTGGTTGTTTTCGACTTTGGTTATAAACATTCTATAACACAAACATTAGATCATCTTGGTTGCCATGTTACAGTAGTACCTTTTGATACAAATCCAGAAGTTGTAAAAGCGTTGCAGCCTGATGGAATTATCCTTTCCAACGGGCCAGGTGATCCGAAAGATTTAGGCTATTTAGTTGAAAATATTAAAGAGGTAACTCAGAGCTATCCGACTTTGGGGATCTGTCTTGGTCAACAGCTTGTAGCAATAGCATATGGGGGTACAACAAAACGTTTACCGTATGGGCACCGCGGTAGTAACCATCCAGTGAAAAACGTAGCAACTGGAAAAGTTATGATCACTTCACAAAATCATGGTTATGTGGTTGATGGCGACTCACTGAATAAGGAAGAATGGACTGTTTCGCATGTTAACGTGAATGATCATTCCATAGAGGGACTGGTGCATCGGTACATGCCAATAATGTCGGTGCAGTTTCATCCTGAGGCCCATCCTGGCCCAATGGATACGTATACTATTTTTCAGGATTTTATCAGCATGATACCAGCAAAGGGAGAGAAACAGTATGCCTAAATTACAACATATCAAGAAGGTTTTAGTTATAGGTTCAGGGCCGATTGTAATTGGTCAGGCTGCTGAATTCGATTATGCTGGTACACAAGCATGTTTTGCCTTAAAAGAAGAAGGTGTGGAAGTTGTTCTGGTTAATAATAATCCGGCTACCATTATGACTGATCAAACGGTTGCCGATCAGGTTTATTTAGAACCGCTTACGCTTGAGTCGTTAACAAAGATTATCAAAAAGGAGCAACCTGATGGTATTTTACCGACACTTGGCGGACAGACGGGGTTAAACCTCGCTGTATTATTGTCTGAATCAGGAGTCTTGGATCAGTATCAAGTTGAGTTATTGGGAACTCCACTTGATACCATCCAAAAAGGGGAAGATCGTGAAATCTTTAAATCCATGATGAAGTCAATGGGTGAACCGGTCCCTGAAAGTTTATCAACTAGTTCAGTTGATGAAGCTATTCAATTTTCCAAGCAGGCAGGCTACCCTATTATCATCAGACCAGCTTATACATTAGGCGGTGCTGGAGGTGGAGTAGCTGAAAATGAACAAGAGCTTACTACTATTGTAAAAAACGGTATTCATGCAAGCCCTATAGGGCAGGTGCTAGTTGAACAAAGTGTGAAAGGCTGGAAGGAAATTGAATATGAAGTGATGCGGGATGCCAATGATACGTGCATTATCGTTTGTAATATGGAAAACGTTGACCCGGTTGGGATACATACGGGTGACAGTATTGTAGTCGCTCCATCCCAAACATTGACCGATCGTGAGTACCAAATGCTCCGAAGTACCTCTTGTAGAGTAATAAGAGAGTTAGGGGTTGTTGGTGGATGTAATATTCAGTTTGCGTTAAATCCAGAAAGTAATGAGTATGTCATCATTGAAGTCAATCCACGGGTTAGCAGGTCGAGTGCACTTGCATCCAAAGCAACAGGCTATCCGATTGCTAGAATTGCTGCAAAGCTTGCGATGGGTTATCATCTAGATGAAGTATTAAATCCGATAACGGGTAATACGTATGCGAGCTTCGAGCCTGCAATTGATTACATTGCTGTGAAAATTCCGCGTTGGCCGTTCGATAAATTTAAGACTGCAAATAGATTACTGGGAACACAGATGAAGGCGACTGGTGAAGTAATGGCACTAGATCGCAATTTACCAGCAGCTTTAAATAAAGCGATCCGGTCTTTAGACTTTGATTTTGAATATTTCCCTTTTCTTAATGACTGGACGAATGAAGCGATTGATCAGGTGCTTGAACATCCAACAGATGAACGACTATTTGTGGTAGCGGAAGCTTTTAGGCGGGGGTATCTAGTTGAAGACATACACAAATCGACTGGTATAAATAAGTATTTTTTAAACGAAATAGCTTTTATGATACGTGTGGAAAAAGAACTTAGTGAAAAATCATGGGGTAACATCACCAAGGGTGAGTGGAAACAAGTAAAATCACTCGGGTTTTCAGATAAGTTGATAGCCACTATTTTCGATAAGGACCTAGGTGAGGTAAGCGAACTTTGGAATGTGTTGGACATAACTCCCTCCTATAAAATGGTCGATACTTGTGCTGCAGAGTTTTCAGCTGTTACAACGTATTTTTACAGCACCTGGAATGGGATGGACGAAGCAAATCAACTGAAGGGGAAACAAAAAGTGGTGGTAGTAGGATCTGGTCCGATCAGGATAGGTCAGGGTGTCGAGTTTGATTATTGTTCGGTTCATAGTGCGATGTCATTACAGGATCTGAACATCCATGCCATTATTATCAACAATAATCCTGAGACTGTCAGTACGGATTATAATACTGCCGATCGTTTGTATTTTGAAGCCCTGACTGTAGAGGACGTTTTACAGGTTATGCATAAAGAAGATGCTGATGGCGTAATGGTTCAATTTGGTGGTCAGACAGCAATAAATATAGCAGAAGGTTTAAGTCATAGAGGTGTAAATGTGTACGGAACTTCCTTAGCTTCCATTGATGCGGTGGAAGACCGTAATATGTTTTACCAATTGTTGAAAAAGCTTAAAATCCCCCACATTGATGGTGAAACGGTAATGGATACCGAAAGTGCTATTAACGTAGCCAGTCAAATTGGTTTTCCGGTTTTAATTCGTCCTTCCTATGTTATTGGGGGAAGAGGAATGGTTATTTTGCAAAATCAATCCGAGCTTATAGATTATTTGGAAGGGTTGAAAAAAGATGCGCCAACCTCGAGTATTTTCCCATTGCTGATTGATCGTTTCATTCCCGGTTACGAATTGGAAATTGATGCTGTTTGTGATGGCGAAGACGTTTTAATACCTGGGATCTTTCAGCATATCGAAAGGGCAGGGGTTCATTCTGGCGATAGTATAGCTGTATTTCCTGCACCTGATGTAACAGAAGAACAGAAACGATTAATTGAACAATATACACAGTCTATTTCACAGGAATTAAATATAAAAGGAATATTGAATATACAATTTGTTCTAAGTGAAGACCGACAAGAAATTTATTGTATAGAGGTTAATCCTCGTGCTTCACGAACAGTACCAATTGCTAGTAAGGTTACGGGAGTTCCTCTTATTGATTTGGCAACGCGCGTTCAAATGGGGCAACCGTTGAAAAGTCAGACTTGGAAGCTTGGTTTACATGATGACATTCCTTACTTTGTGGTAAAAATGCCGGTGTTTTCAACTCATAAATTACCTGGCGTTGATCCGTATTTAGGGCCTGAAATGAAATCAACAGGTGAAGCAATTGGGATAGGCTACACGGTTGAGCAAGCTTTGGTAAAAGCATTTGGCTGGAAGGAAGATAGATTATTAGACTCTGGGAAAGATCCTGTGTTTCTATCATTAAGTTCATCTGTAAATGTTCCAGACGCTTTCTGGCAGTTACTATCAACTATGGCTGTTAAAGTAGTTGCCGAGGAAAATACTGCTGAAATTCTCCGCGAAAAAGGGGTTCCGGTAGATGAGGTGATCAGCATCACTAAAGCTCAGGAAATATGTTTGGATAAAGGGTTTCAACTGATATGTGATACGAATAAAAATTTTACAGAAGATGAACATTTCAGATTGCGTTCTGCAGCTCTTACAACGGATATACCATGTTTCACATCCGTTGAGACACTACATGCTTTTTCACAAGCTTCCCAGCAAGTAATAGAAGAGCCATACTCACTTCATGACTATCTGCATACCAGTGAAGATTTAAATAAAGGAAAGGAGCGTGTGGTGTAAATGGGGTTAGGAATAAAGGACGTCTCTATTCAACAGCAGCTTAAAGGTCGGGATTTTTTAACACTCGCTGATTACAACGAAGAGGAGCTATTATATTTACTACAATTAGCCACCGACATGAAAAATAAGCATAAGTCAGGGAAAGATGAACAACCTTTAACAAGAAAGACACTTGGAATGATCTTTGAAAAGTCATCCACGAGAACGCGTGTGTCTTTTGAATCAGGAATCTTTCAACTAGGTGGTTCAGGATTATTTTTAAACGCAAATGATATACAGATAGGCAGAGGAGAACCAATTGCTGATACCGCTAAAGTACTGTCTGGATATTTGGACGGAATCATGATTCGTACGTTTTCACAAAAGGTAGTAGAGGAACTAGCAGAAAATGCAAGCATTCCAGTTATTAATGGTCTGACAGACACGTATCATCCCTGTCAGGTATTAGCTGATTTGCTAACCATTCAGGAAATAAAGGGTGAACTCACAGGCGTTAAGCTTGCCTATATCGGTGATGGCAACAATATGGCACACTCTTTGATGCTTGGAGGAGCAATCATGGGCATGGATATTCGAATTGCAGCACCGATTGGTTATCAGCCTGATACTGTTATCACACAACAAGCAAAATCAATAGCTCGTTTGCGTGGAAGTAAGGTAGAGGTAACGTCAAGTCCGCAAATTGCTGTTGATCAAGCAGATGTCGTTTATACAGATGTATGGGCAAGTATGGGGCAGGAAAGGGAACAAAAGATTCGCGAGCAAGCATTTTCAAGGTTTCAGGTAAACAAGGAATTATATACGTTAGCACATAAGGATGCCTTCTTTATGCATTGTCTGCCAGCGCATAGGGGGGAAGAAGTTACCGAAGATGTGATTGATGGTAAACGTTCTGTTGTTTTCCAACAGGCTGAAAATAGATTACACGCCCAGAAGGCACTGATGACGGCTTTGATGGGATAAATTATTAAATAAAGGGAGAGATATTTTATGGGAAAAGAAAAAATCGTATTAGCCTATTCTGGAGGTCTTGATACATCTGTAGCAGTTAAATGGTTACAGGATAAATATAATTATGATGTGATTGCTGTTGCTCTCGATGTTGGAGAGGGAAAAGATTTGGATTTTGTTAAAACGAAAGCATTGGACGTTGGAGCTATTAAGTCCTATGTTATTGATGCAAAATCACTATTTGCTGATGAATATGTGTTACCTGCATTGCAGGCTAACTTATTGTATGAAGGGAAATATCCATTAATTTCTGCATTGTCTCGTCCGTTAATTGCAAAGGTGCTCGTTGATATTGCCGAGAAAGAAGGAGCAACAGCTGTAGCTCACGGATGTACAGGGAAAGGAAATGACCAAGTTAGATTTGATATTGCCTTTACGGGGCTGAATCCGAATTTGGATATTGTTGCACCTGTAAGAGAATGGTCGATGTCTAGAGGAGAGGAAATTGCTTATGCAGAGAAACATGGCATTCCCATCCCAGTTAATGTGGATAATCCTTATAGCATTGATCAAAATCTATGGGGACGCAGTAATGAATGTGGAGTTTTGGAAGATCCGTGGGTGGAAGCACCAAAAGAAGCGTACGATTTAACAACTGACCCACTGGAGGCGCCGGATGAACCACAAGTTGTTCAGATTACGTTTAACCAAGGAAAACCTGTATCCTTAGATGGTGAGGCACTTCCGTTGGAGGAGTTAATTGTTACATTGAATGATATAGCTGGAAAGCATGGCGTTGGTCGTATTGATCATGTGGAGAATCGCTTAGTTGGCATCAAGTCACGTGAAATCTATGAGGCACCAGCAGCTGTGACGTTAATAGCTGCTCATCAGGAGCTTGAGGCCATTACTCTAACAAGAGAAGTTGCTCATTTTAAACCAGTGGTAGAGCAAAAGTTGGCACAGATGGTATATGACGGCCTTTGGTATTCCCCGTTAACAGATGCCCTAAAGGCGTTTATCGAACAAACACAGCTTTATGTTTCAGGTACAGTTAAACTAAAACTATACAAAGGTCATGCACAGGTAATCGGACGTGAATCAGAACAATCCTTATATGACTTTGATCTGGCAACATATGATAAGGAGGATGCATTTGACCATAACGCTGCACTTGGGTTCATTAAGTTATGGGGACTTCCAACAAAAGTTCATTCTTCTATAAACCAGTCAGACGTAAAGAAAGCGGAATCGATTGACAAGGCAGGAGTAGAAGTAAAGGAAGCGTATAATCAATGAAGTTATGGGGTGGCAGATTCACAAAACCAACAAACCAATTAGTAGATGAATATACAGCATCCATTCATTTTGATAAGAAACTGGCACAGTACGATATCGAGGGAAGTCTTGCACATGTGAAGATGCTTAAAAAGTGCGGTATTATTTCACAAAGTGATGGCGATACGATAATAGAAGGATTAAATACTGTTGCTGTTAAAATTAAAAATGGAGAAGCGGAATTACACGAGGAACATGAAGATATTCATATGAATGTTGAAAAGCTTCTAATCGAGGAAGTTGGACCAGTTGGTGGAAAACTTCATACAGGAAGAAGCAGAAATGATCAGGTGGCTCTCGATATGCGGTTATATCTACGGGAGTCCTTGATAGAAATCAGCCAATTATTAACAGCAGTACAAGATTCACTTTATAAGCAAGCACAAGAAAATTTAGATACAGTACTTCCTGGATATACCCATTTACAACGTGCCCAGCCTGTATTATTTGCACACCATATGATGGCTTATGTGTTCATGTTTCAACGTGATGTGGAACGCTTAACAGATAGCTTTTCACGAGTAAATAAGTCTCCCCTTGGAGCAGGGGCCTTAGCAGGAACCACCTTTCCAATTGACCGGCAATATGTGGCACAAGAGCTACACTTTGATGGAGTTTGTGAAAACAGTTTAGATGCAGTTAGTGATCGTGACTTTGTTGTAGAATTTTTATCAAATGCTTCCATTATTTCGATGCATTTATCAAGGTTATGTGAAGAGTTTGTTCAGTGGTCAAGTGCGGAATTTAATTTTATTGAATTAGATGATGCTTTTTGTACAGGGAGCAGTATGATGCCACAAAAGAAAAACCCGGATGTGGCAGAGCTTGTAAGAGGAAAGACTGGCCGTGTATACGGTCATTTAATGGGAATGTTAACAACGCTAAAAGGGCTACCGTTAGCCTATAATAAAGATATGCAAGAAGACAAAGAAGGCATGTTTGATACCGTAAGTACGTTAAGTGGTGCATTAGCTTTATTTGCGCCAATGATCGAAACCATGCATGTAAAGAAAGACAACATGTATCAAGCCGTTCGGAAAGACTTTTCGAATGCAACAGATTTAGCTGATTATTTAGTCGGAAAAGGAATGACATTTAGAGAATCACACGCGGCAGTTGGGCAAATCGTACTGGATTGCATTAACAAGGATAAGTATTTATTGGATTTATCTTTAGAAGAATTCCAGTCATTCTCTGAATCGATTGAAGCAGATATTTATGATGTGCTCAGCCCAGAAGCCGTAGTAAATGCCCGAGATGTAGCGGGAGGAACTGCAAAGAAGCGTGTAGAAGAACAATTAGAAAATGCAGCTGGAATGATACAAAGTAACATGGATTGGAGCGAGCAACATCTAGATATGACGAAATTTTGACAATGAAGTCTAACCCCCTTATATAGTGGTTGTTCACAGTTGCAACTGTTACTATTATAGATTTAAAATCAAGGTGAATCCTATTATATGAAAGGGGTTTTGACAATGGAATTAGAAAAACAAGTGCTTATCGTTACAGGTGGAGCAAGCGGAATCGGTAAAGAGTCAGCATTGCAGTTGGCTAAGCTAGGTGCGACAGTTGTCGTAGCAGATTTAAATGAAGACGAAGCGAAAGATGTCGTAGAAGAAATAGAAAACAACGATGGCAAAGCAGCATCATACAAGATAGACGTTTCCAAGGGTGATGATGTAAAAGCTTTAATCGACTGGACAGCAGACAAATATGGAACATTTAATGGTATCTTTAACAACGCAGGTATTGGGCTTGTGAAACCATTCTTGGAAATGGACCCAGCATCTTATCATAAAGTAATCGAAGTGGATCAACATAGTGTCTACTATGGTATGTATTATGGGGCGAAAAAGATGGTAGAGCTTGGCGTAGAAGGAACTATTGTTAACACAGCTTCTATTTATGGCTCGATGGTTGCCACAGGTAGCTTCAACTATCATGCCGCAAAAGCGGCGGTTAAAATTATGACGCAATCAGGTGCGTTAGAATTAGCAGAACATAACATTCGAGTTGTAGGTGTTGCACCAGGCTTTATAGACACACCGATTCTTGGTGAAGACGTGGAAACAAAGGCATATCTTGGAAATCTGCATATGAACAAAAAGTTAATTCAACCAGAAAAGGTAGCAAACGTTGTATCGTTTCTGTTCACATCTAAAGCAAGTGCCATCAACGGACAAACCATTCCTGTTGATGACGGCTTCTTAAGCTTTAAACAATAGACTGAAAAATAACGAAAAAAGATCCCAAACCCTTGTAAAAGGATGGGATCTTTTTTCGTTTAACTTTACTGGGTTCGGGTTCTTTTATAACGCCACATCATATATCTATAACGAATCGTACATCCGATGCAATAACCCATTAGCGCAATGCCTGAAGCTGCTACAACCATCATGCTGAACGTATAGCCAAGGATATTCATGTTGAAGTAAAAGAAAATCATGGATAACCCGATACAAATGGTTGCAATCCACTGGTTAAAAATTTGCTGATCCTTATCTTCTTGTTTATATAAATGAAAAGACTTGGTCAAAAATCTTCTGCTGAACATAATAATTGGATTTTGCTTTGTTACAATTGTGTAAATACCGAAAGTAAATGGTACAAGTAAAATTACTGGATGAAGTAATAACCCCAACAGAACAGATAAAATAATAAATGTTTGGTTAATCTGTACAAGTGGTTTAGGTATGCTCATAGCTTATTCATCCCCTTTCTTGTTTATATCATATTATACACAGTTGTTTACTAGGAATAAAGGTTTTAGTCTTTTATTATATGCAAACTATCCCTGTAAGTGCTTCTATACCAATGGAACATGGTATACTAATTATAAAAGGGGAGGTAGATTGGATGAGTGAAAAGGTTGTACATGCCATTCAAGACGAGTATCCAGATGATTTTTCCTGGTGTTATGGGTGTGGCCGATTAAATCAGGATGGTCACCATTTTCGGACAGGCTGGCAAGGTGATCAAACTGTTACAGAATATACACCGCGTTCAGAGCACACGGCGATTCCGGGTTTTGTGTATGGAGGATTAATTGCTTCATTAATCGATTGTCATGGAACTGGATCGGCGGCACTTGGTTTACACCGGAAAAACGGCCATGAACCCGGTGATCATGTTGAACCTCCACGTTTTGTGACTGCTTCATTACAGGTGAATTTTATTAAACCGACACCACATGGTATTCCATTAAAGGCGGTTGGGACAATAGAAGAAATTCACCCGAAAAAGTGGAAGGTACATACGGAAGTTTTTGCTGGTGATGTGTGTTGCGCGAAAGGTGAAGTTGTAGCGGCTGTGATGCCTGATACGTTTATGAAATAGGCTGTTATCGTAAAGTATGTTGCTTTTGAGAGAATAGCTATAATTGCGACATAACTTGAGATGATGGTTGTTGCTTTTACTCACTCTGGACATGGCTAAACCTACAGCCAAGCAAACACGATTTAAAAATTTATACTTTCCTATATTTTAAATAAAAACGAGTAGAAGTTGCCTAAACTTCTACTCGTTTTGATTTCCTTATTTAATGACGCTTATTTAACCACAAAACCCCGGATTTAGCTAATCGTGGGATATATCCTGTAACTGGTCGTTGCATCATGTTTCCAAATCCTTCAGAACTACCAAGTGAACCAAGTGTTCCTTTAAGTTTTAGTTCTTTTGGCTTTTGTGGCTCCTTGTTTTGGACTACATCTGCCAAGATTTCTGCAATCTGTTCGCCCTGCTGACCAGCTAATTGTGCACTAGGTGAATACTCAGATGATGCACAATCACCCACCACGTAGACGTTAGGTTGGGTAGGTACTTGATAAAATTCATTAACGACAATTT
Source organism: Virgibacillus byunsanensis (assembly GCF_042675965.1). Lineage (NCBI taxonomy): Bacteria > Bacillati > Bacillota > Bacilli > Caryophanales > Bacillaceae > Virgibacillus > Virgibacillus byunsanensis. The sequence goes on along the minus strand of NZ_JBHTKJ010000060.1, from coordinate 7,880 downwards.
TTTCCTGATCGTCTTTTTCAAATGGTAACTCACGTACTAAATAATTTGGTCGAACGCCCGCCGTCCAGATGGTAACGTCATTAACATAGCAGACACCATTGTTACACACACCATCTTTTTCTACATACTCTACATTTGCTTCATGCAGTACTTCAACGTCGTTATCTTTGAACCAATTTTCTACGTAGTTTTGAATTTTCTCGTCAAAGGCTTTTAATACTGTTGCCCCCCGGTCGAGTAGACGTATGTTAAGGTCAGGTCTGCTTTCACGTATTTCTGCTGCTACTTCAATCCCGCTTAACCCTGCTCCAACAATAGATACCTTACCTTGAGCCTTTAAGTTACCAACAGCAACTCCAGCATGCCTTGCATTACTGAACGTTTGAACACTTTTGGTAAACTCAGCTGCACCTTCAATCCCGTGATAATTATCTTCACAACCAAGTCCTATTAAGAGGTAGTCATAAGTAACAGGCTCTTTTTTCGCGTGCAATAATACTTGTTTGTTTTCTGGATCAATTTTTATGATTTCGCCAAACACGTAATTAATTCGCTGATTAACAGGAAAATTCATCCGTAAATCTTTATCGGCTGATGTACCTGCTGCTATTGTGTAAAATTCCGTTTTTATGGAGTGGTATGGATTTCGATCTACAATAGTAACTGTTAAATCGTCTGGAAGGTTCTGGTCTAGCAGATGAGAAACCATTTTAAATCCACCATACCCACCACCTATTACGACCAATTGTTTCATCATATAACCTCATCTCTGTAAATTCATATATGTAAGTTGCCTCATATTTCTAAGATTATCAAAAGTTGCAGTAGAAGACTAGCAAAATCATGTAATTGTTGTTTAGTTATTTTGGTGGTACATTAAAAACAGTAAAAAGAAAGTGCCAGAAGCTGGATGCCATTCGACAAGAATTGACAAAAATCGGAAAGTGACAGGCACTCACTAGAGGTGTATGAACATGAAAAGATTAACGATTGGTTCGCTATTGGATGTTATTGGTGAGTTGTTCTCTGATGAAATTTCCATTGCAGTATCAAATACACGTGAATATATATATTACCGTCCGAGTAAACGGGTTGATTTGAAGATAAGACAAGGCGACCCTGTTATTGAAGGAACGATCGCCTACAAAGCACTTATGACAGAGCAAAAAGCGTCTGAATTTATTGATCGGAATATATTTGGAGTTCCCTATCACGGGATGGCGGTTCCTTTTCATTATGATGGGAAGCTCGAGGGGTGTGTTTTAGCGATTTATCCTGCTTTCACAGAAGGGAAGTCTGTTGTAACGGTTAAAACACAAGATGGTTGGAAGCCAATTCCATTTGAGGATGTGAAGTATTTAGAAGTAAAGGAAAGAAAGACTCACGTATATGCAGAAGGTTGTCTAGGTACGCATAAAAATGCTTTGCAGGAATTTGAGTATATGCTCCCACGAGAGTCATTTATCCGTTGTCATCGATCATTTATCGTAAATGTACATCACATAAAGGAGATCTATCCAGATACCCATTCCACATTTCTGTTAGCAATGGATGATGGTGCGAGAATCCCGGTAAGCCAATCCTATTCGAGTTATTTTCGTAAATTGCTAGGATTTTAACATAAATATGCTGCTTCATGTGTTGTTTTCCATGTTTTAAACGAGAATTATCTATTCCCGCCCTAAATCTCCAATAGGTGTCGTTGATAAGTTAGAATTATTTTAAAACTTATGGAAAGAGGGATGAATCATGGAAAATAATTTTGAGCGCATCCAAGACCCTCGCTTGCAGAAACGTGTTGTTTCGGCTGAAGAAGCTGCATCCTGGATTCAAGATGGAATGACATTGGGATTAAGCGGGTTTACACGTGCGGGTGATGTGAAAGCGGTTCCAACAGCACTCATTAATCGTGCAGAGAAAGGTGAAAAATTTAAAGTAAACGTTTTTACTGGGGCATCTTTAGGCTCTGATATTGATAAAATGTTCGCTGAAGTAGGCATTATAAATAAACGTCTACCGTTTCAAGCAGATGCTACAATGCGTAAAAAGATAAATCAAGGAGAGCATTTATTTGTGGATCATCATTTATCTCACACTTCCGAATTAGTGAGATCCAATGTAATAGAAACCATTGATTACGCAATATTGGAAGCGATTTCTATAACCGACGATGGAATGGTTATACCAACAACTTCTATTGGGAATTCACTTGCATTTGCAGAAAATGCAAAATCAATCATTATTGAAATTAATTTGGCGCAACCAGTGTTATTAGAAGGGCTGCATGATTTGTACAGTCCTGGAAAACAGGGGGAACGTGACCCTATTCCATTAACAAAAGTGCATGATCGAATCGGCACTACTGGCATTCCAATTGATTGGGAGAAAGTACAGGGAATTGTGTTTACCAATCAGGTAGATTCACCATCAACCATTCTTCCGCCTGACTATGAGACGGAAATTATGGCCAAGCATCTAATTGAATTCTTGAGAAAAGAAGTGGATTCCGGCAGATTAACCAAACGCCTAGCTCCATTACAATCTGGTATTGGTTCTGTTGCAAATGCTGTTCTTCATGGGTTGCTGGATTCAGAGTTCAAGGACTTGGAAGTATATTCAGAAGTATTACAAGATGCCGTATTTGATTTAATTGATGCAGGAAAAGTAACTTTTGCTTCCTGTTGTTCGATAACATTGTCAGAAGAGAAAATGGAACAGGTTTTTTCGAACTTTGAAAAGTATCGTGAAAAGCTAATTATGCGACCACAGGAAATTTCTAACCATCCAGAAATTATTAGACGTCTCGGTTTAATATCAATCAATACAGCATTAGAGTTTGATATTTATGGAAATGTTAATTCCACGCATGTGTCTGGCACAAAAATGATGAATGGAATTGGGGGGTCAGGTGATTTTGCCCGAAATGCCCGATTGGCTATTTTCGTAACAAAATCAATCGCTAAAAACGGTGATATATCTAGCATTGTTCCGTTTGCTTCTCATATTGACCATACAGAACATGATGTTGATGTTGTTGTGACAGAACAGGGTTATGCTGATTTAAGAGGGCTTGCTCCAAGAGAACGGGTACCACTTATTATAGAGAATTGTGCTCACCCTTTATATCGTGAACAGCTCTGGACTTATTACCAAGAAGCACTTGAACGAGGTGGACAGACCCCGCATATTCTCGAAAAGGCACTATCCTGGCATACTAATTTTGCCAAAAATGGTACCATGCGTGAACGTATTGCAGAAACTGTATAAGAAACAGGGAGCCACGCTTAGAACTAAAAGCGTGGCTTTCATGTGACTATATTTTCGACAATGTTTAACAAAAACCAGGAAGTGACAGGCGCTTAATGCCGGATGGGTAGGTTTTCTTTATCTTCTTCATTTTTAAGTGATATGTGTAGTTGATGGTCATAGTTAATCGAAGCATAAAAAATGTCATTCAGGCTGTCAATTTTTCGATTAGATAATTGCTCCATTAACCAGCTTTCGGTTAGATCAAGTCCCTGCAACACATCAGAGTATACATTCCCTTCTATAATAACTGGAAAGGTTACTGATGAAGTTGACTTAACTAGGTTGAGGTCGCCAGGAGTAACTGGGTGTTTAGAGGCCTTCTTCAGCACACTTAATGATCCGTTCGCTTCGATTAATGCTATTTCTACATCATTTAAATCAAATACCCCTTTTTCCCTGAGCATTTGCAGGATATTATCGATGGAATACCGTATCTTTTTCATGTTCTTATCGAGAAATTTACCATTTTGGATAACAATTGTTGGCTCAAAGGTAGCCAGCTTACCAATTTTTCGATTCGTAATTTTCCATTTCGCCACGATTATCTGAAGACTGGCAATAGCTATAATGGCTACTGCTGTTGGAATATGATGTATATTCGGATCAGCTATGTCAGCACCTACTACTGCTCCTAACGTAATAATGATCAAAAAATCGAATACAGGAAGTTCACCAATAGCACGTTTTCCCATTAGCATAGTTACCACCAATAGTAACGGTAAAATGGTAATAATCCGGCCCAGGATAACAAGTATTTCTTTTAACATATCCATCAATTACACACTTCCCCTTACGCTCATTTTGCGGCTTACAATAACTTGATAGATTAGCACTAGTTTAAAATAAGAATTTATAATACTATAATTCTATCCGAACTAGGATTATCTCATACATTTATAAGTCCCATGAAAGTTGTTCATAATACATACTATTGCGTAATTTTCGTCGTACCTGTTTCCCCCAGCTTTTCACAGCCTCGACCGTGGTATTTTCCTGAATCGCAATATCCTTTATAGGCATGTCTCCAATAATATGGAATAACACCCACTTCCATTGGTTTTGTGTAAGTTGTACTTTTAACTGCTGCCATAAACGTGGATCAGCAATATTCATTTCAGGCATATTAAATAACGGATACGAAGTGTCGTGTTTTTTCACGTGATTCCCATCCTCGAGCTCTGTCATTTTTTGATGGGACATTCTTTCCATTAACTCTACCTCCCTTGTTTGTTTACGAATCATATCAATTAGCCGGTTACGAATCACATAATTAAAATATGTAGCCATGGATCCCTTGTCTGGCTTGTAATTTTCATATGCATTCCACAACGCACATAACCCTTCCTGATAAAATTCATGATGTGGGTCTCGAATCTTTAGTTTATGAATGTGAAAATGGATTCTCCGTTCGTTTTGCTGAAAGATTTCTTCAAATGTATCCTTTTTATCTGCTGCTTGCATAACAGCCTCTTTCTTAAAAAGCTAGCTTTTTATAAAAGTACTATAGCCTACAACTATAATCGTAACAAGTAGTGTGTTAGGGGGTGCTAATTGGAAAAAAGTATTAAATTATTTAAAACTAATTTTGTTCTTGACAATTATAAAAAGGTAGCCTACTATTGTTGTAAACATAAGTTTAATATATAAACATAAGTTTACGAAGGGAGGGTGCGTATGTTGAAAAAGAGTGAATTTCTCAATGAAAAGGAGCAAAAGCTATTCCACCTTATTAAAAAAGACCCCTATATCAGTCAACAGGAACTTGCAAACGCTTTAAACCTATCAAGGCCTTCTATTGCTAATCTTATTTCAGGACTGGTTAAAAAAGGTTATATTCGGGGTAAGGCTTATATTGTAAATGAAACGGAACCAGTCGTATGTATTGGTGGTGCAAATGTCGACCGAAAGTTCTATGGACAAGATACCATTCAACTAGGAACGTCAAATCCTGTGCGTTCGACGCAAAGCGCAGGGGGGGTGGCACGAAACATCTCGGAGAATTTAGGTAGGTTTGGCCAGGAAGTTTCCCTAATCACGGCTAGTGGAGCCGATACAGATTGGTCGTTTATTGAATCATCATCATCTTTATATATGGATTTAGACCAAGTTGTGAAAGTACCACACGCATCTACAGGATCGTATACAGCGGTATTGGATGATGCTGGTGATCTAGTTGTTGCATTAGCCGATATGGAGGTCTATGAGTCAATAACACCGGAATTAATAGCAACACATACCAATCTATTGAGTTATGCCAAGTGTATTGTAGCAGATTTAAATTGCCCAAAAGAGACACTTCAGGCATTATGTCAATTCGCAAAAACACATCATAAACCAATCGTACTAGTATCTGTTTCAGCACCAAAAATGAAACGATTACCAGAAGATTTACACGGAGTAACATGGCTTATTACGAATCGTGATGAAACAGAAGAATACTTTCATGATGAAATCACAACGAATGAAGCGTGGAAGCAGGCGGTTAATAAATGGCTTACAGCAGGTGTATCCAATGTAGTCATTACGAATGGAAAAGACGGAGCAATGATTGGTAATAAAGATGAAGGAATCTATCACGTTCCATCTATGGAGACAACAAATATTGCGGATGTAACAGGGGCTGGTGACGCCTTTAGTTCTGCAGTTATTTATGCATGGCTCGAAAACAAATCGTTAATAGACATTGCTACTGCCGGAATTGTAAATGCTTCGAAAACGTTGCAATCAACCTTTACGGTAAGACAAGATTTATCACCAACGCAATTACAAAAAGATATGGAGGAATTAAAATGAAGCAGTATCTATCATTATCAGAAGAAGTGCTTAAAGCAAAGGAACAAGGGAAACCTGTAGTAGCACTAGAATCAACAATTATTTCCCATGGTATGCCATACCCGCAAAACGTGAAAACAGCTCGTGAAGTCGAACAGATTATTCGTGATCATGGTGCAGTTCCAGCGACGATCGCGATTTTAGATGGAAAAATCAAAATTGGATTAACAGATAACGAACTTGAAGACTTTGGAAACAGTACAGAAGTGGCAAAGGTTTCCAGGCGAGATCTAGCCTATTTAGTAGCAACTAAACAAAAAGGTGCTACTACGGTTGCTGCTACGATGATTTGTGCTGAATTAGCTGGAATTACAACATTTGTTACTGGTGGTATTGGTGGTGTTCACCGTGGAGCGGAAACGAGTATGGACATTTCAGCTGACTTAGAAGAGCTGTCAAAAACGAATGTCGCGGTTGTTTGTGCAGGGGCAAAATCGATTCTGGACTTAGGTTTAACCATGGAATACTTGGAGACAAAAGGAGTTCCAGTTATGGGCTATCAAACAGATGTATTGCCAGCATTTTACACACGCACCAGTGAATTTCCTGTTAATTTCAGGGCAGATCAAGTGGAGGACATAGCAGCTACGTTAAAAACAAAATGGGATTTGAATCTATCAGGTGGGGCAGTTATTGCAAACCCTATTCCGTCTGAATATGCTATGTCTGAAGAAATGATTACTAACGTAATAGAGACAGCTTTACAAGAAGCGAGGGATAACCATATTTCCGGAAAAGAAGTTACCCCTTTCTTATTAGGTAAGGTAAAGGAATTAACAGATGGAAAAAGCTTAGATGCCAATATCGCCCTAGTAAAGCATAACGCAAAAGTTGGAGCGCAAATTGCTGTTAGTTTCGCAACACAGGGCTAAAATATGATAGTATAAAACTAGTTAAATAACTTTGGACATTGGTTCAAAGGGGAGTAGCTTTGGAAGTGTATTCCAAAATAAAGTCGTCACTACATGGTTTATGCCATCGGCTTTATTGGCAAGAAATTGCTTAGCGAGACCTTTGCCTTATATGGCATTGGTCTCTTTTTCATCCATTTATGATAGGAGCCTTTTTAGGAAGTTTTACAAGAAATCAATTCTTCATGAAATGGTTTAAGTGTTGATGAAGTACAGCATCGTCTTGAAAAGCATGGCAATAATGAATTGGAAGAAAAAGAGAAGGACACTACATGGCAGTTATTTTTTGATACATTCAATGAGGCCATGGTGATCGTTCTGTTGGTAGCGGCTTCTGTCCAATTAGCACTTGGAGAAATGGTCGAGTCCTTTATAATTTTTATAGCTGTTATTTTAATGGAAGTAAGTGAACTACTCCCACCACTTACCACCCTTACGGGTTGCTTGAAGTGGGGGCTTCTTGGGTAATCGTCACTTTTGGTAGCAGACGAAATTGACCAAGCTAACCCTCTTGTTCCAAAAGTTTATATTTTTATTAGGCGCTTGCTAATAAGCGAATGCCTTCTTTTTTGATATTGAGTGCCGAATTGTAATCTCTATTGAGACTTAGACCGCAAGTACATTGGTAGGTACGTTCAGATAATTTGACTTCTTTTACTGACCCACAATTAGAACAAGTTTTGGTGGATGGGAACCATTTGTCAATTTTGATAAGTTGTTTCCCTTGTTCTTTTAGTTTGTATTGTAAGAAAGAAGTGAAAATTCCCCAACCATTATCAGCGACACTTTTACCAAACTTTAGAGCTTGCGACATCCCTTTCATATCTA
>NZ_JBHTKJ010000059.1:0-7935 GCF_042675965.1 Virgibacillus byunsanensis | reverse complement strand
GCGAGAGACGTCCCAAGTGATTAGTTCTCACTTGGGACGTGATAGAGGCGCGTTAGCGCTTTTGTTCCTGTCTAGGAAATTATAAAATTTGGAGCCTGTGGATAATTTATTTACTGCTTAAGCCACGTCCAGCTCCGACGTACAGGACGTACTAGTGCCGATGACGCCACAGGACGTGGCGTTTTCATCGGCCAGCACCCAACGACTAGTGGGCTTCCTGATCCTCCTTACGATAAGTCAACATCGATTCGCTAACGCTCATCGTGTTTCCTTTATCTCATGCGGATTTGGAAGATCGACTAACTTCGCCGCTTTGCGCGGCAACGTCGACCCACCCGCGATGCGCGGGCGCAGCCCATACGTCGTTAAACGGGCGCTTCCCGCTTTTGTTCTTTTTGAAACAAAATAGTAATATTTCAGTTGTGTTAGGCAGTCCCTTTTTTGAATAGATATGTATAAGATGAATTTTTATTTAGAAATGGGGTGTGTCTTTTTATGGATGTACAGCAAAATATAAAATCAAAGCATTCTACTGTTATCCCTCTTTTGAAATATAGTTTATATGTTGCAACGAAACGGTCAATGGATATCAGTATAAGTCTCTTGCTGTTAGTCGTTTTAGCGCCGGTAATTCTGTTTGTTTTATATAAAGTAAATAAAAAAGAGGGGAAACCGTTATTTTTTAAACAAGTATACGTCGGTAAACATAATCAGGAGTTTATGATGTGGACATTTCGGACGATGACCAATACATCTCGGGTTATTCGTGCATTGCCCCCACATCCATTCCCAAAATCCTGGTCAAATGGTGTGCCAAGCAAATTCACATTTACTAGAGACCCGCATAAAACGTATACTAGCACAGGTTTATGGCTTGAAAAGTACCGTCTGGATGTACTTCCTCAGTTATTTAATGTTTTAAAAGGTGAAATGAGTTTAGTCGGGCCAGAGCCGGAAATTCCGGACATTGCGGACTATTATAACAGCTATCAACGTAGGAGATTGGATGTGAAGCCAGGAATAACTGGGTTAACTCAACTGAAGGGGTTTACAAGTAAAAGATACGATCAAAAGATTAGACATGACATCCATTATATAGAAACAAGATCTTGTAAGCTTGATTTAAAAATTTTATACCGTTCTACCTCCCGATTATTCAAAACAATCGTACACTAGTCTGTTCAACAGATCGAAAAAAGTTTACTATAGTATTATACAATTGCTAGGGGGTACTATATTGGTTATACTTTTTTCAGCAAATATCTCAAAAAAACACCAAGAAAAGTTCACAATGAAATATCCTGATCATTCGTTTGTTTTTTGTAAAAACATGGATGAAGCTAAGAGTCATTTGAAAAAGGCTGAAATCCTTGTAACATTTGGTGAGGACTTAACATCGGAATTGATAGATCAAGCCACTGATTTAAAGTGGATTATGGTTATCTCTGCTGGAATGGATCAAATGCCATTTAAATCTATTCAGGAAAGAGGCATTATTGTTACGAATGCCAAGGGAATACATAAAATTCCGATGGCGGAATATGCCATTTCCATGCTATTACAAGTATACCGTCAGGAGAAAGTAACGCTCAGAAACCAGCAGAACAGTGAATGGGTTCGTGGTGTAAAGATGCAAGAAATTACTGGCAAAACTATGCTAGTAGCAGGCACAGGGGCTATTGGACAAGAAGTAGCACGTCTTGCAAAGGCGTTTCAAATGAAGACATACGGCGTTTCTAGAAGTGGTAGATCTGTTGAATATTTTGATGAAAATTATACGACAGACGAAATGGAGAGAGTACTTCCAGAAGTAGATTTTGTTGTGTCTATTCTACCAAGCACACCTGAAACCAAGTATTTATTTAATTATAATCACTTTGAAAAGCTTCCAAACCATGCAGTATTTTTAAATATGGGACGCGGTGATGTAGTGCAGAGTGATGATGTATTGAAAGCAGTACAGCAAGGTGAGATAGCACATGCTGTTTTAGATGTCTTTCACGAAGAACCACTACCACGTGATCATCCATTTTGGCAGGAAGAAAACGTGACTGTGACACCACATTTATCAGGAATATCACCAAAGTATATATCTCGAGCTTTAGATATTTTTGATAAAAACCTTCAAACTTATAAGAATAATCGTGATGATTATATAAACGAAATCGACGTAACGAGGGGGTATTAACGATGCGTATTTATACAAGATCAGGTGACAAAGGAACTACATCATTAATTTATGGAAAACGTGTTCCTAAGAATGACATTCGGGTGGAAGCGTACGGGACTTGTGACGAGGCTAATTCCATGATTGGATTATCCTTAAGCTTTTTGGATAAAGAAGTATGGGATGAAAAAGAGGCATTTCTTGAGACGATGCATCGCATCCAGACTATTTTGTTTCACGTTGGAGCAGAACTAGCAACCCCGAGTGATAAAGAAGTGACATGGAAGTTGAAAAAAGAGCACATTCAAGAATTAGAAGATCAAATTGACGAGTGGGATAAAAATTTGGAACCACTTAAGAACTTTATCTTGCCTTCAGGACATAGTACATCCAGTGCGCTGCACACAGCACGAACTATAGCCAGAAGAGCAGAACGAACGGCAGTAGGATTAGGTGATGAGGTTGCAAACCCACTTGTTGTTTCTTACTTAAATCGTTTGTCCGACTTTTTATTTGTTGCAGCACGCTATGTAAATCAAAGTTTAGGCGGAACAGAAATACCATTAAAAGCAGATGTGTAAAAAAACGAAGCAGTTTACCTTAAGCGGTGAACTGCTTTTGATCTTTCCAGTAATTACTGAGATAAAAACCTGCGGATAAGTTATAATAATTCTTATAATACAATATACTTATATTGACAGAATCCCGCTGTAGTGGGTACACTAATTATAAAGATTATAAAATAATAATGGTATTTAATTAAACATATAATTGAAAGAGAGGTGCATGGCGATGTCTGAAAAGAAATTGCGGCAAGCAATCGATACATTAAGAGAATCTGGTGTACGAATAACACCACAGCGTCATGCGGTGCTTGATTACCTGCTTAACTCAATGACTCATCCAACAGCTGATGAAATTTATAAAGCATTAGAAGGAAAATTTCCAAATATGAGCGTTGCTACAGTTTATAATAACTTACGTGTTCTTCGTGAAATTGGGTTAGTTCGTGAATTGACATATGGTGACGCCTCAAGTCGTTTCGATTGCAATACCTCAGAACATTACCATGCTATATGCCAAGAGTGCGGTAAAATAGTTGATTTTCACTATCCAACCTTAGATGAGGTGGAATCATTAGCTGAACAAGTAACTGGGTTTGATGTTAGTCATCACCGAATGGAGATTTATGGTAAATGCGAAGCCTGCCAAACAAGAGAGCTACAAAAACAGTATTAAAGTATCTTAGAAAACTTGGCTTATCGTTATAGGGATTCTTAGTAAGCGTACTTTGCTTTCTTAGAGTCTCTTATGCTCTGGAGTGCAAGCCTTAATGGCGAAAGCCTTAGTTGAACTTATGTAGATAAGAAAGTTTTATACTTTCTTATCTACCAATAATAAACACCAGGTGCAGCTTTAAGCTTCACCTGGTGTTTTTAGTGTTATCCGATGAACCGAGTAGCTACCCATTCCCGTACACTATTAATGAACCAAACTTTTTTACAGCTTTTAAGTTCCTCGAGCATAATTTTTCGTTCTGTAATCGTTCCTTGGTCAATTAATGCTTTTCGATAAGTTCCCGGCAATAGTCCACTATCTACTGGAGGAGTGTATAGTTTTCCAGCTAGTTCCACTACTACATTTCCCATCGTAAACTCGGTGATTTCTTGATCTTCGTTCCACAACAATACATCAAAAGCATCCGGGAATTGCTTTTTTGAGTTTTCGAATATGGTACGATTGGTAGTTTTATGGTATAAAAATATATCCCTTTTTTCTATTGGTTCTTTAGCTAAGGCGACGTGTATTGGCTTTTGGAAGGGAAAACTTTCGCTTTCTTCTATTATAGAACTCCCGTTTTTGTCTACGAGTAGACGTACCTTCCAAGAACCTTTGTTACGGTTTTTGGCAACATCCAGTAATTTCTCTTTGATCAGCTCGATATCTAAATCGAACTGAAAATAGTCTGCTGATTTTTTGAGTCGTTCGACATGATTATCAAATACCAAGTACGTACCATTATAAAGCCCGAATGTTTCTATAAGTTGAAAATCCTGTCGCTTTTCATGTAACACTTTTGCCTTGATTAGTAACTCCTTGTATTCTTCTTCATTAGTGGAGTCCCATGTAATGCCCCCACCAACACCATATTGAGCAACCCCATTTTGATGGTCAATGAAGACAGTGCGAATCGGAACATTAAATGTTGCTTCCTTGTCTGGTGTAATAAAACCAATCGCACCACAGTATACCTCTCTCGGCGAAGTTTCCAGTTCCTTGATAATCTTCATCGTACTAATTTTTGGTGCACCAGTAATCGAACCACATGGGAATAATGCTTTAAAAATGTCGTACAGGCTTTTATCGGGTGCAACCTCAGCAATGACTGTTGATGTCATTTGATACACAGTAGGATATTTTTCAATCGAAAACAAATTAGGAACGTGTACAGTTCCAGGATTAGCAATCATTCCTAAGTCATTACGTAATAAATCTACAATCATCACATTTTCTGCACGATTTTTAACGGATCTATAAAGCCAATCGGCATTTAAAGAATCCTCATTCGGTGTTTTACCTCGTCCAACCGTTCCTTTCATTGGTTTGGTTGTGACCTTTCCATCTTTCATATGAAAAAATAACTCCGGTGAAGCGGATAATATCGTAAAATCTCCAGTGTCAAGATACGCACTATAATTAGCAGATTGAGCCTGTACCAATTGATTATAAAAGGATATTGGGTCCCCTTCGAACTCAGACTCCATCCGAATGGTATAATTCACTTGGTACGTATCACCTTGTTCAATGTAATCTTTGATCTTACTTATATACTTGTTATATTCACCGACACTTGTTTTGGGAATCCACTCGGATGTGTGAAACTCCCCTGTATTACTTTCTAATGATTCCTCCACCGGTGTATCAAAAATTCCAAACCATAATAGTGGCATCTTTTGATTTTTATGGACATGAAAAGCTTGATCAAACGCTGGGGCTGCTTCATAAGAAAGATATCCCGCAGCATAGTAACCTTCATCAACAGCATTTTGAATTTCTTGAAAAGCAGGCTGCACGTCTTCTATGTTGGAAGCAGCAACTATTTTACATGGGTTTTGAAATAATAATGAATGACGCTTTCCTTTGTAGTTTATAAAATCAAAATAGAGTGATGGACTAACCGGTTCTTTCATGAATGACGGAACTCCTTTTTAGAAAACTTGGCTTATCGCTAAGCCTTAATGGTGAAAGCCTTAGTTGCACTTATGTAGATAAGAAAGTTTTGTACTTTCCTATCTACCAATGAAAAAATTACGCAAAAGCTCTAATCCACCTTCTGTTAAAATTGCCTCAGGATGTGCTTGAATACCTTCAACGGGATAGGTTTGATGGCGTATTCCCATAATCACGCGATCTTCTGTTTCCGCACTTACCTCAAGGCAATCAGGTAATGTGTGAGGGTCTACTGTTAAAGAGTGATACCTTGTTACCGAGAGAGGATTATTCAAAGCTTGGAAAATTCCCTTGTCATCATGATTAATAGTAGAGATCTTTCCATGCATTGGTGCAATTGCACGTATAATCGAAGCACCAAATGCTTGTGCAATCGTTTGATGTCCTAGACACACACCAAGGATTGGGATTTGTTTATAAAAATGAGTAACAATATCAAGACAAACTCCAGCTTGATCAGGATTTCCCGGGCCAGGAGATAATAAAATATGTGATGGCTTCATTATTTCAATTTCTTCTATTGTTATGGCATCATTTCGTCTAACCACTGTCTGTTTATCTAATTGATGAATATATTGAATTAAATTAAACGTAAATGAATCATAATTATCAATCACTAAAATCACGAGTATACACCTCATTTTTACCTTATATGTAAATCTATATGCCATTATAGCATGGGAGCTAATTTATTCATCCATACTTTTGCGTAAAAAACATCCGCCATATGACGGATGTTGTTATTGGTTATCATTTTGTTTTTGTTTTACTTCTCTTCGGTATTTTCGAGTATTATATTTTTCATCAAACTCTTCACCTTCTAAATCCTTATCAAGTGTAAGAGGTTGTTTGCAATGCATACAACCATCAACTCGCCCAAGCATCTTGGTCGGTTTTTCACAGTTCGGACAAATGATAGAAACTGCTCTTGTTGATAAAAGTCCGATCCAGAAGTAAACAACTGTACTAGATACAATAAAAAGTACCCCTAAAATAAAGAACGTTGCCATTAACCACTCTATTTGCTTTACTAAAATACCACCATACATAATAGCGATACCTACGAAAATTAAAATCAAAGCAAAGGAGCGAATTTTATTTATTTTGCTTGAATAGACTAATTGCGACATGTCTTTCCTCCTTATTGTTTCAAGGATAGTATAGCATATTTTATTTGTTTTTTGATTTCTAGAAAGGATTTTTCATTATTTTAGCGAAATAGAATATATAGTTATTGATTCGTAAATGGAGGAATTATAATGGAAGATTTACTAAGACCTATTTATCAGGAACGTACAAGCGACCCGAATACATTAAGTGTGTTAATTATAGAAAAAACAAAACCTAACAGTCCCATCACAGACAACTTTGATATTATTCTACTTATCGTGGTAACGAAAGCCGATCAAGAATGGATCGTAAAACATTATGAGTTTGGAGAAAAAACAGCAGCTATGCATATTGTGTCAGAGGACCTACTCATGAAGTGGATCGAAAAAAGGGAGTACCGTAAAGCAATTGCCCTGGTTATTTACGGGAAAGTTATCTTTGATCGCAATGGTTATATTGGTGAGGTGAAAAGCAGGCTAAGTGATTTTCCGCATGATCAACGTAACCTGCGAAAAGCAATTGAATTTGCCAAGCTTGTAAAAAGCTATAATGAAGTAAAGGATTTATATGAGTCATCTCAATATAAAGATGCTCATAGTAGAATGGTTCACTCCCTACATTATTTAGCTCGTTTAGCAGTGATCGAAAAAGGCTATTATCCAGAAGTAACGTTATGGAATCAGGTAAAACATATTGATCCAGAAGTGTATAAACTATATGATGAATTAATTCAAAGTAATGAAAAAATCGAAAAGCGAGTTCAGTTAATGATCATCGCAGCTGATTTTGCAATTAGTACAAGAGCTGAAGTATCTGCTAAACATTTAATCGATATTATGAAGACCAAAGAAGGTTCATGGTCTTATGGTGAGTTAAAAGATCACCAAGATTTAGTCCCATACGTTTTGGACTTAACAGCGGTTATTTCTTATTTAGTAGAAAAGAATATCATTCACACGGAACGTATAGAAACAAAAGGCGCAGGAATTTACCAACGTAAATATACGACAAATAGTTTAGTTGCGAAATAGAATGTAACTTTAAAACAACAAATATGGCAATGATTCGTACATAATGGATAATGGTGCAAAAGGCATTGTTATCCATTATGTATGACTTCACTAAAGCGCATCCTTGATACAGCAGGGCCAAGCTAGTTGTTCTAAATATAGTAATAGTGTACTTGTGATTTTTTTGTAAAATTATCGTTGACTTTGTAAATTAACCATGGTAAAGTTAGTTCTGTCGCAAAAAACGAATGACGTAATTAGCGGCAACGAAATAAAAAACATTAAACTTCTTATTGACATTAATTAAGAAGTTATGTTATATTTATAAAGTCGCCAATTTGAGAGCGACAAACGAATTGCTCCTTGAAAACTGAACAAAACAACCAGTATGTCAAGAGAAACATGAACTTGTTTTTC
>NZ_JBHTKJ010000058.1:0-36510 GCF_042675965.1 Virgibacillus byunsanensis | reverse complement strand
AATCAAAGGAATGCTTGATAGATAAGCATTATTGGGTAATCAAAGAAATTCTATGAATAATTCAGGAATAGTTATGTTTGTACTACAGATTGCCTATCTTTATTTACAAAAGTTGCTCCTAAAATAACTAGTAACATCACAACAATTACATAAAAGAACGATACCCCGGGGAAAAATTGAATAAATAGTCCACCGAAGTATGGTCCACTAATACTGCCAAGACTGAAGGCTATTCCACACATTATGTTTCCAGCTGGTAATAATGCCCCTGGCAAAAGATCGGTCATATAAGATATTCCTAATGAAAAAAGGGAGCCAACAAATATACCAGCTAATGTAAATAGGGTAAATAACGCAATAACTGACGCCTCGAATAGGGATGCGAAAACGAAACATAATAAGCCGGCACTCAACACAAATAGGAGGATCTTTCGCCTGCCTACACGGTCACTTAATACGCCTAAAGGAATTTGAGATAGTAAACTCCCAGCTGCAAAACATGGAATTATTAGTGAAAGAATATCGATATCATGGCCAATACGCATACCATAAATGGGAAATATTCCATGAAGAGATGCCTCAAGAAATCCATAACCAAATGGAGCTAAAAGTGCAACCCATGCAATTTTTCCAGTTTTAATAAACCTCCCAATTGAACTCGTAGCATTTACAGTATTCATATCCAGTTCTGGGAACTTGTTCCGAACGAAAAACATAAGTGACCAAACAATAACACTAAGAAAAGCTGATAATAAAAATGGTAGTGCTTCATTTACAGATAAAAATCTTGTCATCAAGGGACCGAGTGTAAATCCAAAGCCAAAAGACAGTCCATAATAAGCTATATGTTTCCCTCTGGTTTCTTTAGCAGCTGTCGATGTAATCCAAGTTTGGGTACCGAAGTGCAGCATATGATCTCCTATTCCGACCATAATACGTAATATAAACCAGAACCATAGTGCTTGCCAGAATGGAAATAAGGCCATTGAAATAAACACGAGCATACCACCAACAACGATAATTGGTTTAAAACCAAATTTCCGCATCGGTTTTTCCATAAAAGGGGATGCAATAAGTACTCCAACATATAATCCAGTCGCGTGTAAACCATTAACCGACGAAGAAACTCCATTTTGTTCTAGGATTATAGCAAGTAGAGGTAATAACATACCTTGGGAAAAGCCTGAAATTGTAACCAGTGCAATTAAAATCCAAAATCTAGTTTTTGTTGATACCATATTACTCCACCTTTTCGACAAATTACCCTATAACTCAATCTAATTGTTTACGAAAAAAAGGTCAATCACAAGAACTGCTATTAATTTACAAAATAGGTTATGATAAAGGTAATAAAGGATAAAGAACAATAGGTAACAAACTTATTTTTAAGGAGTGAAACAGGATGGAATTTCATTTAAAAGAGAATGGATTACGTACAGAGTTTGATTTTGGTGAATTGGACATTTCGGGAAATGAAGAATATGGGTATCGCCCATTCCAGTTGATGGTTGCCTCCATTGTTGGTTGCAGTGGATCTGTATTTCGTAAGATATTGGAGAAACAACGGACTAAAGTATCCGATATGACGATTACTGCCAAGGTTAAAAGAAACCCAGAGGAAGCCAATCGTATTGAGGAGATAAGGTTACACTACATTATAAAGGGATTCCACTTAGACCCTGAAAGGCTTTACAAAAATTTAGAAGTGGCAAGAAGAAACTGTTCGATGGTACGTTCAGTAGAAGAAAGTATTAAAATAATAGAAACGTTAGAGCGAGTTGAATTAAGTAGGTAGATTATATGCGAATACTGAAATAATAAAGGTATAATATTGATGTGTCCGATAAAACTAAGCAAAAAGAAAGGAATGGGACACATGAATAAAATAGGAATTTATAGCTTCGTATTAATTGTATTTGTATCTATTTTTTCCTTTACTAATAGCACTTTTGGAGAAGAAAAAGACAAGGAGAAAACGGATGATTTTGACATACCGAGTCATGTTTTAACAATATCCAAAGAAAACACATATCCAAATTCTACTGAAGATCAAGAGGTCGTGGAGCCAAGTGAATTGACCCAGGAATTAATGGAAGATGCAGAAGTTCCAATTGATAACCCGGATCTTATAAAATTGTTAAATGAAACATCTATCAAGCCTTCTATACTTGCAATCGGTTATCGTGGAATGGTCTATATTGGTCGTTGGCCATTAAATTATGCATCCTCAGAAACAACGATCAATTGGGAATATCAACAAATTAATACAAACGAGCTAAACAATATCGGTGGTGAAAATGAACAAAAAATGAATTACGTTCAACAGGAACAAAAGGAAATTAAAGGAGCACTTACAAATAAGATTGCAAATCCTGATGATATAAAGAAAATGATGCTGTTAAAAGCAAAGGAAAAAACAAAATTACCACTTTCTTATCAAACCGTTATTGGTAAAGGTACGAAAAAGGAAAACGCCTATAATATACCTGTTAAAAAATACGGTTATTTACAAGCTTATGCTCCAGCAGTAAATGAAAAGGGACAAGTAACATTTGGGGAGGTTTATTTCGAACTAAAAGGTTCCAAAAAATCAATTGTCATTAAAAATGTAACCAAACAAGGAATTGGAGCATGGATACCGATACAGGAGCACCTCTCCTTTGGATTTCAGCTTAGATAATTTCCATGAATACTTATTCGAACAACCCTGTGTAACATTTGCAGGGTTGTTTTACTTTCTGCGGGCTCACACGACATTGCACGCAGAAAATTGGTCTGTATTTCAAGGAGTCTCCGCATTTTTCCTTTGCTAGGATTGATTCATCCTTTAATTCCATTACATCCATTTTCACCTCAGTGATTGGAGCTGTGGGCAGTATTTTTTCACAGCGATAGCATAGCACAGATCGTGTTTTCAAGTTACGTCGCAGTTTGTATCTATTCTCTCAAAAGCAACAATCTTTACGAAAATAGCCTTTTGAAAAAAAGGGGTTGTCAATTACACTTCATTGCTTTATCATAGTAAAGTGTCAAAGCAACAACAAAAATAAAGCAATTTTATATAAATAGAGAGGGGAAGTAAGCATGGAATGGGTTGTAGTTGTATCGGTTTTAGTCATGACAATTCTTAGTTTATTAAGAGTAAATGTAATTATAGCAATTATAGCAGCTGCTATTACAGCTGGATTGATGTCAGGATTGTCTATTGTTGAAGCAATCGAAATGCTTGTAAGTGGTATGGGAGGTCAGGCGAATACTGCATTAAGTTATGTATTACTAGGTGCCTTTGCCGTAGCCATAAGTTATACAGGTATTACGTCATTATTAGTAAACTATTTAATCCGTGTATTAACAGGAAAGAAAACAATGATGCTTTTAGCAATTGCAGGTGTGGCATCATTATCACAAAACTTAGTACCAGTGCATATTGCATTTATACCAATATTAATTCCACCGTTACTAAAGTTATTTGATGATATGAAACTAGATAGACGTGGTGTAGCAACTGCGTTAACATTTGGATTGAAAGCACCATATATTATGATCCCAGCAGGGTTTGGGTTGATTTTTCACGGTATTATTTTTGAAGGAATGGAGACAAATGGCGCAGCGGTATCCATGAGCGATGTTGCGATAGCTATGCTATTTCCAGGCGCGGGTATGATTGTTGGACTGCTTATTGCAATCTTTGTAACATATCGTAAAGATCGTGTATCTACACCAGGAGCAGGTGGTACTGAGGTAATTACAGAAGAAGTAAATCGTGAAAATGTATCATTTAATAGCAAGCATCTACTTACATTAATAGCAATTATAGCAGCATTAGCCGTTCAATTAATAACGGGAAATCTGATATTAGGTGCGTTGACAGGGCTTTTATTAATGTTCTTAATGATTGTGGTTCCGTTTAAACAAGGAGACAAAGTCATAACAGATGGTATTAGTATGATGGGAACCATTGCATTCGTAATGCTTGTTGCTTCTGGTTTTGGAACCATTTTATCAGAAACAGGATCAGTTGATGCATTAGTAGAAGTATCCTCTGGTTTCTTAGGAGATAATAAAATAGTTATTGCACTTATATTATTATTAGTTGGGCTTGTTGTCACAATTGGAATAGGATCATCGTTTGGTACAATTCCAATTTTAGCTGCTCTTTTTGTCCCAATTTGTCTTGCAGCAGGGTTCTCCCCAATAGCTATCGCAGTATTAATTGGAACAGCAGGTGCACTTGGAGATGCAGGTTCACCAGCATCAGACAGTACACTTGGGCCAACAGCAGGATTAAACGCGGATGGTAAGCATCACCATATTTGGGATACTTGTGTACCAACCTTTGTGCACTACAATATACCATTGATACTATTTGGTTGGATTGGATCTGTCATTCTTTAACAGGAATAAACAAAATATATTAGGATAAAGTAAGAAAAAAATAGGTGGTAGGGTTATGAAACAGATCGTTTTTAAGTTATCCATCATTATAATGTTTTTTCTTGCTTTAATTCTGTTTAGTAGCAATGCAGAAGCATTAGGTGGTTATGGATGGGGTTTTAAAAAGAATGATGACCATCAAATACCTGATGTAGGAAAGTATAAGGAAATATTAGATGAGTATGGGGCATATTATGCAGATCATTCTGGGGAAAAAGTTGTTTACTTAACGTTTGACATGGGTTATGAACAAGGCTATACCGGTGACATATTAGACGTATTAAAAAAAGAAAGTGTTCCCGCCACTTTTTTTGTGGCTGGTCATTATGTTACAAGTCAACCAAAGCTGATCAATCGGATGGTGGATGAAGGACATATCATAGGAAACCATTCTTATCATCATCCTGATTTCACAATTTTGTCTAAGGCTGCTATGAAAAAGGAATTAGATACACTAGAAGAAGAAGTAGCTAAGGTCTCAGAGCAAAAAGAGCTTAAATACCTTCGACCTCCTAAAGGGGTCTTTAATGAACGGACATTGAAATGGTCGAATGAGTTAGGATATACACATATCTTTTGGTCACTTGCCTTTATAGATTGGAATGTCGATAGAAAAAGTGGCTGGAAATTCGCTTTTGACCAATTGATGGATCATATACATCCGGGGGCAATTATACTGCTGCACACCGTTTCATCCGATAATGCAGAGGCTTTGAGTCAGTTAATTGTTCAACTAAAGAAAGATGGATACCAGTTCAAAAGTTTAGATCACCTTATATTGAAAAATATAATCCCAAAGGAGTTATACGGTTTCTAACATTGAAAGAAGCGAGAATGAATTTCCCGCTTCTTTCATAGTCTATGAAATTAAAATTAGTAAACTGTGGATAAAATATTGACTGAATAAGCTGCGTCCAGCTCCAGCGCCTAGACACTCGAGACATAAGCAGTTCGACTTTGGTAAAGACATCCACACTACGCGACCTGCTTATGCTTGTCGTGTCTTTCAAGGCGCTTCTAGCTTTTGTTCCTGTCTAGGAAATTATAAAATTTGGAGCCTGTAGATTTTTACTGCTTAAGCCACGTCCAGCTCCGACGTACAGGACGTACTAGTGCCGATGACGCCACAGGACGTGGCGTTTTCATCGGCCAGCACCCAACGACTAGTGGGCTTCCTGATCCTCCTTACGATAAGTCAACATCGATTCGCTAACGCTCATCGTGTTTCCTTTATCTCATGCGGAATTGGAAGATCGACTAACTTCGCCGCTTTGCGCGGCAACGTCGACCCACCCGCGATGCGCGGGCGCAGCCCATACGTCGTTAAACGGGCGCTTCTAGCTTTTGTTCTTTATAAATTATTTTTTTGTAAATACGCATATGGATTCCCTTTTATTAAATCTGTGTCAGGAATATCATGATTTAAGTTTATCAGTACAGTCATTTTGTTAATAACAGCAGCTAGCCTATCTTCATCGGGTTCATTAATATCAAATTTAATACCATAATAAAACGTATCACCTTTTCCTTCGTTTTTCCAAACAAGATCACCATTTAAATAAAAATTCTCACCCATCAATTTAATATGAAATTTAAATTTAATGGTGGAGTTCACAGGCAATTTGAGAGAGGAAAGAATTTTCAACCCACCTAGCCCAATATCTTCTATGATAACCGGTGCCGAACCCAGCTCAACTTTACGTTCGTTCACCTCTAATATGGACATCTCTCCTAGTACGTGATAAGGAAATTCAACTCGATAGAAACTTCTTCGTTCATCTTCAGGAATAGCATTTACTTTTGGTTTTGTAGGCTTTATATAGCCTGTTTGCAGCATTTGTTCATACGTATCTAATGGAACAGGCTTTGAAAATAAATAACCTTGAATTTCATCACACTCGTTTTGTTTTAAAAATTCAAGTTGTTCGTATTCTTCCACGCCTTCAGCAATAACCTTCATCTCTAATCCTTTTGCTAAATGTAATACAGAAGATATAATAGCTGTGTCTTTTTTGTTGTCAGCAGTAATATTCTGTATGAAGATTTGATCAATCTTAATGGTGTCAGCATCAAATTCACGTAAATAGTTCAGTGAAGCATAGCCAGTCCCGAAGTCGTCTATTGCAATTTTAACTCCTAAACTTTTTAAACCTTCTAGTGCTGCTAATACATTTTTTTCATTTTTTAATAAGGAGCTTTCTGTAATTTCAATTTCTAAATATTTAGCAGGGATATTATGCTTTTCCAATTCGGTTTTGACCAAATCTACTAGCCCCTTCTTCATGAAACGGATAGGGGAAACGTTAATAGAAATAGGACGCAATGAATAACCATTATCTTTCCATTCACGTAGTTGTGAACATACTTTTTGTATGACCCAATCACCAATATGATTGATTAGATGATTTTCTTCAGCCAATGGTATAAATTCACCAGGAGAGACTAATCCCCATTCTGCATGATGCCAGCGGATTAATGCCTCTGCACCACGAATTACTCCAGTATTTGTTTCTACTTGTGGCTGATAATACAACTCAAACTCTTGCTTATCAATTGCTTTTCGCATGTCCTTTTCAAGTACATATTTTTTATAAGAAGTGATATCTTTTGAGTAAGAAAAGATTTGAAAGTTATTTTTACCATGTTGCTTAGCTTGATATAAAGCCGCATGTGCACTTTCAATTAATGTCAGTTTGTTATCACCGTTTTCAGGATAGAAGCTAATCCCGATACTAGTTGTTATATTCAGTTCATAACCATCAATCGTAATCTGTTCTTCAATTCGGTTAATCATATCTCCGGCTAATTCATAAATAGAATCCTTTGTTTTGTAATCATCTATAATAACAATAAAATCATTACTGCTGATCCGGCCTATGTATCCGGTTGTAGGAAGCGCTGATAACAATCGGTTAGAAGTCCTCTTTAATACTTCATCACCAATTTGATAGCCTAACGAATCATTAATTAATTTGAACCGGTCTAAGTCAAGATAGAGTAAAGCAAATCGGTGCTTGTTAGCTTCACACATACTATCTAATTTATCATATATATTCCGTTGATTAGGTAAAGCTGTCAGCATGTCATGTGTAGCAAAATAATCAAGTTGCTGCCGCATTTCCACTTCAGGGGTAATATCAGCAATCAACCCAAATAAATGAGTTAACTTTCCTTCATCATTAAAATAGGGTACTGTTTGGTCAAAAACCCATTTTGTTGTACCATCCATACAATTAATCCGGTATTGATGAAAAATTGTTTCCCCGTCTTTGAGTAACTTTTGGTGTTCAAAAACCTCCTGTATGTGTGCAGGGTGAACCATGTTTTCCCAAGTAGCATCATCGTTGTATAAAAGATCCAGTGGTATTTGGGTTATTTCTTCAATCCACTTGGAAACATATGTCACTTTATTAGTATCATATTCTTTCATCCAAATACCTACATGTAAATTGTTAAATATATGCCTGAGGTCCTTTTGTGTTTTGTCCATTTGGATTTCTAGCTCTTTTTGAGTTGTTTCATCTTTTACTATACCTATGAGTTTATATGGCTTTTTATCCTGCCAGAGTACTTCTGCATGTACTTTTAAGTATCGTAATTGATTTGTTTTGCCATGGAATATACGATAATCAATAGTATAGTCGATCCCCTTCTTGATTGCTTTCTCTAAGGTATTTCTTACTTTTAAGGAATCATCAGGATGTGTGTATTTCAATGGTATATCCATTGATGGTTCGGAATCGGTTTTCTCTATCCCAAATATGTCATAAGAGTTATCAGAAGCATAAAATCTATCTTCTCCAATTATATACTCCCAACTACCAATTTCTGCTATTTGTTGGGCATGAGTAAGGTGACGTTCTTTTAACTCTAGTGAATGTTTAAGTTCCTGATGAGACGTATTATTCTGTACAACTAAAAATATGCCTACAACCGTATTGTCTGCTTTTTTGATTGGTATGAACGTAGCGGTAACAAAAAGCCTTTGACCATACTTAGTAAGAATGGAAACTTCTTGAGTTCGAGGTTTGCCCTTTAACGTTTTATAAAAAGCAGAATGAAGGGAGGAGTACTTTTCTTTGGATAGTAATTGTTCATAATTTATATTTTCATCCGGAGAATACCCCAGAAGCTCATTAATGCTACTACGATTTTGCGAAATTACTTTTCCATCCGTTGAAATAACTATAATTAGATCGGGATGATAGACTGCTAAAGAAGCATAGTAGTTAAGTAAGGTATTATCATTTGGGTGATCTACTAGTTTATGACTAGCGGAACGCCTTCTATCAGAATCTTTTTTAAATAATTGTGTAAGAAAATTATTTCTAGGTGGGTAATTAGTCATGAAGATTACATCCTTTCCATGAAGGAAATAAAAATAAGTAATACAATTGTAATATAAAAGTCACAATCTTGAAATAGATTTTTAGAAATTTTGTCGAAATTGAAAAATTTGCATACACGGATTCACTATACATTAATTTCAAACTTTCATAACCTTTGCTATACTATGTATATACTAAAATTGGAGTTGATAAGATATGAACAGAGAAGATTTAATTGCTCCGAACGATTACAATATCGCGATGGAAATGGAGCGATACGCAACTGATTCCACTAGAAAAGCCTTAATCTGGCAAGATGATACTGGATTGAAGAAGGAAATTACCTATACCCAATTAATGCAAAATGTAAACAAAATTGGCAACGCTTTCTTGTCAAATGGCTTAAAGAAAGGCGACAAGATTCTCATTATGATTCCAAGACTGATAGAAGCATATGAGGTATATTTAGCAGCACTGAAGACGGGTATTATCATCATTCCAAGTTCAGAAATGCTGAAAACCAAAGATTTGCAATACCGTGTGTCGCATGGTGAAGTAAAAGGTGTTGTAAGTTATTTTCCATATGTAGATCAATATAAAGATATTAAAGAATATGACGAATTAAAACGATTTGTAGTAGGAGAGCCAGCAGAAGGATGGCTATTTTTAGATGCTTTAAAAGAAGATGCATCCGAGGAGCTGGATATGGCAAAAACAACAAAAGATGATATTGCGTTCTTACCGTACACTTCTGGAACTACAGGTAACCCAAAAGGTGTTGTACATACACATGGGTGGGGCTTTGCACATTTAAAGACAGCATCAGAGAATTGGCTATGCATCAATGATGGTGACAAAGTATGGGCAACAGCAGGCCCAGGTTGGCAAAAATGGATCTGGAGTCCTTTTCTTTCAGTCTTAGGATCTGGTGCAACCGGATTTATTTATAACGGGAAATTCAATCCAAAGACATATCTGCAGCTACTTCAGGACAATGATATTAATGTATTATGCTGTACACCGACAGAATATCGTTTGATGGCAAAAGTTGATAACCTATCAGACTATCAACTACCTACATTGCATAGTGCTGTATCAGCAGGTGAACCATTAAATAGAGAAGTTATTGATACGTTCCAGGAACACTTTAATTTAACTGTACGTGACGGATATGGCCAGACAGAGAATACATTATTATTAGGATTTATGAAAGATATGAAAGTAAAACCGGGATCCATGGGAAAACCAACTCCTGGAAATGATGTAGAAGTGATCGATGAATACGGTGAACCGGTTGCGGAAAATGAAATAGGAGATATCGCTGTTAAACTCGATTGTCCGGCATTGTTCCGTGAGTATTATAAAGATCCAGAGCGTACCAAAATGGCTCACCGGGGTAATTATTATGTAACAGGTGACCAAGCTGCAAAAGACAAAGAGGGCTACTTCTGGTTTGAGGGACGCAGTGATGACATTATCATTTCATCAGGCTATACAATTGGCCCGTTTGAAGTAGAGGATGCTTTAGTAAAACACTCTCATGTACAAGAATGTGCAGTAGTAGCTAGTCCAGATGAAATTCGAGGTAGCATTGTGAAAGCATTTGTTGTCCTAAAAGACAAAGTTAATAAGGATAATCCTGATTTAATTAAAGAATTACAGGATCACGTGAAAGAGTTAACTGCGCCATATAAATACCCAAGAGAAATTGAATTTATTGATGATTTACCAAAAACAACGTCAGGAAAAATCAGACGAGTTGAGCTAAGACAGAAGGAAAAATTAAAAGGCTAATATGAAATCCCCTAAACAGCTATGATAGTTAGTAACTGTTTAGGGGATTGTTTTTCTTTATGGAGTTAGAACTTCTACACGTTTATCTTCTAGTTTACGCGTGGTGCAAATAGACTCCCATTCATATGCCGCTCCGTCCCGCATCGTAATAATACGGTCTGCTATAGCTCGGGAATCTTCTCGGTCATGGGTTACAAAGATGGAGGTGATTCCTGTTTTCTTAATAATTTCTTTCAATTCATTTCTAATTTTTATTTGCAAATCAGCATCGAGGTTGCTGAACGGTTCATCCAATAATAGTAAGGAAGGTTTTGGAGCAAGCGTTCGCGCTAAAGCTACACGTTGTTGTTGGCCACCACTAAGTTCGTGCGGGTAGCGTTTTTTCAATTTCGCCATATTAACAAGGTCAAGAACCTCATCCACACGCTGTTGCTTATCTCTTTTAGTTTGTTTTTTTAAACCAAATTGAATATTCTCTGCAACGGTCATATGTGGGAAGAGCGCGTAGTCTTGAAATACCATACCAATTCCGCGTTTTTCCGGTAACACAAAGTGTCTGTCATCTGTCATAATCTGGTTATTTATTCGAATGATTCCGCTTGTAGGGGTTTCCAGTCCGGACAACAATCGAAGGACAGTACTTTTTCCGCTTCCGCTTTCACCAAGAATAGATATAATCTCTCCCTGTTCGATCTCAAGGTTGAAGTTTTTAATCGCATAGTCTTTACTTCTATAATAACAAAAAGCTAAATCTTTAATTTGTAGAAACATATTATTTTGGCTCCTTTTCTAAAGCATGATAGAAAATAAAGATGGCAATAGCACTGATGATAATGATAATAATGGATGCTAAAGACGCTTCATGAATTTGTTCATCACTTGCATACTGAAAGGCTTTTGTTGAGAGTGTATCGAAATTAAACGGTCTTAGAATTAATGTAAGTGGTAGTTCTTTTAGTATCTCAATAAATGATAAAATAAATCCACTTAAAATGGCTCCTTTTATCAAACGAACATCAACTTTAAAAAATGTTTTTGTCATTCCCATACCAAGCGTGCGTGATGCTTCTGTATATTTATTTCCTATTTTATCAAACCCAGCCTCAATTGCATTGAATCCGACTGCCAAGAATCGGATGACATAAGCAGATATTAACATGAACAGGCTGGTACTTAAGTATAGCATCGGATCCATACCGATAAATTCATAAAACCCAAAGAGAATATTATCCGTTGCTATAAATACGGTAATAATACCAACAGCAATAACAGCACCAGGTATGGAGTAACCTAATATTGTTATTTGCGCAGAAGCTCTGGATAGAACGCTTTGGTGAATTCGTGCGAAATTAGCAATGATAATCGCAAATACAGTGATCATTGACGCACCGACGATCGCTACTAATAGGGAGTTGAATATGAGTGAAGTAAATACAGGGTCAGCAATTTTTTCATAGGTTAATAGTACCCAATCTAGTAACTGAATTAGTGGTATTAGAAATCCTAGACCAAATATAAGCAGACTATAACCAAAAGCAATCCATCCACGCCACCCTCGTAATTGTATAGGAGTAAGCGGTCTAACTTTTGGTGAAGAATAGCTATACCTTTTTCTTCCTCGTAGGAACTTTTCAATTATGAGAATTGAAAATACGATAAACATAAGTGTAGCAGAGAGTTTAATTGCTGCATTCAAGTCCCCCATCCCAAACCACGTTTGAAAAATTGCGGTGCTGAACGTTGGAATTCCAAAGTATTGCACAACACCATAATCATTTAAAACTTCCAGTAGTACAAGACTAACGCCTCCAACAATTGCTCCACGGGATATCGGCAGGACTACCTTAAAGAAAATTTCAAATGAATTCCTTCCAAGTAATCGCGCATTCTCGATTAAGGATGCGGATTGATTTGATAAAAAAGTACGCGTGATCATATATACATATGGATATAGAAATAATGTAAAAATAAAGATGGCACCAGGTAATGTCATGATATCAAAATAGGATTGGCTCACAGTCACGTTATAGTTGTTTCTCAACGTAGTTTGGATAACACCCGTATAATTCAACATTCCATTGTAGGTATATGCTGCAATATAAGGCGGGATAGCTAATGGTAAAATTAATCCCCACTTAAAAAACCGTTTAAGTGGAAAGTCAAAAGCAGATATGAGCCAAGCGAGACTTGTGCCAATTAGAATTGTGAGTATACCTGTAAATATAATAATAATAGTAGTGTTTTTTAATAAATTTGGAAGTATAAATTCCTTAATATGCTGCCAATTCGAAGTTTCTTCTGTGAAAAAATTAAAAAGAATAGAAATGTTGGGTAGTAGGATAAGTATTACAATGAATAGACTTCCGAGGGTCCAAATATTTAAATAACTAGACAGCTTTCGATAGAACTTCAAGAATGACACTTCCCTTGATTAATCTTAGGTGAAACTGATAAAGATATCCCCATTAATGATAACAGTTCTCATTGGTATTGTATATACAAAAATGCTGCATTGCTTGTTATCACAATGCAGCAAGTTAGAAAGAATCTCTTATTTCCAACCAATTTCATTCATTATTTTAATGGCCTGTTCATTGTTATCGCCCAGCTTTGTCAGGTTAATGTCTTGTTCTTTAAATTCACCCCATGACTTAAGTAACTCTGCTGGTTCAACATTAGGGTTTACAGGATATTCATAATTTGTTTCAGCAAACTGTTCTTGAGCACTTTCAGTTGTTAAGAATTCCATAAATTTAATAGCATTTTCCGTATTTTTACTGCTTGCTGTTAAACCAATTCCACTAATATTAACATGTGTACCAGTTGAATCCTGGTTAGGGAATAGAATATCCAATTGTTCCGCTGCTTTTACTTGTTCCTCATCTTCTGCATTTAGCATTTGACCCAGGTAGTACGTATTCATTACTGCTACATCACCTTCTCCAGCAGCAATAGCGATAGCTTGATCACGATCTCCACCCTTAGGATCACGAGCCATGTTGTCTACAATACCTGTTGCCCATTCTTTAGCTGCATCCTCGCCATCAATTGCGATTAGAGATGCAAGTAAGGATTGGTTATAAATATTGGATGAAGAACGTATGAGAACTTTATCCTGAAAAGTATCTTTTGTTAAATCCTGATAAGTTTGTAAGTCTTCTAAACTTACACGGTCTTTATGATAGGCAATAATACGAGCTCGCTTTGTTAATCCAAACCAAGTGTTTTTATCATCGCGATATTTGCTAGGTATATTTTCTTGAAGTGTATCACTAGTAACTTCTTGTAATAATTCTTCATCCTTAGCACGGTGTAGTCGTCCAGCGTCCGCTGTAATAAATAAATCTGCCTCAGAAGCTTTACCTTCACGAACCAAACGAGCAATTAATTCATCATCCTTACCCTTAATGACATTAACTTCAATTCCAGTTTCTTCTGTGAATGCTTCGTATAAGTTATCATCTGTTTCATAATGACGCCCTGTATACAAATTAATTTCACCGTTATCTTCAATGTCAGCAGTATTGTTCTCATTTTCAGTATCATTTTCGCCATTATCCCCTCCACCACACGCAGCTAACGTAAATGCAGAAATAATAGTAATAAATACTAAAAGATAAAAATTATTTTTCATAGTAATCACCCTTCTTATGTAGAATCTAATTGATAATGAATATCAATTTCAATACTTATTCTAATGGAATATATCTAAAAGTCAATAGCTTTGTGAAAACTAATAATTTTTATTATAGAAGTTATGTCTAAATTAGTATTCATCAAAAGGTAAAAAATATGAATTTAACAGATCAAAATACTTGAAAGTCAAAATAGGTCAGAGTATAATAATGATCAAAGGTCAAATATAGTCAAAGTCAAAATTAAATATAATTACAGGCAATTATTTTAAGGAGGAATGGAAAATGCAATGTCAAAAATGTGGTGTAAATCCAGCTAATATTAATGTTGCAATGCAAATGAATAATGAAAAGATACACATGCATCTTTGCAATTCCTGTTTTCAGGAAATACAAGGAAAAATGATGAATACGAATGACTTCTTCTCCGATTCATTTCAAAATGAGGATGCATTTTCTAATCATTTTTATAATGGAAATGGAGCAAGTCACACAGGAACAAAAACACAGACAAAATCAAATCAAGGAAATGGTCTATTAGATCAACTAGGCAAGAATGTAACACACGCAGCAAGAGCAGGAATAATTGATCCGGTTATTGGTCGGGACAATGAAGTGAAACGTGTTATTGAAACGTTAAATAGAAGAAACAAAAATAACCCAGTATTAATCGGTGAACCTGGTGTAGGTAAAACTGCTATTGCTGAAGGGCTGGCTGTAAGAATTACAGAAGGTAATGTGCCAGCAAAACTGATGAACAAGGAAATATATCTGTTGGATGTGGCCTCATTGGTAGCAAACACTGGAGTTAGAGGTCAATTTGAGGAACGCATGAAGCAGTTAATTCAAGAATTACAAAATCGTAAAGATGTGATTCTGTTTGTGGATGAAATTCACTTGTTAGTAGGTGCCGGAACCGCAGAAAGCTCACAAATGGATGCAGGGAATATTTTAAAACCTGCACTAGCACGTGGTGAAATGCAATTAATCGGTGCAACAACATTAAAGGAATACCGTAAAATTGAAAAAGATGCAGCACTAGAACGACGCTTTCAACCTATTATAGTCAAAGAACCATCAGCAGAAGAAGCAGTACAAATATTAAATGGAATTAAAGATCGGTATGAACAGTTTCATGATGTGCGCTTTCCTGAAGACGTAATTCGCGCTTTCGTAACGTTATCACAACGCTATATTCAAGACCGCTTCCTTCCAGACAAAGCAATAGATTTAATGGATGAAGTTGGCTCGCGATTAAATCTAGCAAACGCAGAAAAAGATTCTAATTCAATCGGACAACGTCTAGATGAGATCATTAAAGAAAAAGAACAAGCAGCTGATAAAGAAGATTATGAACGTGCAGCAAACCTACGATATCAAGAAATTCAGCTGCAAAAGCAATTAGAAAAAGCCAAAAATGAAGAACAGGTTATTGATGTAGCTATTTCTGATATTCAATTGATTGTTGAAGAAAAAACGGGAATACCAGTAACAAAATTGCAAGCCGATGAACAAGAAAAAATGAAAAATATCGCTAAAAGCCTTGGTGATAAGGTTATTGGTCAAGAACAGGCAGTTCAAAAAGTAGCAAAAGCGATTCGCCGAAGTCGTGCAGGACTTAAATCAAAATACCGCCCAATAGGTTCGTTCTTATTTGTTGGACCAACTGGTGTCGGTAAAACAGAATTGACCAAAGCACTAGCAGAAGAATTATTCGGCTCACGTGAATCATTGGTTCGATTAGATATGAGTGAATATATGGAAAAACACGCCGTGTCAAAAATTATCGGTTCACCTCCAGGTTATGTAGGCCATGAAGAGGCTGGACAACTAACCGAACGTGTCCGTCGTAATCCATATTCCATTATTTTGCTTGATGAAATTGAAAAAGCACATCCAGACGTGCAAAACATGTTCCTGCAAATTATGGAGGATGGACACTTAACAGATTCACACGGTCGTAAGGTAAGTTTTAAAGAAACAGTCATAATTATGACAAGTAATGCCGGTACTGGTGAAAAACAAGTCAACGTTGGTTTTAATAACGCCCAACATGAATCAGTAACCACATTAGATATCCTAAGTAACTACTTTAAACCAGAATTCCTAAACCGCTTTGATGCGATGATCCAATTTAATGAGCTTGAAGAAGACAACTTATTAAAAATCGTTGATTTAATGCTAGAAGACCTAGAAGAAACAATAGAAGAAAACAATATTGAGATTACGATTACGGATGAAGCAAAACAAGAATTAGTTAGACTTGGCTTTGACCGCCGCTTTGGTGCAAGACCTTTACGTCGCGTTATTCAAGATAAAATTGATGACCAGTTAACAGATTTGATTTTAGAAGATGAGACGATTAATCAGGTAATGGTTGAGGTAATCAATCAGGAAATTGCAGTAACGAAAAAAGGATAAATTATGTAGTGAAGAGCCACTGACTCTGTCAGTGGCTCTTTTTTTGGTGTTGATCGAAATTCTAAGCTGTTGATCGAAAATGGACTACTCATGATCGATTCTGCTAGTAACTTGATCGATTTTTAACTCTCTTGATCGAAAATTATAGCTGTTGATCATTTATCATGCCTGTTGATCGAAATTCTAAGCTGTTGATCGAAAATGGACTACTCATGATCGATTCTGCTAGTAGCTTGATCGATTTTTAGCTCTCTTGATCGAAAATTACAGCTGTTGATCATTTATCATGCCTGTTGATCGAAATTCTAAGCTGTTGATCGAAAACGGACTACTCATGATCGATTGTGCTAGTAGCTTGATCGATTTTTAGCTCTGTTGATCGAAAATTATAGCTGTTGATCATTTATCATGCCTGTTGATCGAAATTCTAAGCTGTTGATCGAAATTCTAAGCTGTTGATCGAAAATGGACTACTCATGATCGATTCTGCTAGTAGCTTGATCGATTTTTAACTCTCTTGATCGAAAATTATAGCTGTTGATCATTTATCATGCCTGTTGATCGAAATTCGAGCCTGTTGATTGAAAAAGCTATTCATTTAACGTAACACTATACATCAAGCTTATGATATTTCGTCCTTCTAATATAAATACTTATCCCGTATCCGTGGAAAACTAATAAAACATAAAACCTCTAGTTAAAGGATGCTGTATATGCAAAGAAATATTGGGATAGTTATGGTTATCTTACTTATATTTTTTATTCCATTTGTCGGAATAACTCAACCTGTATATGCTTATCCATATCAAAATATGGAGGTTCATTTTATCGATGTGGGTCAAGGAGATAGTATGTTAATAAAAACGCCTGAGGATAAAAACATATTAATCGATGGTGGTCCTCCTAAAGCAGGTAAGGATGTTGTAACATACTTAAAACAACAAAATGTCGACAAAATTGACTTGCTTATTGCGACACATCCAGATATAGATCATATTGGGGGGTTAATAGATGTAATGAAGTCGATTGAAGTCGTAGAAGTAATTGATTCTGGGAAACTTCATTCGACAATGACATATGCAAGATATATAAATCAAATACGCAAACAAGATATTCCGATTAGAATAGCAAGGCAAAATGAGCAAATTAACTTAGATCCAACAATAGAAATACGCATATTAAACACGTATAGCGGTGCAAAAAATAATAATCAATCTTCCATTGCGATGAAATTAACACATAAAGATATTGATTTCTTATTGATGAGTGATGTAGAGACGAAACAAGAAGTGAAAATTTTACAGAATCATAATGTAGAAGCAGAGTTTATAAAGGTTGCTCACCACGGTTCAAAGACAAGTACCTCCTTTTCCTTTTTGGAGCATGTAAAACCTAAAACTGCAATTCTAACCTATAGTAAGAAAAATGATTATGGTCATCCAGTTGAAAGAGTTATTGGTAATCTAAATCGAATAAATGCAGATGTTTATTCTACGGCAGTATTTGGAAACCTAGTGATGACTACTGATGGTCATGATTATCTAATTATGCCGGAAAAAACACCGATCGATGGGTTATTTGAAATCACAGAGTAAGTTACAAATTCAAACAATAGTGATATCATATTGATATAGTTATGAAATGATATCACATAGGAGAAGGTGTGTGGATACATGCGGGAAAAAGAAGCATGGGTTATGAATGGGTTCTTAGGCATTTTTGTGATGGCAATTCTGTTGGCTGGAACAGTATTTGGCTTCATTCATCAAGAGTTCGTATTAGGTGGAATAGCTCTGATTATTGCTATCACTTTAGGTAGTGGAATAACGATTATTCAACCAAATCAGTCTATCGTAGTTATTTTTATGGGTAAATATATGGGTAGTATCCGTCAAGAAGGAATTGTAATAACTGTTCCTTTTTCAATCAGACGAACCATTTCGCTTCGAGTACGAAATTTTAACAGTAAACGATTAAAAGTAAATGATGTTAATGGAAATCCAATTGAGATTGCTGCTGTCATTGTATTTAAGGTAGTGGATTCTGCTAAAGCAGTATTTGATGTTGACCGTTATGAACAATTTGTTGAAATTCAAAGTGAAACAGCGATCCGCCATGTTGCTACTAAATATCCATATGATACTTTTGAAGATGTGGAATTAACGTTAAGAGGGAATGCCGAGGAAGTTTCCGAGAAATTAACGACTGAACTTCAGAAACGTTTAACAGTGTCTGGGGTACAAGTGATCGAAGCCCGCTTAACACACCTAGCATATTCTACTGAAATTGCTCAGGCAATGCTGCAGCGTCAACAGGCTAGTGCAATTATAGCAGCTCGTAAACAGATCGTTGAAGGTGCTGTAGGCATGGTTCAAGATGCTATTGATAAGATGGAAAAAGACGGTATTGTTGATTTAGATGATGAACGCCGTGCTGCCATGATCAATAATTTGCTAGTATCAATTGTTTCTGATAATGGTACACAACCTGTTGTGAATACAGGGTCACTATATCAATAATAAAGAGGGTTTCTATGACTAATAAAAAGAACTTTCCATTACGAATTGACTCAAAGCTGTATGATATTTTACAAGGCTGGGCCAAGGATGAATTTCGCAGCGTAAATAGTCATGTGGAGTTTCTATTACGGGAGGCAGTTGAAAAAGCTGGTCGATTACCAAAGAATGAAGATAAAAAAATAGAAGAGGATTAAGATAAGGTTCTGCACACATGTAGAATCTTATTTTTTTGAAAGTAAAGAAAGTATATAACTTGAAAGTTTTGTACTTTATCTACAGAATCGGCCACGTCCAGCTCCAGCGCCTAGACACTCGAGACATAAGCAGTTCGACTTGGGTAAAGACATCCACACTACGCGACCTGCTTATGCTTGTCGTGTCTTTCAAGGCGCTTCTAGCTTTTGTTACTTATTGACAAAAAATCATCATGGTTAGTTACATAACTAATTAACCAATTAACAAAAGGGGTTTAACATGAAAAATAATCTAGACGAATCGAAGCCAATTTTCCTTCAAATAAAGGAACAAATAGAAGACTCGATCATCAACGACACGATAAATCAGATTGACTCGGTTAACTTTTGATTATCAAATGGAACTTCACCATCAATTAAAATTTCCCCACTACTTGCTGTAATGTTTCCTGATAGAATATCCATAAATGTTGTTTGCTACATTTGATCTAGCATTCTTTTATCAATTGTTTATTGTTGGATTCATATGTATTGCTTTTCATTTGTGTTCCTGAGAAAAATAACAGCAGTTAAAGTGAAATAAAGATAATGGAGGGAACGGTATAATGACCGCTCCCTCCAAACTTCAATTTGCCAGTTCTTTTGTTTTAAATGTATAAATGGAACTGATTAATAATAGAGCAATGATCGAAATGGTTACCAGTCCCGTTGCTATTAAATCTGAAGGCAAGCTTTCTGTTATAAGCATTTCCTGGATGTATTCAGAAATATTATTAGGGCTCCATTCCAGTATGTGTCCAAATACTTGTGTGATAACACTCATTAGCATAATTGTTATGATCGTCATAAATGCAACCAGACCAGCCGTCTTGAAAACCGTGTTGTAAAATATAGACAGACTGATAACAAGTGTGAGCCATAATCCATAGTAAAAAACAATGGCTAAAAGTGTTAAAAATGACAGTTCACCAAACAGGATATTAACATAATACCAGCTTCCTAACATTCCTAAAAAGAAAGCAGTCCATACTAACAATAGTAGGGAAGCCCATTTAGCTGTAATGTAATTATGATAAGAAACTGGTTTCACAAGAATTAGCTCTGAAACGCCGCTTTTTCGCTCACTGGAAATAGTCCCCATGGACATTAATGCAATTACCAAAACACCTAGGCTGCTAATTTGGCTTAAACTCATCATAACTACATCACTCGGTGCGAACTCAGGCATTTCAAATACCGCGCCCTCAGGCATTCCACCAACAGATTCAATAATTTGTGGTAAGTAATAAGATGATATCGGGTCTACAACTGCTATTAGAATCATTACTAACGGAACCCACACCCATTTAAAATTACGCCAGTTCTCGAGCATCTCTTTTTTAAAAAGCGTTGTCCATTGCATCACTTACTCACCACCCTCATAAATAAGTCTTCGAGTGAAGTACGATTAATCGAGAAAGTAGTTAATGGCCAGTTTTCTTTGGTAGCGGTCTTTAGTACTTCCTGTCGTACTTTTGAAATATCCGAAGCCGTAACATGGATCAAATTCCGTTCAATATAACTGTTCATCACAGTAGGAAGTTCGTTAAGAACGGTTTGATATTTCTCCAAATCATCTAAGAAACCGAGTTCTATTTTAGAGGTCTGGTATTTTTGTCTTAAATCTTCCATGGATCCTGACTCAACGATTTGACCTTCGTGTAATAACAGTAACTCATCACTTACTTCATCAGCATCACTTAGAATATGGGTTGAAAAAAGAATCGTCATATCCTTTTTTAATTCTTCCATTAAGTTTAGGACCTCTCTTCGACCAATAGGATCCAATGATGAAACCGGCTCATCAAGCATGAGAAGCTTTGGTTGATGGATCATGGCCTGTGCAATTCCAAGGCGTTGTTTCATACCACCGGAGTATTTGGAAATGCGTTTGTTTTTATCATCGCTAAGTCCTACACGTGTCAGTAACTGTTCTGCTCTTTTAGTTGCTTCACTTTTCGTTACCAATGCAAGCTGGCCAACATAAACTAAGAATTCCATGCCAGTCATCCAAGCATGAAAAACTGGATATTGAGGTAAATAGCCGATATATTTACGTATGTCATCGTTGGCATTCACCCCAGCAAATGATACTGAACCACTTGTTGGTTTCAGTAACCCCGCTAGCGTCCGCAAAATCGTAGTTTTACCAGCGCCATTAGGGCCAATTAGAGCGATACATGACCCATGCTGAAATTGAAAGCTAACATCATTCACCGCTGGTTTACCATCATAATGTTTCGATAGGTTTTCCACTGTTAAAAGTGCCATTTAATGTGGTCTCCTTCCGAAAATAAAATAAAGAACAGGACCAATTATATTTACAAAAATAATAATAACTAACCACAACCACTTAGGCCCATTTGTCTTTTCTGCTTTTGCCCAGTCTAGAAGTGCGACAACAAGTAGAATTGCCTGGACTATAAGCAATGGTGCTATTACTGCCCAATTTATTGCATCAAAGAGTTCTTCCATTATTTTCACTCCAATCTTATGTATATCTTATATACGTATTATGAGCGAAAAAGTTTTGCTATTAAAGAAATAATAAAAAACCCGAGGATATCCTCGGGTTAAAACTTCAAAATAGGAGCCTGTAGAAATTTTACTAACTGTGTAAGCCACGTCCAAGCCTATATGCCGCTATACGGGTGCTTGCGTTTTTATTTGTATAGATTTGATGAAGTTATAGTTTTTCTACTTGGTCTATCAGATTTTTAAACATGTGGATAAGTGATTCTTGTTTCTTAATTGGTATTGATTTTAAACGAAATAGCTGATCCTTTAAAGAGGAATGAATCATTAAGTACTCCACTAATTCTACTACTTCTTCATCGAATGAAGTTGATTTTGAGCTGTAGATTCGTTTGAAATCTTTTAGAAGATCATCACGAAAAGAAAGATTTCCTACAATGTGGTCGAGCGAGACATCGAATACGCTACTCAGTTTAATTAATGAAGCTACATCTGGGACTGCCACATTATTTTCCCATTTTGCTATAACCGAACGTGATGTCATTAGCTTTTCTGAGAGTTCATGCTGTGTCCATCCATGTTGGTCACGGAAAAATTTAATATTATACGCAATCGTCTCCATACTCATGATTATCACACTCTTAGAAATTGGATTTGGAATATTTGTTCCTTATGAATTACCATTAATCCTATCATGATTAAGAGGAAAGAAATGCCACTTCTTTGTTCTGTTTTGGAACATATATTATAATGTTCTTTAAAAGAACAATTTGAGGAGCAGACCTACTATGATGGGGTGTTTAATTTTATACCACACAACGATTACAAGCCTAACCAAGTGTAATATATTACAGGCTGTGTATAGTGATGAAGAATTTGAAATAGAAATAATGGATAATAATACTGTTGTAATTTATTTGTGGAATATAAAAAAAGCTGCCATTTGGCAAGCTGTATTATTATTTGAAGTAGCAAACATTATGGTTGGATACGGGTTTGGTGATCGAAAGAAGGACACAATGCAAAAGGCTAATAAGGTTTTACTAACAAGGATGGAATTGGAGGATAAAACTAAGACAGTGTGATTAATGTATCCACAGAGTTATCAACATATAAATCCACTTACACACAAACATCAATGCCACAATCCACACTATCCACATTCGAAGCAGAAGTTATGCACAATTAGGGTGTGTATAACCCCCCTTTATAGATCGCTATTTATACAAGTTATTAACAGCATGTTTATATAATGTGGATAAACGAGAACAAAAACTAGAAGCATCTTGAAAGACACGACAAGCATAAGCGGATCGTGTAGTGTGGATGCTTTTACCACACGGAGTCGAACTGATTATCTCTTGGGTGCCTTGAAAAGGGAAAAAACTTTTCTTCCATGCGATGTTTCGCTATCAGAACTGGTTGTAGTAATCATAAACTGTTTTCCAAGTTATACTAAAAAAGAAGAAACCGAAGTGATTAGCTTCGATTTCCTCGTTGGGAAAGTTGTTTATATACCTTATCAGCATGTTTAAATTCTCTCTGATAAAGTACCTCTTGTGTCTTAGATAAAAACTTTTCGCGCTGTTCGTGACTTGATTTCTTTTTCATAAAAGATCCCTCACTTTGTTTCTTAGGATGTCCTAACATGAAAAAAATATACTATGAAACTTCTTCGCCACTACCAACATCATCGGCTAATGTAAACTGTGTATAAGCTGCATATTGTTCTTTTGAAATTACAAAAAGATCATATATATCCTCAGATCCATTAATTTTCTCGTAAACTTCTGGATAAAGACTATTTCCTAGATTAGCATAAGGTAGCTTCAAAACTGCTTTAAGGGACCGCATGTTTTTCTTACGTATTTTCATAAATACAGCTTTTACACCAATCCTATAAAACAATTCCTCAAAGAACAGCTCTTTGGCGAGTTTATTGTACCCTTTTCCGAAGTATGGATGTCCGATCCATGTTGCCAAAAAACCGTGCTGGTTATGAATATCAAATAAATTAATCGTGCCAATAGGTTGATGATATTCATCAAGAATCGTCCTAGAAATTAGTTCACCATTTTCTTCTGCTTCAATCGTTTGCTTCGTCACAAAATAATAGCCATCACTAGTATCTGCTTTTTGTCTTACATATGGAAAGACATCTGGATGTGATAAAAAATCAAATAACACAGGAACCTCATGTAACTCACGGTTTTTTAGCATAAAAAAGCCCCTCCTATTATTGCAGGGGGGGTAGTTACATCCATAAGGAAATCCAGTAAGGCCCCACCCGCGAATTTTTAGTTAACGTTCAACAAAAATTCGGGATGGGAATCGAACCCATTAGAACCAGTTCTAATAACTGGTGGCGCACCATTTGCCTTCCCTAAAACATACCTTTTTGGTAATCTAATTTTACACATTTTTTCACGAAAAGAAAATCTTTTTTTAAACAAAATATGTGACAAATTTTTCAGGGTGCTTTAATGATATATTTCACGTAATGCTTCTTCTAGATATGGGTACTTAAATTGATAATTTTGATCCTGGGTTTTTTTAGGTAAAACATATTGTCCCTTCGTAATTAAATGACTCATTTCACCAATTACTGTACGTATAATTGGAGATGGAGCGGGAAACCAATAGGGTCGTTTTAGAACAGTTGCCAAAATTTTAGTAAAGTCTTTGTTTCGCTTTGGATTGGGGGAAGTGACATTTACAGGCCCTTTTATGTGTTCATTAAATAAGCAAAATAAAATCATGTTTACTACATCATCAATATGCACCCAAGATATCCATTGCTCACCATTACCTATTTTTCCGCCAGCAAACATTTTCACAGGTAGACTCATGTAGGGCAATGCCCCTTCATCACCTAATATAACCCCGAACCTAGTATAAACGGTACGGATATCTAATTCTTCGGCTTGTTTAGCTGTTTGTTCCCATTTTTTTGTGACGCTTGCCAGAAAATCATCTCCAGGCTGTGTTGTATCCTCTGTGAAAATTAAATCCTGTGAAGTTCCGTAATATCCAATAGCTGAGCCACTTATGAAGACAGTAGGTTTTTTCTCCAACTTTTTTATAAACTCCATGACTGACTCAGTAGCTTCTATTCTGCTTGATAAAATGGCTTCCTTTTTCTTTTTGGTCCAATAGCCAAACAGTGATTCACCTGCAAGGTTAATCACCGCATGAATAACAGGAAGATTAGCTGTATCATCATCATAATTTATGAAAGTGATCTTGTCTGTGTTTGGGTGTCTGTCGGGTGTTCTAGTAATTATGTAGACCAGATGACCTTTTTCTACTAATGCCTTTGAAAGGTTTGTACCAACAAACCCAGTTCCACCAGTAATTAAAATATTCATATGACACACTCCAATAATAAGTATTAGTATTACTATTATATGTTACTATTCGATTCTTACTGTAGTGTCCAAGCTAAAAATCACCGGCGATGCGCGGGCATAGTCCATACGTCACTATACGGGCACTTTTGCTTTAGTTTTGTTATTATTTAATGAAAGGGGTGAATACTTTTGACAGAAATTGCTCGGATCACTACACAGAAAAAACGTAAGAATCGGTACAATATCTTCTTGGATGATGGACATGGTGAGAAATATGGTTTTAGTGTAGATGAATCTGTATTGATTGAATACAAACTTAGAAAAGGTCTTGAGTTAGACGACTCCATGGTTACGACACTAATCCAAAAAGACACACTACATAAGTCATATACCCTTGCGATTAACTATTTAAGCTATCGTATGCGTACTAAAAAGGAAATTTATGATTATCTAACAAAAAAAGAGGTAGATGAAGAACATATAACTAAAATCATGGATAAGCTTCATGCTGAAAACCTAATTGATGATACGCAATTTGCTGAGGCATTTGTTGAAACTCGTATTCATACATCAAATAAAGGTCCAAGACTTGTAAAGAAAGAACTTATGGAAAAAGGTGTGACCGCTCAAATTGCCGACCAAGCAGTTGAAAAGTATTCTTTTGATCTACAATTTGAGAAGGCCCAAAAATGGACAAGCAAGAAGCTGCAACAGCAATCAAAACATTCATACAAACAGCTACTCCAAAGTTTGCAAGCGACTTTAATGCAAAAAGGCTTTTCACAAGATGTTATTAAAGAAGTACTTGCAGATATGAAAGACGAAAAAGATGACGATGCCCAATGGACTGCCATACAGCACCATGGTGAGAAATTACTCCGTAAGCATGAAAGGAAATTTTCAGGCTTCTCATTACGAAATAAAATGAAAGAAGCGTTGTATAAAAAAGGATTTTCCATTGATCTAATCAATACGTTTTTAGACGAAAGCATTAATGAAAGTAACTAATGTTAACTCGACCACTTCCAAGAAGTAGTCGAGTAACTTTTATACACCAGGAAGTTATAAAATCTGGAGCATTGGATAATTCATTTACTGTGAAAGCCATGTCCAGCTTCGACGTACGCTATAACAGAGAAAAAGCAAACTTCTTTTTCGAGGACGTGGCGAACTTAGCCTGTAAGGGTGCTTCGAGATTTTTTGCTCTTATCTATTTATCGATAAGAATTTCCTTTCTTCCGTCATCCTCCTGATAAATTTGTGCAGCTACTTCTTTAGGACCCTTTAAACGGGATGGATCATTCACATGAGTAGAGTTTTCCCAAAATGGAGTGTTCATTCCACCCATATAAACCGAGGTAATGGTAAACGAAGCATCTTCCCATTCTTTTTGCAGGCTTTCGGTAAATCCTTTAACAGCAAATTTACTTGCACAATAAATGGATTCATTTACTTTTCCACGTAGACCTGCAGTTGAAATAATGGTTAAAATCCGTCCATTACTAGCACGAATTAAAGGTAACGCGGATTGAACAGTGAGAATTGCCCCTTTAACATTAGTGTTTAACGTATCTTCAATTTCATCTATGGTATAATCTTCAACTGGACCAAAAATACCAATTCCAGCATTATTAATAAGTACATCTAATTGTCCGATTTGCTGAAATGCGATACTAACAGATGCATATTCACGAACATCGCATAAAACAACTTCGGCGTTCCCGCCATTTTCAAGAATTTCATTTTGTACGATATGTAGTTTTGTATCGGTTCGTCCTAGTAAAAAAACAGTGTAGTCATTTTTTGCGTAATAAAGAGCTAGTTCTCGACCCAGACCGCTTCCAGCTCCAGTAATTGCAACATTCGGCATCGATATTTCCTCCCAGTAAATGTTTATTTACTTCATATTCATTTCTATTGTCTTAGAGTCTTGGTAAAATGTAAAATGATAAAGAAGGGAGATATGTAAAAATGGATTATCGATATAGTGATTATACAATAGAACAACTACGTACAGAAATTGGCAAATTAAAAGAAAAAGTACAAAAAGCAGAGCAGCTTGGTAATGTTAGTGAAGTGGCAATTAACGAGCGTAAAATGCAGGTAGCTCTGGCATATACTTTAAACCCAGAGGATTTTAAAGCTGGTGAGAGGTATGAATTGAATGGTGATCCAGGTCATACGTATAAAGTTAACTATATAAATGGAGTATTCGCCTGGGGACATCGGGTCAACTTATTAGATGAAATATACGAAAAAGAAGTGGCCATACCAATCTCGCTATTAGGTAAAAAATTAGACTAATAACTGATAAAAGCAGGTCTAATTAAGACCTGCTTTATACTGGATTATCACCTATGAATAATTTACTTTGTAATTTTTGTTCGGAGAATATCCACCCAGTGTAGGAACTCATAATTCGCATATTGTCATCAATTTGCACGACTGCAACGAATGGATAATACTCTTTTGAACGATAGCGTAAATCAATAAATCGAACTTCAGTAAAATCATCATAATAGTTCATTTCCCAGCGGTATACCGGTGAGAACGATAGAAATGCTGAAATATTACTGTCCTGTACTGCAAGGTTCATTAGTTCATTATTAGGTAATGGTACTTTTTCAAATTCATCAACGATTTCGATATGCCCATTTTCGACAGATCCTACATAGAAATTTGATGATGTTGTAATTGCA
This sequence comes from Virgibacillus byunsanensis, assembly GCF_042675965.1. Lineage (NCBI taxonomy): Bacteria > Bacillati > Bacillota > Bacilli > Caryophanales > Bacillaceae > Virgibacillus > Virgibacillus byunsanensis. Next base: position 8,622 of record NZ_JBHTKJ010000058.1, on the reverse strand, counting down.
ACTCGCCATGTATTTTGCTTAATGGTAGGGGATGTAGCAATTTCTTCGGTATTTGGAAAATAATCATGTATCTTTTTGACGATTTCTCTTTTATCAATATACCGCTTGATATAATATAGCACGATTACAGTATATATACTTAACCATGTATAACCAGGGTTTGCTCCTAGTACCCAAGCAATTATTCCTGCGACATGTAACATAAAGATATACGGATCAAAGGTGTTTATAAATCCATGGGCAACCCACCTATTGGTAAATGGGCGATATGCTTGTGTGCCATATGCGTTAAATATATCTACAAATACGTGAATAATCACAGCTAGAAATGTCCAGGCCCATAGATGTAGAAAGTTGACATGGGGAACGATAGTATGAATAATTCCCGCAATGATGACTCCCCACATTAATATGGCTGGAACAGAATGTGTTGCTCCCCGGTGGTGTCTTATATACGTTGCATTATTTTTAAGTTTTAGCACGGTGTCAAAATCAGGCGCATGGGAACCTACAATTGTTCCAACTAACACAGCATTAAAAAGTGTAGGGTCATTATGCACGACGGGATCAAGTGTTGCTAACCCTCCTAATGCAACGCCCATAACAATATGGGTTCCAGTATCCATAAAGAAAGTCCTCCTTGGACATATCTGATATTTTATTTTTATAAAAATATGTACTGTAGTACTTTACTAAAGCTTAAATAGAAACTATTCTTCTATTATTATTGTACCATAAAGGAAGTGACAAACAATGTTACAACAATTTAACATAAGTGCATTCCAACAGGATTTATTAAGGTGGTATGAGACAAGTAAACGAAACCTGCCTTGGCGAAAAGACCAGGATCCATATAAAATTTGGGTCTCCGAAATTATGCTCCAACAAACAAAAGTTGATACAGTTGTCCCATACTTTGAACGGTTTATGAACCAGTTTCCTACTGTTTATGATCTAGCCGATGCCAATGAACAGGAGGTATTAAAAGTATGGGAGGGTTTAGGATACTATTCCCGTGCACGTAACTTACAAAACGCAGTAAGAGAAGTTGTTGCGACTTACAATGGAGAAATTCCATCAAGCCCAGATCAGTTAGGTGCTTTAAAAGGTGTGGGTCCATACACGAAAGGTGCCATCCTATCTATTGCATTTAACCAACCAGAACCGGCAGTAGACGGGAATGTGATGCGAGTTCTCTCCAGAGTATTAAAAATAGAAGAAGATATAGCCATTCCACGTGTTAAAAAACTATTCGAGTCTTATGTTAAGGAGCTCATATCAAAAGAGGATCCTTCTTCATTTAATCAAGGTATTATGGAACTTGGTGCATTGGTTTGTACTCCGAAATCCCCATCGTGTATGCTTTGTCCGGTTCAGGAGTATTGTAAAGCGTTTGCTGAAGGAATTGAGGAAGAACTACCTATAAAATCGAAAAGTAAAAAACAAAAGACGGTTCCTTACGTTGCATTGTTAATTTGTAATAATCATAATCAATACATCATAGAGAAACGTTCAGAAAAAGGACTATTAGCTAACCTTTGGCAATTCCCGATGGTACCGATTAACGAAATTGGCATGGACCACCTAGAAAATTGGTTTGAAAGTGAATATGGTGTTTCAATAACGCTGAATCGTAAACAAGGAAACTTAAAACATGTATTTTCGCACATAATTTGGCAGCTTGAAATTTATGAAGCAAGAACAAATCAGCAGGAAGTAAATGATGATCGTCTTAAAATGGTTGATCAGGAAACCATGGATACATTCCCTTTTCCAGTATCTCATCAAAAAATGATGAAATATATAGGTTGAAATATCAATTTTGTGATAGAAGGTTACCAAATTAATTTGGTAACCTTCTGTAATGAATATAATGAAGGTTTAAGCCCACAAATTAAATTCACAATCTGTTTTTCATCTCTTCATTAATTTCCTGTAATATAGTTAAACCTTCTGAATTCACATATGGTAATAACTGTGACAATGCATGTTGAAAATAATGTAATTCTTCATTGTTCCATTCTGTTTTGCTTGTCATGGATAGTTCAGTAAAATCCCTAGTCATAAATAATTCCTCCATTAAGCATGTCCAATAGTATAGCTTTCTTAATGTATGTAAAAAGGGTGTATCTTATTCTGAGGCTCCATATTTTTACAATCAATGAAAAATTTAACTTAATTTTTTTAGGATAACTCTATATATATTGGTCAAAATAATTATTGCGGAGGTGATATTGATGGCTAAAAACCCTAATAAAACGAATGCTGGTACTAACGTTCAGCATGTCAAACAACAAAATCAAAAAGCAGCTCAGCAAGGTCAACAGCAACCACAGCAACAACCAGGCCAAGGTCAATTTGGTACTGAATTTGCATCAGAAACAAACGCACAAGAAGTTAGAAAGAAAAATCAACAATCTCAACAAAACAAGAAATAAGTACCTACCCCCAAATTTTAGACGTAAAAAGAGTTTCCTTTCTTTAAAGGGAGCTCTTTTTTTGTAGCTTAGGAAATCATAAAATTTGGAGCATGTGGATAAATATTAACTATTTAAGCCACGTCCAGCTCCGACGTACAGGACGTACTAGTGCCGATGACGCCACAGGACATGGCGTTTTCATCGGCCAGCGCCCAGCGACTATTGGGCTTCCTGATCCTCCTTACGATAAGTCAACATCGAATCGCTTACGCTCTTCGTGTTTCCTTTATCTCATGCGGATTTGGAAGATCGACTAACTTCGCCGCTTTGCGCGGCAACTTCGACCCACCCTCGATGCGCGGGCGCAGCCCATACGTCGCTAAACGGGCGCTTACGCTTTTGTTCTAGCTTAGGAAATCATAAAATTTGGAGCATGTGGATAGTTCATTAACTGTATAAACCGCGTCCAGCTACGACAGCGAAACATCGCACGAATAAAAAACGAACTTCTTTTTCGAGGACGTGGTGAACATAGCCTGTAAGGGCACTTGCGCTTTTGTTATCTGTTGGTTCGGTCATAATACTTTATATTTCATTTCAGTCGCTTTATAATAAATGAAAGATTGACCGATGATAGGGTGTGGAAAGGAAGGTTCAATGGTTAGTCCACAAGCGGGTTCAAAAATTGAAATTAAAAGCTATAAGCATAATGGACAACTTCATCGCATCTGGGAAAGTAGCCTTGTTTTAAAAGGTACTGAAACAGAAATTATTGGAGCCAATGATAAGACACAGGTTATTGAGAGTGATGGTCGAACGTGGAAAACAAGAGAGCCTGCTATATGTTATTTTCATTCTCAATATTGGTTTAATATCATAGGTATGATACGAAGAGATGGAATCTATTATTATTGTAATATCAGTTCACCATTTATATATGATGATGAAGCATTAAAATATATTGATTATGATTTAGATGTTAAAGTGTACCCAGATATGACGTATGATCTATTAGATGAAGATGAATATGCCGAACACTCAAAACAAATGGATTATCCAAACGTGTTAGATCGCATCCTTCACCATAATTTAGAATATTTATTAAGTTGGATTCGACAACGAAAAGGTCCCTTTTCACCAGAATTTATCGATCAATGGTATGAACGTTTTTTAACATATAGGTAAATGAAAAGGAAATTCTTGTTGTAGATAGGAAAGCATAAAACTTTCTTATCTACATAAGTGCAATTAAGGCTTGCACTAAAGAGCATAAGGGATTCTAAGAAAACAAAGTACGCTTACTAAGAATTCTTTTAACGATAAGCCGATTTTTCTAATCATAGGTTATACTAATAAAGACATTTAAAACCGCTTGGTGAAAGCCAAGTTTTTCTAATGATAGGAGAAATACGTATGAGCAGCACGAAACAATATATGGAATTTGTAAAACCATACAAATGGAAAATAGTATGGACTATTCTAATCGGAATTGTTAAATTCGCTATCCCATTATTAATGCCGTTAATTTTAAAATATGTAATTGATGACATCATCGATGCTGAAGATATGACACAAGCGGAGAAGACCAGTCAATTATTGTGGCTGATGGGTGGAGCTTTTGTCATCTTTCTTGTGCTTCGTCCACCAATTGAATATATTCGACAATATCTTGCGCAATGGGTTGGTAACAAAATCCTTTACGATATAAGAGATAGGTTATTTGATCATATTCAAAAGCTCAGTCTTAAATTTTATTCACAGACAAAAACCGGCGAAATTATTTCCCGGGTAATACATGATGTCGAACAAACGAAAACTTTTGTCATAACGGGTTTAATGAATATATGGTTAGATTTAATTACGATTCTTATTGCAATTATAATTATGTTAACAATGGATGTCTGGCTGACGATTGCAGCTATTATTTTATTCCCGATATACGGGTTCTCGGTGAAATACTTTTATGCGAAGCTAAGGAGCCTAACAAGAGAACGATCACAAGCACTTGCTGAGGTGCAAGGTCATCTTCATGAGCGTGTTCAAGGTGTTCCGGTAACACGTAGCTTTGCGCTTGAAGATTATGAACAAGGTCAATTTGACGCACGTAACGAAAATTTCCTAAAAAAAGCATTAAACCATACGAATTGGAATGCGAAGACGTTTGCAGTCATGAACACTGTTACAGACTTAGCTCCATTACTAGTTATCGCGTTTGCTGGTTATCAGGTGATTAATGGTAATTTATCAATGGGAACAATGGTCGCATTTGTTGGTTATATGGAACGTGTATACAGTCCATTAAGACGTCTTGTCAATGCATCTACTGTCTTAACACAATCAATAGCTTCGATAGATCGTGTGTTTGAATTGATGAATGAAAAATATGATATTGTCGACAAGGAAAACGCAACAGAATTACAGCGTGTAAATGGATCGATTGATATGGAAAATGTGTCATTCAGATATGAAGATGAAGAAGCAGAAGTTTTAAAAAATGTAGATTTACATGTGAAAAAAGGGGAAACAATCGCCTTCGTCGGAATGAGTGGAGGTGGGAAATCGACATTAATCAGCTTAATCCCTAGGTTCTATGACGTGACAAACGGAGCCATAAAAGTAGATGGTGTCGATATACGCGATGTGAAAGCACGATCCTTGCGTAATAATATCGGCATGGTTTTACAAGATAACTTACTCTTTAGTGAATCCATTGCAATGAACATTCGAATGGGTAATCCAGATGCAACTGACGAAGAAGTTGTTGCTGCTGCAAAAGCTGCTAACGCACACGGATTTATAAAAGATTTATCAAATGGCTATGACACGTTGGTTGGAGAAAGAGGTGTTAAACTCTCAGGTGGCCAAAAACAACGAGTTGCGATTGCGAGAGTATTCTTGAAAGATCCACCTATTCTAATCTTTGATGAAGCAACATCCGCACTTGACTTAGAAAGTGAACATACTATTCAAGAAGCTGTTGAAAAACTTGCTTCCGATCGCACGACGTTTATCGTTGCCCATCGCCTTGCTACGATTACACATGCAGACAGAATAGTTGTGATTGAAAATGGAGAAATTCAAGAAGCGGGTTCACATGATGTGTTAATGCGAAAAAAAGGAAGTTATTATAATCTGTATCAAGTACAAAATTTAGATAACCCTGAATATATAGGGACATAATTCAGATTTCTCCTCCGTTACTTACGGGGGAGTTTTTTATAGACTAGGAAATTTTAAAATTAGGAGCCTGTGAATAATTTATTGACTGCTTAAGCCAAGTCTAGCTTCAGCGCCTAGACACTCGAGACATAAGCAGTTCGACTTCGTGTGGAAAGAACATCCATAAGACGCGATCTGCTTATGCTTGTCGTGTCTTTCAAGGCGCTACTTTGACTTGACCCATTAAGGCTTGCACTCCAGAGCATAAGGGACTCTAAGAAAGCAAAGTATGCTTACTAAGAATCCCTTTAACGATAAGCCAAGTTTTCTAATCATTATCCCTTTGCCATAGTTGCGAAGGCTTGTTGTACTGCTTCAAGTGTTTGATCAATATCAACTTCCGTGTGTTCAGTTGTTAAAAACCAAGCTTCATATTTAGATGGTGCAAGATTTACGCTTTGTTCGAGCATTAGTCTAAAAAACAGCGCAAATTGCTCACTATCACTTGCTTCTGCTTCGGCATAATTGGTTACCTTATCAACTCCGAAATAGACGGTTAAGGCACCACACAATCGGTTTACAGAAATCCTAACCCCAGTATTACGTGCATGAGTTAAGATTCCAGTTTCTAAACGCTTTCCTAACGCGTCTAAGTGCTCATAAACACCTTCTTGCTGTAAAACTTCCAAACAAGCTATTCCTGATGCCATTGATGCAGGGTTACCAGCCATTGTTCCTGCTTGGTAAGCAGGTCCAAGTGGAGCAACTTGTTCCATAATATCTTTACGTCCACCATATGCTCCAATTGGTAGTCCTCCGCCAATTATCTTACCCATAGCAGTCATATCTGGTTCAATCCCATAGACTTGCTGTGCACTGCCATAGGTGAAGCGGAATGCTGTTATTACCTCATCATAAATTACTAAAGCACCAGCATCATGGGTTAAGTCATTTACAGCTTGTAAGAATCCCTTATGTGGCTCAACAATACCGAAGTTTCCAACAATCGGTTCTACTAAGACTGCGGCGATTTGGTCACCCCAATAGTCAAGAGCTTCCTTGAATGCATTCAAATCATTAAAAGGTACGGTAATAACATCTTCAGCAACAGATCGTGGAATTCCAGCTGAATCAGGTGTTCCAAGCGTTGCTGGACCAGACCCTGCTTCTACTAATACCGCATCGAAATGTCCATGATAACAGCCAGAGAATTTTATAACTTTATTACGACCCGTGTAAGCGCGCGCAACACGAATGGTTGTCATTACTGCTTCAGTCCCAGAGTTAACGAATCGAACTTTCTCAAGGGATGGTATTGCTGTTTTTAACATTTTTGCAAATGTGTTCTCATAACGGGTTGGTGTGCCATACAACACGCCGTTTGCTGCAACTCTTGTAATGGCTTCTGTGATGTGCGGGTGAGCATGTCCTGTAATAATTGGGCCATACGCTGCTAAATAATCGATATATTTATTACCATCGACATCCCAGAAATATGCACCTTTGGCATGTTCCATATAAACGGGTGATCCGCCACCAACAGCCTTATATGCACGGGACGGGGAATTAACGCCACCGACAATATGTTCAAGCGCTTCTTCATGTAAGCTTTTAGACGTTGAAAATTCCATAGTTAAAAATGCCTCCTAAAATTGTTGCTTCAACTAATACCATTACTTTTATCAATACTAATATTATCCTATCTTATTACTCTTAAAAAATAAATGACAAGCTCCCCCTGAAAGTAGCATATCTATATAGTAAGGCAGGGGATTGTATGGATCTAATTTCTTTGGGTGCACTAGCCATTATTTGTATCATATTAATAGTAAGTTTGGTTAGGTTTATTCGAGGTGGGAAAATGGAATTAAGAGGACGACAATTTTCTATTGAAATTTTTTATACATTGCTTCTAATATATAGCACGGTCATTTTAGGGTTTGGACTTATTTACTTTATTCTATCTTTCCATCACATTATGTTAGTGGAAAATGGTGAACTCAGGCAAGTTAGTGTATGGGGATCACTAATCCACTCTATTTATTTTAGTGGTGTAACCTTATTAACCATTGGATATGGGGATATTACACCGATTGGTATTGGTCGTTTTATAGCTCTTATTGAAGCATTAATTGGTTATATTCTTCCAACAGCTTTTGTATTACGTCTCGTACAGTCTAGACAAATGGATAGAGAACAATAATCAGTTGTTTCGATATATATAGAACTGTATGATATAGTGAAATAACAGTAAATTGATGGAGGGTTAATGATGAGTATTGAAATAGGTATACAAGCACCAGATTTCACACTGCCAAATCAAAATGGTGAAAACGTTAGTCTTTCCGATTTTAAAGGGAAGCATGTTGTACTGTACTTTTATCCAAAAGATATGACACCAGGTTGTACAACCGAAGCTTGCGACTTTCGAGACGCACAAGAAAGCTTTAATGATTTAGACGCAGTTATTATTGGAGTGAGCCCAGATCCTGTTGAACGCCATCAAAAGTTTATTGACAAACATGATTTACCATTCACCCTGTTAGCCGATGTAGAACATAAGGTTGCACAAGCATATGATGTATGGAAATTAAAGAAGAACTTTGGTAAAGAATATTATGGAATCGAACGTTCTACCTTTATTATTAATAAAGAAGGCAAGCTGCAAAAAGAATTTCGCCAAGTAAAAGTAAAAGATCACGTAGAAGAAGCCTTAACGTTTATTCGCGAAAAGTTATAAAATAACTCATAAACAGTCTCTCCCGAGGAGAGGCTGTTTTTCTTTTTGGTAGAAAGTATAAACTTTCTACATAAGTGCAACTAAGGCATTCTCCATTAAGGCTTGCACTCCAGAGCATAAGGGACTCTAAGAAAGCAAAGTACGCTTACTAAGAATCCCTTTAACGATAGCCAAGTTTTCTGAATTATTACGTCTCTAAAAGGCTCTTCCCGCTTTTGTTCTTGTCTAGGAAACTACACTAGCGTTGCATAAAAAAATTTAAAGATTATCAAACGTTTAATTTTGGAATTTATTCCCATTTAT
>NZ_JBHTKJ010000057.1:0-13138 GCF_042675965.1 Virgibacillus byunsanensis | reverse complement strand
GGCAAGGCTAAAAGCTGATACCGTCTAAAGACGGTGGAGTTAGACCACGCATTTGTAAGTTAAACGAATTTCAGTTCTCTTTCTCGAATAGCGATCTTCTTGATCAATTTTCAGTTCTCTTGATCGAATAGCGGTCTTCTTGATCAATTTTCAGCTCTCTTGATCGAATAGCGGTCTTCTTGATCAATTTTCAGCTCTCTCGATCGGTTTCATCCTCTGTTGATCATTTTTCAGTTCTCTTGATCGAATAAGTAGGTTGCTCGATCAATTTTGAGGATTCCTTGATCGATTTCTTCTTCTGTTGATCATTTTTCAGCTCTCTCGATCGGTTTCACCCTCTGTTGATCATTTTTCAGCTCTCTCGATCGGTTTCATCCTCTGTTGATCATTTTTCAGCTCTGCCGATCGGTTTCATCCTCTGTTGATCATTTTTCAGCTCTGCCGATCGGTTTCACCCTCTGTTGATCATTTTCCAGCTCTCTCGATCGGTTTCACCCTCTGTTGATCATTTTTCAGCTCTCTCGATCGGTTTCACCCTCTGTTGATCATTTTTCAGCTCTCTCGATCGGTTTCACCCTCTGTTGATCATTTTTCAGCTCTGCCGATCGGTTTCACCCTCTGTTGATCATTTTTCAGCTCTCTCGATCGATTTCATCCTCTGTTGATCATTTTTTAGTTCTCTCGATCGGTTTCACCCTCTGTTGATCATTTTCTAACGCTATCGAGCGATAATCCCACCTCACCTAAAATTCTGTTTAACCAAAGCAAATCCGAGGTAAAGATTAAAGAGAGTATTAAACGAAAGGAGTAATATTATGGGATTAAATGTTGCACAAAAACTAATAGAAGACCACCTAGTGTCAGGTTCTATGGAGCCTGGAAATGAAATCAGTCTAAAAATTGACCAAACTTTAACCCAGGACGCTACTGGTACCATGGTCATGCTCGAGCTTGAGGCTATGGGCTTGGATTATGCAAAAACAGAAGCTTCCGCACAATATGTTGATCATAATTTAATACAGGTAGATAGTAAGAATCCAGATGATCATTTATTTTTAGAAAGTGCGTCAAAGCGATTTGGGCTGTACTATAGTCGGCCCGGAAATGGTGTGAGTCACCCTGTTCATATGCAGCGATTGGCCAAACCAGGTCAGACGCTTCTCGGTTCAGATAGCCATACTTGTGCTAATGGCTGTATGGGAATGCTTGCTATGGGTGCTGGCGGAATTGATGTTGCGATGGCGATAACAGGTGAACCAATATATATTAAAATGCCACAAATTCTCGGCATAAAATTAACAGGTGAATTACCTGATTGGGTAAGTGCTAAAGATGTCATCCTGGAGCTGTTACGTCGTTATGATGTAAAAGGTGGTATAGGAAAGATTATTGAATTTTATGGTCCTGGCGTTAAAAAATTAACTGCGATGGAGCGTCATGTGATAGCTAATATGGGGGCTGAACTTGGAGCGACAACCACTGTTTTTCCATCTGATGCTGAAATCAGGAAATTCCTAACCTTACAACATCGTGAAGAGGATTGGATGGAACTAGTTGCTGATGAGGATGCAACATATGACCTCTATGAGGAAATTAACCTTTCTGAATTGGAACCTTTAGTTGCAAAACCATCAAGTCCCGGTAATGTCGTTCCAGTTAAAGAGATTGCTGGAACCCCCATTTACCAGTCCTATATTGGTTCTTCTGCAAATCCTGGCTACGAAGATTTTGCAATTGCGGCCGAAATAGTTAACGGACGCACGATAGCCCCAAGTATTTCATTTGATATAAATCCAACATCACGGCAAATGTTAACAAATCTTGTGCAGGAATTTCATATTGCGAGTTTATTAAAGGCTGGGGCTAGGCTACACCAAGCAGGTTGCAACGGATGTATTGGCATGGGACAAGCGCCAGCATCCGGTCGGAATAGCTTACGAACAACCCCTAGAAATTTCCCAGGTAGATCTGGTACAAAAGAAGATAGTGTCTTTTTGTGTAGTCCGGAAGTTGCAGCTGTCTCAGCATTAACTGGAGAAATTACAGATCCAAGAACAATGGATTTCCCATATCCAAAAGTCGATGAATTAAACAATGTAAACATTGATGATGGTCTTTTAGATAAACCTCTTCCAAAAGAAGAAGCTAAACAAACAGAATTAATTAAAGGTTCAAACATTGTTTCTATTCCGGAAATGGACGAATTACCGGAAACATTGGAAGTTCCAATACTTCTTAAAGTCGGTGACAATTTATCCACCGACGAAATACTTGCTGGTGGTGCTCGTGTCCTTCCATTCAGAAGTAACCTGCCTGAAATTAGTAAATTCACTTTTGAAGCAGTTGATTCTTCTTACGTTGAACGAGGTATTGATAGTAAACAGTTGGGCGGGCATGCAATTGTAGGTGGATTTAATTATGGTCAGGGTTCAAGTCGTGAACATGCTGCCCTAGCACCTCGTTATTTAGGTTTACGTGTTGTGATCGTTAAAGATTATGCGCGAATTCATTGGCAGAATCTTGTTAATTTCGGTATACTTCCTCTGACATTTTCAGATGAAGATGATTATGAAAAAGTGGACAAAGGTGAAGTTCTTACATTTAGAGACTTACGCAATCAACTACAACAAAACGACTCATTAACCGGAACAATACAAGGAATAGAGGAAGAAATACAACTGGAACATAATCTTTCGACTCGTCAAAGAGACATTGTGTTACAAGGTGGCTTAATTAACTGGATTAAATCTAGACAATTGCAAAATGAATAGCAGCACAGAGAAGAAGCTTGGAAATCACCGAGCTTCTTCTCTGTATCTCCTATTTATTGAATAAATTTGATCGCACTGACTTACACTAAGAAAATAATTTATTGGAATAGGGAGAAAAGTGTATGACTGAACAAGAACTCTATCATAGAATATTCGAGCTAAAAGAACAGCTTGGGAACGTTATATCCGAATATTGGAACCTTTATTCCGGACCTGATACATGGTATTTTTGGTTCAACGTTGCAACTGTCATCATTCCTCTAATTATCCTATTACTAATAATAGATAAGAAAAGGATATTTGAAATCTCCTTCTTTGGTTACACCATACATGTAATCTGGGCCAATATCGATAATATCCTATCCATGAATAACTATTTTGTTTATCCTCATAGTCTTACCCATTTACTACCAGTTGGTGTTACCATAACAGCAGTTTTACTACCTATAGTATTTATGCTTATCTATCAGTATTGCACCAATAATGACAGAAATTACTATATCTACGCACTTATTGGTTCAGCTATTTTTGCCTATGGATTTGGTTATTTCTCTTTGTCTGTTGACTTGTTAAGAGTACATAAGGGCATGAACTTAACCTATTTATTCCTGATTGATGTAGCAGTTATGTATATTGCTTTTTGGGCAACAAAACTCTTTCTTAAACTCCAACCCCATAAATAAAGCTCCTGATGAGAATATATTTCTCTCTTCAGGAGCTTTGTCATGTAGCTATCCCCGCTGCTTCATTAACCACAAGAAGTATGGAGCACCAATAATCGCTACTAGGATACCTGATGGAATCTCATTGGGTGCTAACAAGGTTCTACTGAACACATCAGCAACTACTAACAATAAGCCACCTATTAACAATGTAACGGGTAATAATCGCTGATTTGACGGGCCAACAAGCAACCTGGCAAAATGAGGTGCTATTAATCCAACAAAGCCTATTGCACCAACAGCGGCCACGCTAAATGCAGCAAGTAATGTCGCAAACATTGCGAGCTGGAATCGTGTCGACATGACATTTAATCCTAACCCTGTTGCCGTATCATCACCTAAGGATAGCGTATCAAGTACCCGAACCCTAACTAATAGAATTGGGAATAAAATCAATGCTGGCCATATTAAATAATGTAGTAACTCAGTCCAGCCTTTTGCGTATGTCGTCCCCGAAAGCCATGTTAATGCAGACGCAACACCCATGTCTGCCTGTACGACCAATATTTGAATAATCGCTGATCCAAATGCAGATACACCAATTCCAAGGAGTGCTAATATAGCTGGTTGAAATGATGCACGGATAGCTAGGAACATTACAAATATGAAAAATACAAACGAACCAATCATAGCTCCAATTGGAATCCAAACTGCTGAAACACCAAAGACATACATCGTGAGAAGTGCACCAACCCCAGCACCAGACGTAATCCCAATCACAGAAGGATCTGCTAACGGATTTCTCAATACACCTTGAAATATCAGACCGCTCACAGCCAAAATCATACCACTTAATAAGGCAACTAATGCACGAGGTAAACGAAGATCTAAGATTAGATTCTTCATGAAATCATTTGTATCACCAAAAAATGCTTGAAACGTTACAACTGGTTCAAACCCATAATTGCCCGATGCCAAACTAATACATAGCGTAATCAAAATCGCAGCTACAAGTATAGGTACAACTACTTTCAATGACAAGCCCATAGTTGTTTTCCCTGCTATAACCGAGGTGTTTTCCTCACCATATTTTGATTTTTTCATACGCAGGACTAAATAAATTAACCACGGGGCTCCAATTAACGCTGTAATTGCACCTACAGGAAGCTCCGAAAAAGAAGGATCAATAATTCTTGCTACTATATCAGCCAATAGTAATACATTTCCACCCCAAATAAACGAGGCGATTACTAGTGGGATATGTTTACGATAACCAATCAGTTTAATGATGTGTGGAGCAACCAAGCCTACAAATCCGATTGGCCCAACAACACTAACGGTAACAGATGTTAATAATACTGCAGCAACAATTGATATGAATTTTACGACATTTACATTTTGCCCTAGGGATGTTGCCACATCATCACCAAGCGTTAGTGTGTCCAGTTTTAAAGTCATTGCTAAAACCAGTACCATCCCTACTCCAATAATCGGCAAAGAAAATTGAACTCCGCTCCAATCATTTTGTACGAGAGTTCCAGAACCCCACAGAAATAATCCTGCTGTTTCATTTTCATAGAAAATCTGTAGAACACTTGTTAGTGAGGAAAACAAAAACGTTACGATCATCCCCGCCAATACCATTCGAACTGGTGTAGCCTTATTACCACCAGATAAAACAAATACGATTAAAAACGTCAATATACCGCCTAAAAAAGCAACCATAATACCGTTTCCAAATAATGCAGCCGGAAATAGTACCGTACTTAACACCACAGCAAAATAAGTCCCAGAATGTATACCCAACGTACTTGCCGAAGCCAATGGGTTTTTCGTGACCGTTTGTAGTACAACACCAGCTACCGCTAATGCACCACCAGCAATGATCCCCATCATTGCTCTTGGCAAACGTAATATCCTAACTGTATGGTGTTCTAACGTATCCTGAGGTGAAAAAATAGCATCGATAACAGATTCAGCAGGTATCAGTACACTTCCTTGATTAATATGTATAAAGGTTAACGTACATAAAAGGGCGGTTCCACCTCCAAAGGTAAGAACCGCAACCATCATTTTTTTAAAGGTTGAACTCATCTAAATCACTCTTTTATCATAGCATCAACTAATTGTTCAGTTAGTACTTCTGCTGAGAGCACTCCACCAAATGTCCACGTGTCACCTGGTAATTGGTGTGTGTTTCCATCCTGAACGAAACTTAGATTCTCCCAAACAGGATTTCCTTTAAGCTGGTCTTCAAAAATATTGTCTTCCTCTTGTACAATGTACAAGAATTGAAGATTTTCTTCTTGGAAGTTCTGTAAAGCTTCAACCGTTACTTCACTATAGCCGTATGTTTCAACTTTATCAGATTCATATGCATTATCAAAGCCTAGGTTACTCATGACCTGAGCAACAATCGAGTTCTCAGTAAATAATCGTAGTGTTGGAGTATTTTGCGCAGTAAACGCCTGTGTGGCAATATACGTACCGCCTTCAAGTCCTGCATCAGTTACTCGCTGTTTTTGTTCTTCCATGAAAGCATCTAAATCAGACAACGATTGCTCTGCTTCATTTTCTTTATCAACAATTTTTGCTACTGTATTCAATTCGTTGACCATATTTTGATAATGATCCTGTATAGCGTCTTCCCCATATGGAGAAAAAGTCACGACTTGTGCGATATCTTCCAAACTATCCATATATTGCTCATGTCTGAAATCCACCGCAATAATTAAGTCTGGATTTAAGCGTGAAATTGCTTCTAAATTAGGTTCCTGTCGTGTCCCAACATCTGCTACACTTTCATCAAATTCCTCATCGATATTTACCCATTGATGAAACCCATCTAAATCAGCTACACCTGCGGGCTGAATACCAAGTGCAAGTAAATTTTCAGCATATGACCACTCTAATACCACAATATTTTCTGGTGTACCTTCAATTGTTTGTTCACCTCTGGCATCTTCTATCGTAACCGATCGTTCTTCATTTGTATCATTTTCTTCATTTACATCATTTTCTTCATTTGCATTTTCATCGTTACCACCACAAGCCGCTAAAATTGTTAATAAAAATATAACTACAAACAAGCTAATTTTTTTCTTCATATGTCTCTCTCCTCTGTTTTCCACTCAATACTATCCTCAATTGATGTTCGTTCTTTCCCGTTTGGTATTTTATTAGGATAACCAATTTGTAACACCGCTATTAACCTATGTTGTTCAGGTGACAAACCGATATCTCGAATAAACACTTTATCCAATAGGGTTGGTTTTGCTGTCCACATAGTCCCAATTCCTTTTTCCCAAGCAACTAGCTGGAAATTTTGGATAAATGCACAAACTGCAGCATAATTCTCATCATCCAAGTAACCACCATGATCTTCTTTTTCCATATAAAATAACGCATGATGTGGTACAGATGTAAAAAAACGATCATAGGATTGTCGGGCTTTTTTAAGTTTCTCTTCGTTTAATGTCTTTAACAATCCAAGACGTATGTAACTATCAACTATTTTTTCTCCAAAAGCAGATCGTGATTGATCTTCATATATTTTTATCTTCCATGGTTCTTTCATATGATGGTTTGGTGCATATGCTGCGTGATTAAATAATTCCAGCAATAATCTGCGCTCGACCTTATCCGGCTTATAATCAAGGATGGTTCTTCTTTGGCGCATTATTTCTACTAAACTGATTGTGTACACCTACTTTCCGCTCAACTGATAACGATTATCACTATCAACTGTTATCATATACTACTCTCCGTAAGCTGTCAATGTTATAAATATAATATTTTATAAAATCGGTAATAACATCATGCATTATTCACCATTTTGACAAATTTATTTTCATAGTACTGTTTCTTCTTTGTATTTTTGGTATTGTCAAAGAACGTAATAACATCTGCAAAGGCATTTTCTTTTAATTGACGATCTTCAATTTTCTCCAGATGAACAATGGCTTGTTCATAGCTCTTCCCCGCTAGTAATAAGTCTAAATCTTGTTTATGCTCCAAGCAATAAGCATATTGCATGTGTATCATTCCCAGTTTTCGATCAGATTTCTGGGGCAGTTGTTTAAAAATTTTAATAGCATCATAATAATATGGAATCGCTTCTGAAAGCTTGGACTGATCAAAATAGTAAAATGCCATCTCAGTCATTGCTTCGGCATGAACCCACGTATCTTTCATTGACGAACCAGGTAATTTCTCTAAAGCTTCTTCCAGATATGGAAAAGCAGATTCGTTTTCATTGTTGCTTCCATACATTTTAGCAATGCTCACAAGACTATTAAGCTCCATTTCTGGATTTTTATCACCTGTCAGTTCAATCGTTTTATGTAAATAGTGGATAGATTCCTCTACATTATTTAAGGCAGAATAAAGCATACCTATTTTAAAATGTAAAAACAAAATCATATATGTATCTGTGGACTTCGTTTTAAAAATGCTTAAACTCTGTTTATAATATTTAATCGCTCGAACGTATTTTTCCAGATTTTCTTCTGTTTCTCCTAATACCATATATCCTCGGGCTACCTTTAACGTATTCGTTTCACCTTCTGCTTCCATTTGTTTTATTGCTTGGGAAATAATACGCCGTGCCAATTTAAAGTCACTCATAAATGCTAGACTGCCAAGTAAATTCAACTCATCACTCGTTTGGTCACTTACGTTTTTATACATGTCAGTAATAATATCTTTTGATGCTTCATGTTCACCAATTTGAGCATAGCTAACCGCTTCTACCATAAACAGTATCTTCACAAAATCGTTAGAACCTATCTGTTTTTTGCGAAAATCCCGTGATTTGGAAAGTACATTCGGAAAATGACCACGCTTAAACTCCTCGGCAATAACAAGTAAATCCTCTTCATTATCCTCATTACCTTTCTGCTTTAACGCTTCATATAAATTATAAACATCTTTACTAGGCACCCTACATCCCTCCATATCATGAACTCTATATAACTTAAGTGTATCAGTATCCGATTAATTACTGAAACGTTACGTAATGATGATATAATAGAGGTAACAAAGGGAGTGATACGTTTGGTCGTTTATTATGATAGCTATTGTAAGTTTTGCAAAACCTCTGCAACTCTATGGACAAAAATAGACTGGGCCAAGAAGCTTACATTCAACTCTTTCCGAACATTAGAAGATTATCCAAAAGAAATGGAAAAAGAACTTCATGTAGCATATAATGGAAAGTGGTACAGGGGTTATAATGCGCTTATTCAAATAGCAAAAATGCTACCTCTAATGTGGCCTGCATTACCTTTCATGTATCTTTTTAAATGGATTGGACTCGGTAATTTTTTATATAGAAAGATAGCTGAAAATCGGAAGCTCGTTCCAGTGGGGCAATGTGATGATGACAGTTGTGAACTTCACCATTAAATCTAATTCGGTTTGGATTCAACTGACTCAGAGGAGAAAATACGAATAAACATCCTTCCATTTTCAGAAGTTGCTCGTATTAAGATCGGATGACTATATTTGTTTATAAAAGTAAAATCGGGTCCATACCAACTAACCGTAGCATCTCTGCCAGGTGGAACATACGGCACGCTCCGGCTATGGGAATAGCGTTCCACCATTTCAATTCCAGGTAAATCAACCGCGTTGTATAAAGTTGATGAAACCTGACAAATACCCCCACCTATATCCTCTGATAACTCTCCTTTCACAATAACGGGTGCTCGCTGATACCCTTTTTCCTCAGTCCTTTTACCAACTACACTGTTAAACGAAAATTTTTCACCCGGAAAAACCACATGATTATTAATTGCCTTTGTAGCAATTTCAATATTAGTAGAACGTTCTTTATTACCCTTTTTAAAAAAAGTACTATAATGACTGATCTCATTTGTTTTAATTTCTGCTAATAATTCACTATCTACTTTTGGAAATACTATTTTCTTTGGAATCGTTATTCTATTTTGTTTACCATTGTAAAATACCCGTTGAAAAGAATAGATAAAATTTTGTCTATCGAGCTTAAATCCCGGCTTCTCAGGTACAATAGTACCGTACTTATCCAACATTGCATTTTGGGGTTCACTATAGACAAGTGGATTTAAATAATCGATTAGAAACTCCATTTTTTTCTCATCAATAAAGATCTCATCAATTAAATTTAGGGCATATTGCTCCGTGTGAACGGTTTCCAAAACTTCATTTTTATCAATCAAGTGTAATGGTTCAGCTAACACATATAATGGGGTAACACATAACAGTAAACTAGTAAGCAGAATTACTTTCATACATATAGACCTCCTAATTGTAGTATTAGAAAAAGCGTTGGAAACATGTATAAAATACAAACAAAAGCGCAAGTGCCTTGAAAGACTCGACAAGCATAAGTAGTGTGGATGCCTTTTCACACGGAGTCGATCTACTCTTACCTTACTACTAAAAAACCACCTTGCTTCATATCAGCAAGATGGTTTAGATTTTAGTTAATAATAAATTATAAAATTTTCTTACCTGCATAAGTGCTTTCGCCATTAAGGCATAGCGATGAGTTTTCTTATCGAAAATCTCTTGAATTTTCCATCGTTCTACAGGCAGCTGCATATCCTACTACAGATGCAATTGCCATGAGTACAAAGTAAAGTGTACCGTTTTTCATTAAGCGTTTCCCTCCCTAACTGATTCTGTGTGTTGTCAAATTATATTAAAACGGGCGAATTTTCCCTTTTTTAAGGAATAGTTTTGGACCACCAAGCATGAATACATATCGGTTATCAATAACCTTTTTCATCGTAGCTGCTGATTTTCCATATATTTTACGGTCAGAAAATACGGTTCCCATTGCGTCAGATACGCCTAATGATGCTACAGTTCCCTTATCATCAAAGATAAAGCTTTCTAACGGTTCATTCCGTAGTAGTGCTTTAATATTTCGTGCGCATGTAGCTGCATGCTGAATTGCTGCTTGTGCATTTGGTGGGTACGGTCGATCCTCTTCTTTATTCATAACCCATGCACAATCACCGAGAATAAAAATATTGTCTTCTTCTGGAGCACGTAAATCCTCATCAACAGTTACTTTTCCCTTTGTTAATTCAAATCCCGATTTTCCAAGAATAGAATTCCCAGTGACACCACCAGTCCAAACAATTGTACCTGCTGGAATTTCTTCACCATCGTTTACAACAAAACTATTCTTTTTACATTCTTGAATTTTCGTATCTTCTCTGAATTCAACACCACGAGCCTCTAGTGATTTTCTCGCATAATCAATAAGCTCTTCATTAAATCCAGGTAAAATAGATGGTGCTGCTTCAACATTTATAATACGAACCTTATTACGGTCTATATCGTACTTTTTACATAATTTTGGAACCTGTTCTACCAATTCACCGACAAATTCTATACCCGTAAAACCACCACCGCCAACTAGGATCGTTAAACTGCCGTCATCTGGATTTTTCTCATTATTATATTTAGAGAATTGATATTCTATGTGATCATAAATGTTACGAGAAGAATCAATGTCCTGAATAGCAAAAGCTTTGTTCTTCATACCTTTAATACCAAATGTATTCGTTTCAAAACCAAGTGATATCACCAAATAATCATAGCTGATTTCACTATTTTCCAATTCAACAAGTTGCTCTTCTTTATTTACCTTCACTACTTCATCATAAATCAAGCGGACCCGATTCGGATTAATAACGTCACTTATCATTACTCGTGCTGAATTGTGGTTAATGGTTCCAGCTGCAACTTCATGTAGCCATGTTGTTTGATAATGATAATTATGCTTATTAATAAGTACAATATCTGCTTCTTCACGCCCTAACTGTTGTGTTAATCGTTTTGTCGTCATCATTCCAGCATAACCTGCTCCAAGTACAACAATTTTTGGTTTGTTCGTAGTCATGTAACATTCCCCTTCCAATAATTTAGCTATTTAACATTACGTAAAATTCAATATTATTATGATCTATGCTACTATCTATAATAGCAGAGATTAATTTTGAGGGCTAATAAATCCATTACCCTCTACATATATTAGCCTTTTTTTAATATTCTAAACTAAACACGTTTTACAAGTGGGGGTTGTACAATGAAAAAATTAGTAATAGAAAAAGACGATAGACCCGTTGAAATTTTATGTGAATCAGACCCGGTTCTGGAAAAACTTATAACAACTATTGGAAAAATTGAGATTTCGATGAGACCGGATTATTTCCAATCTATAGTACGATCCATTATTGGCCAATTAATTTCGGTCGCTGCAGCAGATGCAATCTACAACAGGCTTGATCACTTATTGATTCATCATATTACCCCAGATGGGATTATTGATACAGACATTGATCAATTACGTGCAGTTGGACTTTCCATGCGAAAAGTTGACTATTTACGTGATCTGGCTGCAAAAGTAAAAAATAGGGAAATAGTATTCGAAAAGTTACATATGCTTGATGATAAAGAAGTTATAAAACAACTAACAAGCATTAAAGGTATTGGGAAATGGACGGCAGAAATGTTTCTTATCTTCTCATTAGAAAGGATGAATGTTTTAGCATTAGACGATATCGGAATCCAACGTGGTGCTAAATGGCTTTATCAAGTCGACAAAACCAAAAGGCGTAGTATCTTAATGGAAAAAGCATCCAGATGGGATCCCTATTGCACCATCGCTTCATGTTATCTGTGGGAAGCAGTTCACTTAAACTACATAAATAACTATGATTCTGTCGATGAGATCATCCATAGTAATGACTAGGATAACCACCCTTTGGTAGTTATCCTTTTTTGAGTTTTTAGCATGGATTATACTGGTCTTACCGTAACTTCATTTACGTTCACATAGTCAGGTTGAGTCACAGCATATACTACTGCTCGAGCAATATCAGCTGATTCTAGACGTTTTCGATCACTTGATTGCGCTTTTTGTTTTAATGATTCATCGGTACCATGGGTGGCAAGGTCTGTATCTACCGCCCCTGGTGAAATGTTCGTTACCCGTACGCCGGTTCTGGCAAGCTCTTTTTCTAATCCCATAGATAATGCACGGACTGCAAATTTGGTTGCACTATACACCGCATTTACTTTTGAAACTTCATGACCTGCAACAGATGAAATATTCACAATGTGTCCCTTTGAACGTTCAACCATTCGCGGTAAAACAGAATTCACACCGTAAAGAACACCTTTAATATTTACATCAATCATGCTATCCCATTCATGTACATGACCATTTTGAATAACTGACATTAACATCAGCCCTGCATTATTGACGTAAATATCAACCTCACCAAATGCCTCTACCGCTTTTGCTGAGAGTTCATCGACTTCTGATTGTTTGCTAACATCAGTAACAACTGCAATAGCCTTCCCTTTATTTTTGCTATTAATTGTTTCTACTATTGTACTTAGCTCTTCTTTTCTTCTGGCTGCTAACACAACGTTAGCACCTTCATTCGCAAGATGCTCTGCTATTGCCGCACCAATTCCACTGCTCGCACCAGTTACAATCGCTGTTTTATTTTTTAATGTATCCATAACTCGACTCCTCCTTTTTGGTTAGTCTACCATTTTTTATATCACGTTTTAACTAAAAGCTGTTTTCGCACGCAATTTGTTGCTTATTTATCTTCATAGTTGATATATAATGCGACATAACTTGATGTGACGGTTAACCTACCGCTACGGAAATACACTTCGCTTTCACCCATCCGG
>NZ_JBHTKJ010000056.1:0-1274 GCF_042675965.1 Virgibacillus byunsanensis | reverse complement strand
AAAGCAAAAAGTGCTTAGCTTTAATTTCAGTTTATGCCTTAACTTGGAAGTATGAATAATTCAGGTAGTAGTTTAGTAAAATAAATAAAGACTTTATCAGATGTTAATTGTTGTATAGAAATCATCTTTAATTTTGACACTATTGTTCTATAGATAATAAATATATAATTTTTGTTATTTCGACAATACCATCTAGGGATTATATAATTTATTTTTTAATCATTCGATGTTAATTAAAAAAAATATTTTGGATTCGTTAGTTAAATTAGGCGACAATAAGGATTTATCATTGCCTAATTACTTTAATTTGTACATGAAAATGATTTTTCCATATTTTTTATTAATGGATACTTGAAATAATATCAACACAGCAACACGACTAGCAAGAATAACATTCGAACACACTAAGGGTATTATAGGAAGTAAAAAGCCTTGCTTGGAAGAAAATTTATTTAGAGGACACGTTTTCCTGACTTTCCATCAAGACAAGTCGCTCTATTTGGAGTGCAACGGACAATACGTGGATAAATGCCTCATGCATTGTAGAAGTTTTCAAATGTATGTCAAAATAGTGGTGTATGTGTTTTGCTATATCCTCACTTGCCTCAACATCGAAATGGTAAAAGTCGATAATCGGGAAATATAAAGCATCACCCAAAGGGATTAATGTCCCCATGACTATCTCCCCTTTTTTAGGTGGAATAGCGAGCGGATCATAGACAATTACATCTAGCGTTTCTTCTGTCAGGATATCAACAACTACTAGGACTCGATCATTATACTTATACCCAACATAATAAAATTTAGGCATCACCCTATCCCATTCTCTTAGCCAGGATGTAATTAAAGACTTATTTCTAAGCCTGTGGTAATTTTCTGAAATATAGCTCTCTACACAACTCATTTCACTATTCTGATTCGAATCGTATAGTACTCGCCACCAAAATAAATTTTGCTCTAGTGCTTCCCGCTTCTCTACTCTTAGGTAATGGCTATCTACATATTCCTTCAATATAGACTGAAACTCACTGTAGTTCCGAACCAATACATACTTTGTAAAATCCCCATAAACTTCATTTAGCATTACCCCTTTTACTTCATCAGAAATAGGGTAGATATGACTAAATTTCTTGGCTTTAGATTCGGATTGTGCAAATTCCACCACCTTATCAACCTTTTCCTTCATAACATCATCAATCCTTTCTTAATAACTCAACTTTCGCAGACTGAAATAGGCAAGTAAGCCTTGATATAATTAGGCAAGCCTGCAATCC
>NZ_JBHTKJ010000055.1:0-24769 GCF_042675965.1 Virgibacillus byunsanensis | reverse complement strand
TGAACAGTGACACGCTTTACAGCTGGTTAAATGGAACACTTTTTTCTAGCTGCGAAAGTTGAGTTATAACTAGTAGTATTTATAATAAAGGTGTGATTTATACAAATTTTTACTTGACCCTTTTAGAGCCTAAATATCTTTGTTGCCAGTAAGAAGTGCTCATTTCACTTATTTCTACTCCTCGAGATGAACCTGCATGGATAAATTTACCGTCACCAATGTATATTCCTGCATGAGATGGTCCAGGCTTATATGTTTCATAAAATACGAGATCACCGACCGATGGTGAATCAACATGCTGAGAAAAATTCCATATGTCACTAACGGTTCTCGGGATCGTAACATTTCTTGTTTGAAAAATGTATTGTAGAAATCCACTGCAATCAAATCCACTTGTTGAAGTCCCGCCCCATACATAAGGGGTGCCAATTAACGAATGAGCAGTTTGAATAATATCTGTATTGTCATAGGTTTGTGTTTTCACTTGCACAACTTCCGTTTCCTTCTCTTTTGCTTCTTCTTTTGATTTGGTTTCTACTTGTGTTTGTTGTTGCTGTTGTTCTGTATTTTCATCTTCGTACATTGTAGTCAATGATTCTTGTGTAATTTCCTCCATTAATTCTATGTCATGTTCATCCTCTGCAATTTGAAGTGCTTTTTTTGTAAGTGGACCGTAAATTCCATCGATCTCTCCTTCATAGTATCCGAAGTATTGAAGGGACCGTTGAACTATCTTTACATCGTTATCGTGCATACCAGGATAAACAGTTCCTGATAAATCTTCTAATTGTTCCATGTACGTTTCTCTTTCCAATTCAATTATTGCATACAATGTCTTCCTATCTGCTTGACCTGTTACTCCAACATTATGATCCGCCTGAAATTTCTTTAATGCATATTCTGTCAATAATCCAAAATCACCGTCGATACTATCATCATAATAGGACAATTTGTTTAGCTTCTGCTGTAATACGCGAGTTGTTTCACCGTGCTCTCCGTATTGAATTTCTTCTGCTTCTAATAGTAGTTTATTTTGCAGTACAGGATAAGCATCAACATATACAGCAAACGGTTGGCTTAACATATAGCTATAAAGAAACGATTGTTTAACTACATGTTCCACAGTACCATTCAACATGCAATTATCCCCTTTCTTGGTTGACTCTTTTAATAGTTTTATGACGAACGGAACTTCTTTATGCAATATCCACTTTTACGTTTGTGTTACAATGAATGAAATATAATTGTTACGCAATTTTATATATATTATGATTGATATATGGAGGAATCAAAATGATGATAGGTGAACAAGCATATCTGGATTTATGTAAAGTAGTATTAGACACAGGGAATAAGAAAGAAGACAGGACGAATACAGGGACGTATTCTGTATTTGGTCAGCAATTACGATTTGATCTAAGTAATGGGTTTCCTCTCTTAACAACTAAAAAGGTTCCTTTTAGATTAGTTGTAAGTGAATTATTATGGTTTATCAAAGGTGATACAAATATTCGTTACTTATTACAACATAACAATAATATCTGGAATGAATGGGCTTTTAAAAAATGGGTGGAAAGTAGAGACTATAACGGTCCAGATATGACCGATTTTGGTAATCGTGCTCAACAAGACGAGACATTTAATCATAAGTATCAAGATCAAATGCGTGTTTTTAAAGAATCTATTTTACAGGACGAGAAGTTTGCGCAAAAATTTGGGGATTTAGGCTCTGTGTACGGTAAACAATGGAGGGAATGGAAATCTTCTAAAAATGAAACGATTGATCAACTTAAAGAAGTCATTCACTCGATACGCTATAACCCGAATTCCAGGCGACATATAGTTTCAGCATGGAATCCAGAAGATGTGCCAAACATGGCGCTGCCACCATGTCATACATTATTTCAATTTTACGTGGCTGATGGAAAGCTTTCGTGCCAGTTATATCAACGAAGCGCGGATATCTTTTTGGGCGTCCCATTTAACATAGCAAGCTATGCTTTACTTACACACTTAATTGCTCATGAATGTGACTTAGAAGTAGGTGAGTTTATACTTACTCTCGGAGATGCTCATATTTATGCAAATCACGTGGAACAAGTAAAAACTCAACTTAACCGTGAAATAAGAGACTTTCCAACACTTCGCATAACTGATGATTATAAATCTATATTTGATGTTGAAATTAGCGATTTAGAGATAGAAGGTTATAACCCACATCCTGCAATTAAAGCACCTATTGCTGTATAATCTAATGAAAAAGGGAGGAAATCCTATAATGATTTCTTTACTTGTTGCTATGGATCGTAATCATGTTATTGGCTTAGATAATGATTTACCATGGCACTTACCTAAAGACTTGAAGTTTTTTAAACAAATGACAACAGGACAAACCATTATCATGGGAAGAAAGACATACGAATCGATGGGTAGAGCATTACCTAACAGGAAAAATATAGTGATAACCAGTAGAAGTGAAGGGGTATTTCCAGAAGAAGTTGAGGTCTTTAATGATATAAAAGCTGTACAGGAATTGAATCAAGCAAATCCAGATAAGGAATATTTCGTTATAGGTGGAGCAAATATTATTAAACAAGTGCTATCCTTTGCAAACCGCATGTATATAACTTGGATTGATCATGATTTTGAAGGTGATACATACTTTCCCAACTTTTCCAAAGAAGAATGGAATTTAACTTCGAACGAAAAAGGGGAAAGGGACGAAAAGAATCCGTATGACTATTATTTTTTACAATATGATCGTAAATAGCGAGAGGGGATTTCATGCATGTTTGTGGAGTTGTCCTATCTGGCGGTAAATCCTCTAGAATGGGAAAAAATAAATCATTATTAACACTTCAAGGTAAGCCTGTGATAGAACGTATTAGTTCTGAATTACAAACCTGCAGTAGTGAAGTGGTAGTAATAACCAATGAACCATCACTTTATTCGTTTCTCTCTTTATCACTCATAAAGGATAGGTATTTGAACAAAGGTCCATTAGCAGGGATAGAGAGTGCTTTATACCATGTTGAAGCTGATGTGTATGTGTTCGCAGCATGTGATATGCCTTTTGCAAGTGAGAAGGTTTATGGCTGTTTGCTAAATTATATGAAGGGATATGATGCTGTTGTACCGATTTATAACAATCGAATTCATCCCCTTTCAGGTATATATAGAAGATCAGCATTACCATTCGTTCAGGAATCTTTAGATAAAGATGAGTTAAAAGTAAAACAATTTCTGGACAAAATACGTGTAAAGTATGTTAATGATTATAGCACGATTCCAAAAGAGATAGTGACCAAGCATTTTTTTAATATGAATTTTCCAGAACAGTATGAAGAGGCAAAGGGATTATCACATGAATGAATACTACTAACAGCTAGCAGTTTATAAGTTGTGAAGTAGAGGACTTACGTGTTAAACTATAGTCGTTTAGTAGTATTTATGAACGTTATGTGTATTTTTTATTTTTACATATACGCTTTTAAGAAATTAGATTATAATGAAGTCAATCATACAAAGAAGGTGTAACAATGTTATCAAGTATAGGATTTCCTGGTTTAATACTAATTCTAATTATTGCATTGGTAATCTTTGGCCCCAAAAAGTTGCCAGAAATTGGTAAGGCAGCTGGACAAACACTACGTGAGTTCAAAAAATCTACAAATGAATTAACGAGTGATGTTTCAGATGAATTTAAAGATGCAAAAGATATAGTTGAAGGAAAAGAACGCAAATAACAATCTTTGGGAGTGATATTAAATGTTAAGCAGTATTGGTGTCCCAGGGTTAATATTAATTCTTATTATAGCACTGATTGTATTTGGGCCGGCAAAGTTGCCAGAAATCGGTAAAGCTTTTGGTAGTTCATTAAAGGAATTTAAAGGTGCTACGAAGGATATTGTATCAGACGATGATTCATCAACAAAAAGCGATAATCATACATCAACTAAAAATTGATGAAGTGTGAAGGTGTAGGGGACATTACCTTGCATCTTCTTTTGTGTTTAGACTTAGGAGTGTGAAATAATAATGGCTGATCGTAACGTTGGTGCAACTGAAAAGGAAATGAACTTAACCGGACATTTATCAGAATTAAGAAACAGACTTATCGTGACAGCAGTTTTCTTTCTTGTTTTTTTCATTGTGGGATTTATTTTCGTTAAAGATATTTATTGGTTCTTTGTGGACGATGTAGATTTTAAACTAACAGTCATTAGTCCAGCTGAAATAATTTGGCTTCATTTTACGATGGCGGGATTAGTAGCTGTAGTTGGAATCATACCGATCTTAGCGCTTCAAGTATGGCTATTTATAAAACCGGGTTTAACGCCAAATGAAAGGAAGGCTTCTTTAGCTTATATTCCTGCTGTATTTCTTTTATTTATTGCTGGTCTTGTTTTTGGCTATTATATGTTTATTCAATTGATTCTCCCATTTTTACTATCTTTAAATGATGGTATGTTTAATGAGATGTTTACAACAGAAAAATATTTTCGATTTTTATTCCGAATAACGTTACCGTTTGCGGTGTTGTTTGAGATACCTATAATTGCTATGTTTTTGACCACGCTTGGGATACTTACCCCGGAATTCATGCGAAAAAATAGAAAGTATGCTTATTTGGTGTTAATAATTATTGGAACAATCGTGACACCACCAGATTTTATTCTGCAAATCGTCGTTGCTTTACCATTAATATTCTTATATGAAATTAGTATTTATCTTTCTGCTATCGTATATCAAAGAAAGCAACGAAAACACAAAGAATTCATGGAAACAGAGGACTTTTAATGTAATGGGGTGTAAATATGCGTTCATTTTATCATCACATGATGACATACCGAGGCAAAAAACAGCCAGATGATAAGAGTAAGCTTGCAGACTGGATTTTTGAAGACCATAATTTTCCTAAGTATTCGAAGAGTTATCATGAAGTGAGTGAGTACTTAGAATGGAATAGCCCATTTCCAAATGCATTATCTGTATTTGATGAAGTATGGGATTTATATAAAATTAAAGAAGAATAGTAAAAGGCTCTGGTTATTCCAAAGTCTTTTACATATCAAATAACTACTACACCATAAAATAACACAATTAGCGTAATATCAACGCTAAATTCACTTCAAACAAACGTTTGATCCATAATTCACGGATAAAATAGAAGCAGAAAAATACAATAAGTTCTTCGAAAATGCCTGTTTCGACAAACGTTGCTATTGATACTAGGTAATTTGGTGTTTTCTGCGGTTACCCGGGAAATAATAACATTTATATTTCCCTGATTTAACTATGTGATTGCCTACACTCTTTAACACATATTACGTACACTAATACAGATAACTATTTACGAAAAGAGGGGTAACATGGTATTTCCAATTCAGCGTCCAATAAACATACGCAACAGTCCAGTGCAAAACCCTCCAAACAATTTTTGGGCTCAAGGCAGAGGATTTAATCCCCCTGTACCACAATCTAGAAACCCTTTACAAAATATAATCCAAAGCTTGTTTAAATCACAAGGCTCATATAGTGGAGTAGCAACCCAAGGTGGGGGAGGATTTACGAACACGTTAACGAACATCCAACAAATATTGAATTTTGTTCAGAAATCTGCACCTATTGTTCAGGAATATGGGCCAATGGTGAAAAACTTGCCCGCAATGTATCGAATGATGAAAGCATTTAATGAAAATGATGATGAAAATGAAAATGAAGAAAGTGCTAATCTTACAGAAAGTTCAAATACAGCAGATGAAATGCTGGAAAGCTCAAGTCGTTCAGTTGAAACTGAATCTAGCGATGATCAATTGCAACCACAGGGTAAGTCAAGATCAGGTCAGTCCCTTCCAAAATTATATATATGATATATTCAGGCAAACAACTTGATTTTTTTTACTACAAGCTAAAAAATAGGAGTAAGTAATAGACGCATGGAGGGATAAAGAATGACTATAAATAGAGAAGTTGCTACATTTGCAGGTGGGTGTTTTTGGTGTATGGTAGAACCTTTTGATGAACGCCCAGGGATATTGGACGTTTCTTCTGGTTATACTGGTGGCACAGTAGAAAATCCAACTTATGAACAGGTTTGTTCTAATACGACAGGTCATTTAGAAGCGGTTCAAATTGAGTTTAATCCTGAGCTAATGTCCTATAAACAGCTTGTTGAAACTTTTTGGCAGCAAATTGATCCTACAGATCCAGGTGGACAGTTTAATGACAGGGGAGAGTCTTATCAAACAGCTATTTTTTATCATAATGAAACACAAAAACAAATTGCCGAAAAATCAAAAAGCGATTTAGAAGCTAGTGGGAAATTCAAAAAACCAATAGTAACTGAAATAAGACCAGCCAAAACGTTTTACTATGCCGAAGAAAACCATCAAGATTACTATAAAAAACAGTCATTCCACTATAGGTTATATAAAAAAGGTTCAGGAAGAGAAGATTTCATTAAAAATAATTGGAGTAAGAAAATAGATAAAGAAGCTCTGAGAGAAAAGTTAAACCCTATTCAATATAAAGTAACGCAAGAAAATGGTACTGAAACTCCATTTCAGAATGAATATTGGGATAATGATCAAGATGGAATATATGTTGATATTGTCTCAGGTGAAGTGTTATTTTCTTCAAAAGATCAGTATGATGCTGGATGTGGTTGGCCAAGCTTTACAAAGCCGATTGATAAGTATCAACTTAATGAAAAATCGGACATGACTCATGGTATGATGCGAACAGAAGTAAGAAGTAAAGATGCTAATTCTCATCTTGGACATGTATTCGAAGATGGACCAAAAGAAGCTGGTGGAATGCGTTATTGTATGAACTCAGCTGCAATGCGTTTTATACCAAAAGAGAAAATGACTAAAGAAGGATACGAAGATTATCTTCATGTCTTGAAGTAAACATAGATTACCATAATTTTATTATGTAAACTAGTGAAACGGAGCGATTATTATGATTCATTTAAATTGGGAGAATAGAGAAACCATTAAGCAAATTAAATGTGTGCATGCAGATGCAAAAAAATTTATTGTTCATGAGAAACTTACACCTGGAGAGTTATATGACGTAAAGAATGAAACGGATGAATTCTATTTTATTATTGATAATAGTGATCGTATTGGTGGATTTTTAAAAGATTATTTTGAAGAAGTAAAATAACAGGTGTATAACCTGTTATTTTTTTACTTACACTATAGGTATCTATGCACCTAAGCAGAATTGTCGAAATTTTATTTAAAATGTTTTCTATTAAATCATTTAGTGTTATAATTTACATATTATTTATAATAATAAGAAATATTTATGTTCAGGAATGGTAGGCTATACTTTCTAAACTTCTATTAAGGGGCTGAATCAAATTGAAAAAACTATATTTAGTGCGTCATTGTTCTGCAGAAGGACAGCATAAAGATTCGCCATTAACTACTGTTGGTATGAGACAAGCACACTTGCTTTCTAACTTTTTTAATGACCAAAATATTTCTATTCATAGAATTATTTCAAGTCCATATCTTCGTGCAATCGAGAGTATAAAACCATACGCCCAATTAATAAACACCGAAGTAGAAGTTGATGAACGTCTTAAAGAAAGAATTCTTAGTGAAGATCCAATTGATGATTGGCTGGAAGTCTTGGAACAGTCATTTACGGACTTAGATTTTACGTTACCTGGTGGAGAATCTGCTAACGATGCTATGCACCGTGTCAGTCAGGTTATAGATAGTATATATGATAATGAAAACGTTGCTAATGTTATTATAGTCAGCCATGGCAATTTATTGTCGTTGTTATTAAAACAGTACAACCCTGATTTTGGTTTCGCAAATTGGAAAGAACTCCGTAACCCCGATGTATTTTTAGTTAACATGGATGATGAGAAAACACACTCAGTAGAATGTGTTTGGCGATAAGATAATTTTATAAATATAAATTTGCTAGCATTATTCCTAACGTTTCTTCATAAATCTCCGGAAATTGTTCAATAGGTAGTGGATTAACGCCACTACCAAGCTCCACTGTAAAGCCTGGATTTTGAAATTCCTGAATGAACCAGTCTTTGTAACCCGCAAAACTATCTACATACCGAACTGATCTGTATCCACTGACACGTGTATATTCATTAACGATTGTTTCTGAAAAAGGTGGTTCAAGACCTTGAAACCCCCAGAATATGACTTCTCCCTGAGTGTGAAAGGCGTTCATACGAACAAAATTGCGTTGCCTTGCTAGGTCTGCCATTGCAATCGATTCAGGTTCCGACAATGGACGTGGACCTGGGTAATCTCTTGGTTGAGGGGTGGTTGGCTTTCTTTGTGCTTCAATGTCCCATAATGCAGGATATTGATTGTTCAAGTCCACTCCATTAATATTAGCTTTCCAATTTGAAAAATCTTCATTCTGATCATTAATGGCTAGTACCTGTTCTTGATATCCATCAGCAGCAGAGGATCCATTGATTACTAAATCGACTCCATCAGGATTTACCATGGGAACAACAGATAATAAAGTGTCCATATATAATGGAAGCATAGACAAACCTCTGATGGACATATTTTTGGTTATTGACAGAGCATATTGGTTTAAAAAACGCATTATTACTGGTGTTGTTATCCATTCATTTGCATGAAAGGAACCGTTTATATGAACTTGTTTGCTGCCAGTACCGATTTGGAGTTCAGTGATATTTTTCCCCATTACAGAATTACCTATTGATTGATTGACTATAAACGGATATACTTCTAACAATCGTTGTATATCATTTTGCATTTTTTGATATGTGTACTGATCTACATCATTAACAAGCATGTTAGTGATCCGACTAGGCACTACGATGGACTGACCAATATTTAGACTTGATGTATCAATGTTTTGATTAACTAATAGTAATGCATCCAGAGGGAGATTCCTTTGCATGGCTATATTCCATAATGTATCATTTTCTTCAATAATATATTCATTTAACGTAAACCCTGGTATTTGAATACGTTGACCAATCATTAATTGATCCGGTGATACTTGTTGATTGGATCTTTCTATTACTATTAATGGAATATCAAATAGTTGGCTAAAGTACCACATAGAATCATTAAGTCGCACAGAAACTTCCACAGTTATTCTCTCCTTTATAGGTGAATAATAAATTGTATGACGAAAATGGATTTAAGTGAAAATGATTTGCTGTAATACTTGAAAGGTAACATGTTGTTATGTAATATTAAATTAGAATTATTTATAATGATCCTAATTCTTAATTCGCTAATAATTATTTTTAATCACTTGGAGGAGATTGACTTGGCTTTTATTATTACGTCACCATGTAAAGATGAAAAAGCAGGAGAATGTGTGGAAGTTTGTCCTGTTGATTGTATAGAAGAAGGAAAAGATATGTTTTATATTGATCCTGACATATGTATCGATTGTGGTGCTTGTGAAGCTGTATGCCCGGTAGAAGCAATATATATGGAAGACGAAGTTCCAGAAGAAGAAAATGAATACATTGCATTAAACCGTAAATTCTTTGAAGAAAATTAATCAAAAACCGCTATCTTAAGATAGCGGTTTTATCTTATACTAAACTCTTTGTATCCTTTACTACTGTCTGATGTTGTAATGGATGCATTCTCCACACTAATAAATCGATTAAAGCCAGTTTTGAGATCTTTCATATATTGATCAATATTGTTCTTTTTACCCTCAACTTCTAATTCAACTGTTCCATCC
The DNA here is from genome assembly GCF_042675965.1 of Virgibacillus byunsanensis. Lineage (NCBI taxonomy): Bacteria > Bacillati > Bacillota > Bacilli > Caryophanales > Bacillaceae > Virgibacillus > Virgibacillus byunsanensis. Next base: position 15,034 of record NZ_JBHTKJ010000055.1, on the reverse strand, counting down.
GTCTTATTTTGTACCCATCCCGTTAGATTTGATTTAATAGCATGTTGCTGCGCTGCATATCTAAATCCTACACCTTGAACACGGCCTCTAACTGTTACATGTGCAAGCATATGATCAACTCCGTTATGAACTTTATCTTTATAATCATAATTAACCTTTTTAAGAAATAATAAAACATGTAATTAATAAAGGAATAATTTATAACAAATGGTTAAAAATAGAATTAATTATGTTTAAAAAGGGAGTGATTACATATGACAGATAATATAAATATCCCACAGTTTCCAGAACCTTATTGGAGGGATTCTGTTACGTTTCCAGAGTTCCCAAAATTAGAAGAGTCCATTAATGCAGACATAGGAATAGTTGGTGGTGGAATTACCGGTATTACGACTGCCTATTTGTTGGCAAAACAAGACGTTAAAGTAGCGTTATTAGATGCAGGAGTAATTCTAAATGGAACAACAGGTCATACGACAGCAAAAATCACGGCTCAACATGGTCTTATATATGATGAACTAATAGAGCATTTTGGAACAAACAAAGCAAACATGTACTATCAAGCTTGTATGGAAGCAAAGCAATTCATTGAGCAAACAATAGAGGATCTAACTATTGATTGTGATTATGGCAAAGAGGATGCATATATTTTTACAAATTCAGATGAATATACTTCCAAATTAGAGATGGAGAAAAAAGCCTATGACAAATTAGAAATTCCAAGTGAGCTTACTGATCATATGCCTATAGATATACCAATGAAATCGGCATTAGTTATGAAAGACCAAGCACAATTTCACCCGTTAAAATATTTAAAAGCTCTTGTTGAAGAATGCAAAAAACTAGGTGTACAATTTTATGAAAATACGACTGCTGTTGATGTTGAATATAATAAACATCCCACAATCGTAACACGAGAAGGAAATCGGGTTACATGTAGATATCTAATAACAGCTTCCCATTTCCCATTTAATGATGGTGAAGGGTTATATTTTACAAGAATGTATCCAGATAGAGCCTATGTTATTGCTATAAAATCAAAGAAAGATTTCCCCGGTGGTATGTATATTAATGCAGAATCACCAACAAGATCTATTCGAACTACTTCCATTAATGGAGAAGATTTATGGTTAATAGGCGGAGAAAACCATAAGGCTGGGCAAGGAAAGTCAACAATGGAGCATTATAAAGCACTGCAAGATTATGCAACAAGAAAATTTGGTATTTCTGATTATGCCTATCGTTGGTCCACACAAGATTTAACAACACTGGATAAGGTGCCATATATCGGACGAATTAATGACGACCAAGATGCTGTATTAATAGCAACCGGCTTTCGTAAGTGGGGTATGACAAATGGAACCATCGCTGCAAAAATTTTGAGTGATATCATTGTTGGAAGTGACAATCCCTATGAGGAACTCTATTCACCGTCTAGATTCCAAGCAGACCCAGCTATTAAGAACTTCACCAGAATTAATGCAGATGTTACAAAACATTTGATTAAAGGAAAACTTGAATATACGAATCACAGTGTGAAGGAACTATCCCAGGATGAAGCAACGGTTACGCGTATCAGAGGAAAGCGTGCTGGGGTGTATAAAGATAAAGAAGATAAATTACATGCATTAGATACAACCTGCACACATTTAGGCTGTGAAGTGGAATGGAATTCAGGTGATCGAACATGGGATTGCCCATGTCATGGTTCCAGATTTTCATATACTGGTGATATCGTTGAAGGACCTGCTAAGAAACCTTTAGATAAAGTTGAATTAGATTAGCTGAAAAAGCAACCATGAATGGTTGCTTTTTAACTTAAATGATAATGCGAAATAAATGTAACAAAATCACTTTCCATTTGATGATCATATTTATAAAGGATATACATACTAGCAGTAGGTAGTTCCATAAAGGGTACTGGTACTTCTAATAATCTACCTTCCAATATTTCTCGGTTTATAATTGATTTCGGCAAAAAACTAACACCTATTCCTTCTAGTACAAAACGTTTCGTTATATGAGATTGATTTACTTTCATTAACTTATAGGATGATACGGTTACATTTAATTGTTCTTTAATAGGATCCCAATAAGTAGGATGGTTATCGGAAAAAATAATAGCATTCTCTAAGAGATGGATTCCATCAATCACAGGACCTGACTCTGCATCATAACCGTCATGACTGCATACAAGGCTTAGAGATTCTTCATGAAGTTTTTTAAACTTGACAGTTGAAGAGCCAGACATACAAGAAAGACCAATATCAACTTCTCCGCTTTCAATTACCTCAGATATATCTTTTGATTCTAAAACTTGAATGGATAATTCTACATTAGGAAAATACTTTGTATATTTGCTTAGTATACTCGGAAGGATTGTTTCAGCCAACAGCGGTGATATAGCAACTCGAATGGTCTTGTGAAAGCCATGTTTATAACGATTAATAGAAGCCATGCTGTTATCGTATTGTTTTGTAATCGCTTTTGCTTCATTATAAAAAAACCTTCCAAACTCCGTTAAAACGATATTTCTCCCATTTTTAACAAACAATTTATCCCCAAGTTCTTTTTCTAGCTGTCTAATCTGGAACGTTACGGCAGGTTGACTAATATACAATTTTTCAGCAACTATTCGAAAGTTTTCATGTTCGGCAGCAAGTATAAACGTATCTAGCGTATGAATATCCATATCCCATTCCTTATTAATAAAGTTTATTTATCATTATACTAAAAAATATTAAATTTTAATAATTATTTAATTGATTTATACTTAAGTTACTAAAGAGGGAAGGGGAGGGCAACATGTATAAACCAGGACTAAAAGGAATAAAAGCTGTAGAGACAGAATTGAGTTATATTGATGGCGGGCAAGGTATTTTAAGTTATCGTGGCTTGTTAATAGATGATATTGTAAAAAAGTATTCTTTCGAGGAAGTAGCCTTTTATTTACTACATGGAGAATTCCCAGAACAAAATGGATTAAATGATTTTTGTGCGAAGTTAACTGAGTATAGGGAAATACCAAACCATGTTAAATGGATTATTGATTCATTACCAGCCAGCCATTCGATAATGGATGTATTACGAACAGCCATTTCATCCGTAACTTTAGCAAGTAGTGATAAGACTGATCATGCAATGAAACTCATTTCTATAATGCCATCTATTGTAGCTTATCGTTACAGGCAAATTAACAATAAGTCTATTTTCAAATCAAGAAACGATTTAAATCATATAGAAAACTTTTTATATAAGCTTACTGGAAACATAAATCAAAATCACGCAAAAATGCTTGAAGCCTATATGATTATGACAATGGAACACGGACTAAATGCATCAACATTTTCAGCAAGAGTCACTATATCAACAGAAAGCGATATGGTATCAGCGATTACAAGTGCTATCGGTACGATGAAAGGACCGTTACATGGCGGAGCACCATCAGGTGTAATTGAATTACTAAATGAAATTCAAACTGAAGATAAAATAAGTGAAATTATTCACAAGAAACTACAAAATAAAGAAAGAATTATGGGATTTGGCCACAGGGTTTATAAAACGTTGGATCCACGTGCTACAGCACTAAAAGAAATCATTCTGCAGCTAGATGAAATACCAGACTGGGTAAATTTAGCTTTAAAAACCGAAATAGAAACAATTAAGATATTACAATCACTGAAACCAGATCAGAAACTTTACACAAATGTAGAATATTACGCAGCTGCAATCATGAAATCATTAGAAATTGATCCTGAATTATTTACAGCAATATTTAGTTCAAGCCGCATAGTTGGCTGGTGTGCACATACTATTGAACAATCAAATAATAACACAATATTTAGACCGACAGCTAAATACATTGGCGTATGATTATAATTAGGTGCTATAAAATAAAGAGTTGTTTTATAGCACCTAATTTTTATTTAATGGTTTAGAAAACCCCTGGCTATACCGGGGGTTCCTGAGAGCTTCTAGCCATTAGGGGCGGCATGATGAGGTTAGGGATGGCACAAGTAAAAACTAAAGTGAAGGTCAAAGGTATTCGTCCGTTATTATTGAATTGTTTCTCGAATGATAAGTTATTCCTTGAGAGGAAAAGTTAAAACTGGGGTAGCTGGTAAAAATCCCGATGAATGGAAGAATAGCTACACTGCTACAAGAGATAATCAATTATATGTAGATCATTCATAAATTTTTGGTTGATTAAGAGCTGCAGATATTCACACTAAAAGTGGTGGGGGGGTCTATACAAGCTAAGTTTTCATTAACACTACAAGTGCTGAATGAAAACTTTTTATTTAATAGGTACATTCCTAGCGAAGAAGAATTAGTTAATAGAACGCCTGAAGATGATGAGATGTAAGATCTGTACGGACTCCCAATATTAAAGGACGTAACGTAAGATATAGAGTAGGATTATCATCAGTGTGGGAACTGAATTTGAATTACAGTGGGATAATTCTATTGTAAGTGAGGGGCAAGTCAAACAAGTATTACTTGATGCAGGGGTATTAGTTGGTTTATCTGATGCTAGGACAATTGGTTATGGTCATTTTGAGGTTTTATCTTTTGATGAAAGAAATGTAAGAGATACCCAAAAAACGTCCGCCTAAAGAAGTATGGGAGCATAATATCCGTCCTATGATTCGGTATAGTGATGGAAGGAGATGCGTTAGATGCGAGGAGTCAGTTATACTAGAAGAATGTCATTCATTACGTGTTGACTTAAGGCATAGTGGCATGAAAGGTAATGCATTAAAAAAGGAGTTATAAAACCAGGTTGGCGAGAACAAACTTGGTGAATAACAAATAAAGTACACACGAAAAGTGGTATAGCGCGGCACGGTCCTGTGCGATATGGTTAGGATTGGTCTGGTCCGGTAAGGCGCGAGTAAATTATCGCTTAAAGGCAAGAGATTGTGCTCTTACCTTTAGCATGTAGGTCTATTTTTATATGGTAGTAACGGTGAAAAACTAAATAAGTTATTCATAAAATAGTCATGATTAAATTAACTTTACTAAGCTTAGGACCTAATTTTGACCAAAAAATAATGATAGGTATAGTTATTACTTCAATGACGGACTGTGTACGGTAGTGCCGAGACTGTTTGATAAAATAAATATTGAATAGGGCATATTAGAAAAACGCTAATATAGCAGTTACTTTGAACTCATTTGGAACTCTTTGATTATTAAAATTAATTAGTTTCAGAAAAAAGGTTACCCACTAAAGGGCAACCTGTTCGTTTTACACGTGGGAAGAAATCCTCTTATCCTCTATTTCTTTTAACTCTTTTTCTTTTAGAACATAACTCAGTAAATCTAATGAGATACGGGCAGCAACTTGTCCAGTCATTCCAGTTGGATCATAAGGGGGAGCAACTTCAACTAAATCAAAAGCAACTACTTCGCCTCGATTTGCTATTCCTTTCAGTAATTCATTAACTTCATCATAAAGCAGACCACCAGGAGAAGGTGTTCCTGTCCCAGGTGCGATGGAAGGGTCAATACCATCAATATCAATAGTTACATAATATTTTTCTCCTGCTGGAATTTGTTCTAACAATTGTTCTAGACTTATTTTCCTCATTTGGCGTGGTGATAAAATGGTACTTCCGTATTCTCTTGCAGCATCCACATCCTCTTTTAAACTGCTTGAGATTCCGCGGATACCAAACTGGAAGGTTTTCTTTACATGATCCATCTCAGATAAACGACGAATACAGCTTCCGTGTCCATAACGCTGGCCTGAACGATGGTCGGCCCAGTCGAGATGAGCATCAATTTGAATCACATGAAACGGACCTAATTCTTCCAAACCATTACCTACTGCAGCAGTAATGGAATGGTCTCCACCCAAGACAACTGGCATAGCACCTTTGGAAACTATTTTCCGAATGGCTAATTCGGTGTTTTCGTGAGATTGCATAAGATCTCCATGAACGATGTCCACGTCTCCACAATCGACTACTTTCCAATCTGGGCCAAGATATGTGATATCATTTTCGATATCGTAGGCTCCGTCTAGTCCAAAACTGTACAATGTAGATCCTTCCCTGATTCCTCGTGGACCCATTCTTGCACCAGATTTCCACTGTGTTCCCATATCAATAGGTACTCCAATAACTGCTACATCCGCATCTAATTCTTCAAGATTTGGACAAACCGGGTACTTTCCAAAAGTAGAGATTCCAGTGAAAGGTAAATTTAAAACTTGTTTTTCTTCAGGTTTAACCATGATTATCTCCTCCTTATAATTTATAGATTGATTTCTTTTTTATTTCTTAAAAGGGTTATTTGATAATTCAGATATGGGGCTGTCATAATATGGCATTTTTTCTACTCTTGGAGTGTGAGATCTCTCATCAATACATTTTTGAACATGCTGTGCGATATCTTCCATTGTTGCAAACCATACATCCCCTCTTTCATGCATAGTTTCCAACATTCTATATACACTACGTAAGCGTGATAATCTTCCTGTGACAAATGGATGCCAAACAGGAATAAACATTCCTCCAAACTCATAGGCCGCCTCAAACTCAGACATAAATACTTCCATTGCACTTTGTGGAGATTGAATAGGCATTATATAGTCTAATTCTGAAAAATGAGCATACTGAGGCCAATCGTCTACAGCCCAGTGTGTTGGTAATTCAATAACCTTTCCATTCTTTGATTCCAACAAATATGGAACATCGTCAGCCATTAGAGACGAATCATATAAAAATCCTTCTTGGGCTAATAAATCTGTCGAGTTCTCTGAGTAATTATAAAGTGGAGCCCGAAACCCTCGAGGGCGCTGTCCCGTAAAATCTTTAATAACCTCTATCGACTTAGTAAACCAGTACTCTTCTTCTTCTTTAGTTAGCTCATTTGGGTGTTCATGAAGGTAACCATGATGAGCAATTTCATGTCCATCTTCAACTATTTGCTCAACTGTTTTTGGATATTTCTCAATACACCATGCTGGAATAAAGAAGGTTTGCCTCATATTGAATTCCCTATACATTTTCAAGATACGAGGTACTGCAACTTCATCATATCTGAATAAAGATTGTGCTGAGACATGTCGATAAGCTCGATTAGGAAGAGCAAGATGAAGAGGACTGTCAGTGTCCATATCAAACGTGATAGCCACTGCACATTTCGCCTCATTTGGCCATTGTATTGGATTTTTAATCATTTCAAAAATCTCCCTTTAAATTTATTTAAATAGAAATTTAATACAAAATTACCAAAAAACTAAATCGAGATTCCAGTCTTGTTATCATTTTCAGGTTTCTTTATTTCTGGCTCATCTACAATTTCATGTAAGTCAGAAATACCAAGCTTTTCAAAAGTCTTATTTAGTACAAAGACAAAAACTATCACTAAAAACACACCGTTAATAGAAGGAAATCCTACTTCAAAAATAGAACTAATATATGCCCCTAAAGTAGCCAATAGATATGCAGTTAGATTAGCATACCGAACTGTTCTAAATTTTACATTTTCCAGTTTAGGAAATGACTTTCTCCATGTATAAAAATAATCCGCTATAATTAAGCCACCCAGTGGAGGTATAAAAATACCCAACATAGACAAGAATGGAATAAACACTTCGTAAATTCCTACTGCAGCCATAATAGTGGCTATTATAAGTCCCCAAAATACATATGGAATTTTATTTGGTTTATTAAAAAATTCAGCCCCAGCAACACCGAAAGAATAGGCAGTCGCAGTATTAGTAGTCCATATATTAAATATCAATATAATAACTCCCATGATTACGATTCCCATACTTATTAAAATCTCCACCATATCCCCCTGTTGCAAGGCAATTCCTCCTAACATACCGGAAAAAACCATTACAATAGTACCGACAAAAAAGGATAAGAAGCCAGCTATAAATCCAGTTTTTGGTGTCTTGGCAAATCTAGCCCAATTGGGTGCATTAGTACCACCTGAGATAAATGTACCTACCGTAATAGTAACTGCTGCACTAAAGGTCATTGTTGCGGTTGCCTTAGGCTCTATTAGAAAGAGTTCTTGTATTCCACCAGCTGATTCAATACTTAGTGAAGGGATAATGTATGCTAAATAAATAAACGCTGGCATTGAGGCATATGCAATAATTTCCATACCCCTTGTACCTTTTATCGCAAAAACACCGAAAAAGAGTGAGAAAAAAACAGTAATCGGAATATAGTACTTTTCGAGACCAAAAGCTTGAGTAAAGACGGTACCTATATAAGCTGATTGCACAGCATACCAAAATACCTGAGTTCCTCCTAATATAATATCTCCCCACTTCGAACCGATTTTACCTAAGGCATAACGAGCTAAGAGTATAGAATTTAATCCTGTTTTTGCTGAAATCCAACATAAAAAACCAACATATAGGGCAAGAATTAAACTTCCGATAATTAAAATTTGTATTAATTCATCCATTTTAAATGCAACGCCTATATTTGCTCCAGCAGCCATTGAGGTAGCTAGAAAAGTAAATCCTAGAAGAACTACAAAAATAGATACCCAGTTTTTTCGAGCATGGAGTGGTACATGTGTCAAAGTATAATCAACATCAACATACTCCGTTAATTTTTTTTTACTATTTATATTTTGAGTTTTCATTTCTCTTTCACCCTTCCTGAAATTATATGAAAGCACTTTCAAAATAATCGTAGTCTATTAATTTTCAATTCACCTTGTTTGTTGCACCACATTTTGAAGATTATAAAACACTTGGTTAATGTTGAAAGATAAAATATGTTAGCACAGGTTATAAAACTAGTGCATACGATCACTTAATTTTAGTTTCATTACAATACCTTTTTGAATGTGAATCCAATTCAATATTTATGCACCTCCGATAAATTTGTCATTGTTCTCTGCTACTATGCAAATCTCCTTATTTGGTTAAGTTCAAGTAAGAAGTACCTCCTTTTTTCAAATTTTCACTTGACACCTAATACTTGCAAAAAACATGCCAAATTTATCATTTAAGAATTAAAAGAATTCAATCAGGTGTCTAGATATATTGTCAGACGCTCCCTGATAGCTAATTAAAACTTACATTTGATTAAAAATATTTATCTAGAAATCAGTGTAATTAATGTTTTGAACTATTTAAAAATAAGAAAATGTTATTTAATTCTAGCTTAAAATAAATCTGATTAAGTCAAAATTGACTACCACAAATATATTTTCTGATTTTCCTGTTTGCGGTTGACTGACTGATACCTAATTTTTTACCTAATTGAATGCTACTAGGATATTTATTGTACATAGATACAAAAAAATCTTTTTCTACGCTTTCTAGGTATTCTTTTAAAGTCAAATCTTTTGTAGCTTTTTTGGAGGGCATGTTATTTGTGATATCTTTAACGAACTTAAAGTTGATTTCCTTGATGTCAGTAGTTATAATTGCTTTCTCAATAAAGTTGCGCAGTTCCCTGACATTTCCTGGCCATTCTTGACGGCTAATCCAGGCAAGCATCTCAGGGGTGAAATGCTTATCCATTCCGTATTTTTCATTGAATTCTTCAAGTACTCCATAAATTAATGGAATTATTTCTTCCCTGCGCTCTCTTAGGGGGGGGATAGTCAGTTTAATTACATTAATACGATAATATAAATCCTCTCTAAATTGTTTGTTTAGAATCATTTCTTCTAAGTTCTGATTTGTTGCGCAAATAATTCTGCAGTTCATATCTATTTTTTTGGTTCCTCCAACTCTCGTAACTGACTGATTTTGTAAAACGGATAATAGTTTCACCTGGAGATGCATTGGGAGTTCACCAATTTCATCCAGAACAAGAGTACCTCTACCGGCGCTTTCAAAATACCCTTTTTTTCCTCCCTTTTTTGCACCAGTGAAGGCTCCATCCTCATAACCAAATAATTCGGATTCAATTAAGGATTCAGATATGGCTCCGCAGTTTACTTCAATGAAAGGTTTATTTTTCCTTGGTGACATTTGGTGAATCTTTTGTGCAAAGTGATTTTTCCCAACTCCTGACTCACCTTCCAATAGTACAGTAACATCTAAACCAGCCACCTTAGACGCAACATCAAGTATCTTTGCCATTTTGCTATTTATTATGGAATAAGGATGAGTTGCTTGTTTTTTTAACTCAGCTATTTCTTCGAGGTAGCTTTGTATGGCTTTTGCTACTTGTTTATTTTCTTTTTGGAGTTGTTCAACTTCAGTAACATCCCTAGAAAAACTGATTGCTCCTATCAATTCATTCGTTTTGTTAAAAATTGGATATCCTGAGATAATTAACTTCTTTTTTTTTCTTGTTTCTTGAATAAGTGTTTCTTCCTTTTTGTTTTTTAACACATTTACTATAACAGACGGGAAAAAAATGCCTTCTTTTTCCAAATGGAAGACGTTCATATAAATTATTTTCTTGTGTGGGATTCCAAATAAATCTTCCGTAAATTGTTTAGCATAGATAATATCCCCTTCAGCATCGGCAATGAAAATTTCATCAAAAGAATCTTTTAAAATTTGTTTTAGGATAATATAAGCGTTTTCTTTTAAGTACATACTAGTTCTCTCCTTAGTCATAATTGATTATATAATAATCAACTTTGACTAATATTTCAAATATTCAGCCAAGAAATTCGAATATTAGTTCTTTACCGATCTAAAATAAAACAAGAGGAATATATAGAGGGAGTGGTGGAATAAAGAACTTTCTTATAGGCTGTAGACTGTCAGATTGAATGTAGTATCATCATTAGACAACAACAGTCAGTACAAAAAATAATAGCTGCTGAGAACTTGGTTATAATTATAGATGATTCCTTTGATCGTTAATCAAGCGGTCTTTTTGTGCAAGGGCAGTTGCAAAGTGCGCTGATATCGCAGGGCCTGTACTGTTGTGCGCCAGGCATGCGCATATTCTCTAGGGTAAGAGTCCCGAGCCATGAAGGCAGTAATAGTGGTTATCTTAAGACAAGGGTGGCCAGGGTGAACTGGAGCCTGAAGTAAGTCGGTGGCAAATCTCCGCCCTAAGGAACACGAACTTCATAGAAGGCTAGGTGTTCTTGGATGATGTTGCAATATAAGCCGAAGTCCATACTGCCAAGGGAGCATTGATTAAATGAAGTAGGGACATGAAGAGGAAGAATGTGCACTTACCAGGGGAGGAGAGTACCAAGGAAGGGCAGAATCATTTAAGAAGAATTGCCTATTTGCGTACGCAACACTCGTTGAAGGAGAAACATATAAACCTTCCCTAGTGGAGGAAACGGTGAATTCTGAGGGGGACATCAGAAGGGAAGAGAGTGGTTTGTTACACATAACACTAGTCTTCCATACGAGAACAATTAGAAAAAGTACCTACTATCTGTCCATCAAGTAGAAATCGGCGGGAAGAGGATGTTGGGCATTTCTGCGGTGACAGACCGATTCCTCCATGGCAATCGCACAAGTTCTCACGGAAATCAATGATCAAACATTTTCTGAGTATAGTTATAGCTTTTCGCCCTAATAAACGGGGTCATGAGGCGGTAAGACACGCAAGAAGTTAAATTAAACAAGGATACCGCTAGGTCATTGATATGGATTTATAGAAGCTTTTCGAACAGTGAACCATGGAAGACTGGTGCGAACGCTTAGTAATCGAATCAACGACCCAAGAGCGCTTAAACTTATACGGAGATATCTCCATGCAGGTATTTATGGAAGACGAGTTAGCTTATCCTAATACAGAAGGTCTTACAAGGGGGATTATGAAAAGAAGGATTGATCTTAAACTAAACCAGCTAATAGTTGTCAACATTTTTCAATAAAATTCTAAAAAATTATATGATATACTAAAATTGGGCATGCCAAATAACCCTCCGCTATTATCATTCTGGAAGGTTTTGGGTAATTTAGCTAGATATAGTTTTTAATCTATATCTTGGAAAGTCGTTTTCTTTTTTAGTAAGGCATAAATCCAATGTAAGAGCTTATTTATGCAAGCAATAACTGCTACTCTAAAAGGTTTGCCTTCGCTACGTTTTTTATCGTAAAACTCTCTCATTCTCCTATTTCGAGGGAGTATTTCATTACACGTTTTCTTTTTCGTATATCACGTTTGATACAACGCACAGCTAGAAATAGGGCATGTCGTAGGCGTCTAGAGCCTCTTTTAGTAATGCGGTTAATGCTGGCTGTAAACCTACCTGATTCAAAAATGCTAGGATTAACTCCTGTAAAAGCTACAAGCTTTTTTGGATGATTAAATCTATCTATTTCCCCATTCTCAGAAATGATCGTGGCAGCTATCTTCTCTCCAATACCAGGGATAGATTTGATAATATTATATTCTTCAATTTCTTGAGCCAGGGTATCTATTTCTGCCTCCAACTTTGATAGATGCTCTTTAAATTGAAGAAGTATATCTATATACATATCCATGCTTAACAGATGACTCTGATACAACGTTTTTTTAAATGGGTTTCGTGATGCTGCTTCTTTTAGCTTTTGCACCTTTTCATAAGACCATTTTTAAGAATGACTCTTACATAAATCATCCTCACTAGTTTCCAAGATATCTTCTGATGCCTTTTATTCTTTGAGAATACGTAAAGAAACATATGAATATAGCTCTCCAAAGACACCTCTATATTCAGGGAATACTTGTTCCAATCCAGCTTAAAACTGTAGTGATGTAAAATTTGAACAAAACTTAATTCACTATGATGCTGGGATTGTGAATTCAAAGCACAAAATCAGATCTTCCCTATACCTCCCACGCTCCTTTCCTCGATTAAAAAGGCATATTGATGAAAATCATTTACAACCAGACGACATATTTTGAAAGGGAATCCGTTGCATGCAAACAATTAAATCGAATCACGGATAAAAGGGGATCAGCATGTTACACCACATGGATTTAGAGCTTCTATTGCCACTATTTTAGACGAACGAGGAGTGGATAGATAATCCATTAAGTTTTTACTTGGACACAGTGATAATAAAGACAATATCGATTATTATATACGAAGAAATAAGAAAAAAATTTACTGATTACGCCATGAACTCTCACGCGAATTCGGGGGAGTTTACCTATTTAATTCGAAATGAATCTATCGCTTTCTTTTTAGAATCAAAATCAACATGGATATAAACCTGTGTAGTTGCTAATGATTCGTGGCCCAATAGTTCTTCAAGCGTTTTTAAATCAACTTTTTCTTTTGTAATCGTATTACCGTGATCATCTTTCGATTCTATTTTCATCTGCTGCAAGAGCAAGGTTGCAAAGGTATGACGTAAATGGTGCAACGTAAACCGATGAGTAGGGAGGCCAGTTCTTGTTAACACTTCCTTAAAAATGTAGTTTAACCCCCTAGCGTTTAACGGTTTCCCATTTCCATTTAAAAAGATGGGTTCCATAGGGTGCTATTGAAAATTCTCCAGTGAATCTTTGTATTTCTTTAATAAAGGAACAACGATGGAATGAAGGGGGAGGAGGCGCTCTTTTTTCCTTTTCCTAAACCCGAATCGTTTCATTATAAAAGTCTACTTGTTCCCATACTAAGTTGACTAATTTAGACTTTCTCATCCCGGTTATCACAAGCAATTTAAACATGGCTTAATTCCGAAGGGAGAGGGGGCGTTTATCTTTCTCCAACGAATCAAAGAGTTGTTTTAATTCTTCCATATTCATATAAATAGGCAGTTTTTTATCTGACTTCGGTGCCATGATACCAGTCATGGAATCAACATCTGCCAACTTTTCTTTTAAGCAGTACTGACAAAAGGATTTTAGACTGGAAATGCGTCGTTGCATGGTACGCGGACTGACAAATGCTTTCATTCGTTGATGTTGTATAAATCGACAAACTATAGATGGATTCAAATCACTTAAATCAGTAGATCGTTTATGATCTACTAAAAAATTCAAAAAGTGACGTAAATCGGATTCATAACCAGTTAAGGTATTGACAGAATGATTTTGTTCGACTTCCAAATACAGTAAATAATCATCTAAAGCTTGTTGGAATTGCATGTATGACCTCCAAATTTATTTATTATTTAGACGAACCAACAAGTTATATCCCGAACCAATGGATTATCGGACAGTTCTGGAAGTTGTCCTGACGATCCTGATAATTATCGTCAAGTTGAAGCTAGGAACTTTACCATAATGCTTATTATAAGAAGTGACCATCATTTGCGAAATTTCGTTTTATCTCAATATCACAAGTATTCTAGGTTGTGAGACATAATTCTGCGTTCTTTCAATAACTTCCTATAATATATATTATGTTCGGGGCGTTATAATAAATATTATTTTTTATTTTTCTATCCTATTCTTATAACTACTCCCTTTAATATTATTATTCAAGTCGATTAACTGTACACTATATTCAATTACATCATTTATATATAACTTATGATCCTTTGCAAATGCTTTAACGTTTTCTAATAAATCTTTGTCGTATGTTGTTTTGTATTGAACCCGGTCTTTAGGTCTTAACTCCTTATTATATAGAATGATTCCTTCAGCCAAAACATTTTCTAACCCGTTTTCAAGTAGATAGTTTACATATGTATCATGTTCTTCAGCTAAAGCATTTAACTGTTCTAAAATAGATTTACTTATGTTCGTTCTAAATTTAACTCTGGACACATCCGTTGTCTGAATTAGTTTCCCGTTAACTAGTTTCCACATTTCAATCTCTCCTTATTATTTATTGGGAACGCTGCGATATCCGTTCTCTTTTATGTTGTACATAATTCTCTTTAGTGACATTATTATATATTATCTTTGCTAACTTAGGAAGGTCACGTTTGCCTTTCACCCAAATTCGGTAAATAGGATTTCCAGCCTGACTAACTGTCGAGGTTATTTCTGAACGCAGTCCCCATGACTCAAACACAGATAGTAGTCCATTTGCAAAATGAGAACTTCCCGTTGTCACATTCATAACATAACCATTCCTTTGCACCCAGCCATCACCATCAATCACTCCCCTAATCAAAACCACCAGTGTGAACTGGTGGTTTGCTCTGCGGCTGGAAGCCTCTCTTACCGGCCTCGGC
>NZ_JBHTKJ010000054.1:0-3553 GCF_042675965.1 Virgibacillus byunsanensis | reverse complement strand
TTTTTTATTACCACGCTAGAAGCTCTCCGGAACCCCCGGCATAGCCAGGGGTTTTCTAAACCATTAATGAAAGGTGATAAATACTGATCTGGTACTTCTGGAAATGGTACTGTATTTGATTTATTGGCAACTATACCTAATTGTTGAAGGTCTTCTTTAATTTTCTTGGAATTAATTATCAATGTTGGAGTCGTTTTTGTTATAGAGAAGCGTGTTACTATGTAGTCTGCCTTCATGAAGTCAGCAACTAAGTGAAGTATCTTCTCATCTTTTTGTGTAAATGAGATAGTATGTTGCTGCTCACTAACACATCCATCGGTAATAAACAATCCTAAAACCCAAGCCATTTCAGGTGTCCACATCTCAAAAAAATCCTCATTTACTTTATGCTTACGTGGTTGCCCAGAAAATTGCTCCCGATTCATTTTAATACCATGCTTATACATCACATTGCGAATGGCGCGATCCGAAACTCCGATAATTTTCACCATTTCATTGAAGGGTATTCCGCTTTTATACATCTTAATGATTGCTTCATCTGTGATACCTGGATTTCTAGGCATAACTAACTCTCCTTGGTTTATATGAATTGCTGATCATTAAAAAATACATTATTTGTAGAATATAAATCGTATTAGATAATATAATATTCTAAATATACATTATACGAACAATAGTTCTATAGTCAAGCAATAAGATTGCATTGGATGCAACTTGGTACAACTTGACTAGCAATGGCATTTGCTGTTCTTTAATGCCTAATGATTGAAGCTCCTGTATTGCTTACTTCGATGATTCCTTAACCGTATCGGCGAGAGCCACTATATACCAGAAAGGGTTCCATCAATCGCAATTAACATAGCCGTTTTTCCTGCTTTTTTGAGTTGTTACAATTGTTCTTCGTGTGATTCATAGCTTATATTTTCTCGTTTCATTAACTTTCTTGTACCCACGAACGCATTTTTTCCGTTTATTGTTGCTTTGATACCGTGTCCCGGTATAGCTTCAAAATGATCCGCATTTTCATACTTAATATCATTTTCTTCGCCGTATTCGACAATTGCTTGTGCCAACGGATGCTCTAAGGCTTTTTCAGCATAAATCAATTTTTTTAATACCTCATGATTACGGATACTGAAATGTACCACTTCTGTCATGTTTTGTACCAGCGATTGCCACTAGATTTACCACTTATCGCCAATGTATATACCAATAGGTAATGTCATGAAAGTGCAGATTTATAACGTTAAGGAATTTTGAGAGATACAAAGCCTAATTCCTCCGTTTTTTTAGCTGGAAATTAGGCTTATGATATACCACAAACGCGTCTGTTTGTTTAAAGAATATCACTGACTTTAAAAGTACTCTTATAACCATGCTTTTCTTAAAAGATTTACACCAAGTTCGATTTCATCATAAGAAAGACCGCTAAACCCTAGTTTAATCATTGGCCTATCCGGATGGTTTTTTATGAAATAGATCGAAGTTGGCCGCACTTTAACACCATAATGGAAAGCCCGCTCGATTAACCATTCCTCTGAATGCCCTAGATATACCTTAATTAAAACGTACAAACCGGACTGTTCGCCAATAATGGATATATTTTGCCCAAAGTGTTTTTTTAATAATGAAACGAGGTATTTCATTTTTCTTTTATAAACAAGGCGCATTCGCTTAATGTGCCGATTCCATCCCCCATTTTCCATAAATTTAGCCATTGTAAGTTGGCTAAAAAGTGAAGTTGAACTTTCAAAGTTCAGGAACTGATTTTTATAACGGTTTAAAAGCTGTTGTGGTAACACCATATAGCTTAAACGTAGTCCCGGAAGAAAAGCCTTTGAGAAATTTCCCAGATAAATGACTCTTGTTGAATCAATAGAAGCGAGCGCTGGAAACGGACGTTGCGTATATCGGAACTCACTATCATAATCGTCTTCAATAATGTATCCCTGTACCTTGTTTGCCCAATGAACGAGCGTTTGTCGTTGTTGAATGGACATGCTTACACCGTACGGACTATGATGAGAAGGTGTTACATAGATTAAGGGTGAATCCATTTGTTTAAGTTGCAAAAGATCTGCACCTGTTGCATATACCGGCAAATATTCAAGCAAAAAGTGATGGAATTGAAAAGCTTCCCTGGCACCATCGAACCCTGGATCTTCTACGATAATTTCTGAATAATCTTCCTGAAGTATATGGCCTAGATTGATAAGCATTTGTTGTGTACTGCTACCGATCAAAATGGCATCTGCATCTGTTCTTACTCCACGTGATTGGAGTAAGTATGCGGCAATTTGTTCGCGTAGACTTACCTCTCCAAATGGTTCCCCATACCGAAAGCTCTCAGGTAACGTTAAGACTTGATTCGCTATTCGCCTCCATATTTTTAAGGGGAAATGGGACTGATCAACAGCATCTGTCCGAAAATCGACACGAACGGACGCTTCCTTTACCTCCCTCTTATTGTTAGAGGGAATTCGTGGTTCCTGGTATAAAGATGGCTCTAATTGATTGACAAAATAACCTTTTCTCCCTTCCCCGCGAATATAACCCTCTGCTACAAGCTGATTATATGCCGTTAGGGTTGTATTACGGCTTACTTGGAGAGAATCAGCAAGTTGCCGAATGGAGGGTAGTTGTTCATCAGCTTTCACATTGTCTTGTTCAATAAACGATTTAAACTGCTCGTAGATTTGTTTGTATTTGGGAGAGCTTTCGTTTAAGGCAAAAAGATAATTTTTCATATACAATTTCTCCTGACATGCTTATTTATTTTAAATTGTATCTTTTTAAATGTCAGTTTATATCATAATATATTTTATATGAGTGATATAATATTTTCAAGCACGAAATTAGATGAGGAGTGATGATGATGTATATTCCAAAGCACTTTGAAATCAAAGATGAAGAAGAGATTTATGAGATTATTGAGGAAAATAGCTTCGCTACTCTATTTTCCCAACATCAGGGTCATCCGTATGCGACTCACCTTCCTTTGATTTTAAATAAAGAAAAAAGATATTTGTACGGCCACTTTGCAAAACCGAATAAGCAGTGGAAAGATATAGAGGGACAGGAGGTACTTGCCATTTTTCAGGGACCGCATTGTTATATTTCTTCTTCCTGGTATGAAACAAATAATGCTGTTCCGACATGGAATTATGTAGCTGCTCATATAAACGGAAAGGTTGAGATCATAGAGGGCGAAGAAATGATGGATTCCCTCCATCAAATGGTGTTGAAATATGAAGATCCAAATAGTTCATATCAATGGGACCAATTGGATGCTCGTTTTTTAGAAGGGCAGGCAAAAGGCATTGTTGGATTCAAAATCAAGATCGATAAAATCGAAGGAAAGGCAAAGTTGAGTCAAAATCATTCCGCTGAGCGATTAAAGCTTGTTATTTCACAACTTGAACAATCTACAAGTGATGATGAAAGAGATATTGCATCTCATATGAAAACAATTCTTAGAAAGAAAGCGTGAACTACTCCCACCACTTACCACCCTTACGGGTTGCTTGAAGTGGGGGCTTCTTGGGTAATCGTC
>NZ_JBHTKJ010000053.1:0-60736 GCF_042675965.1 Virgibacillus byunsanensis | reverse complement strand
TAAGGGCTTCTAAGAAAGCAAAGTACGCTTACTAAGAATTCCTTTAACGATAAGCCAAGTTTTCTAAAGAACTGTTTATTCCAGAATTCATTAAGAAACAATCTCGGAGATACAAAGAGGCTGTATAACTTGAATAAAGTTATGCAGCTATTTAAATCCATTCTTATTTAATCAGGTATTACAGCATTATATAATGAATTCGGAGTATTCTTGACAATCAAAATTTGAATTATCATCCTTTCTTATTTGATAAACTTCAAGTATATTAATTCTAGAAGTAGATCAGTATAGTAATAGATAGAAGACACTACTATTAATTAAAAAAGGAGAAAAAACTATGGCTAACGAAAGAGTAAAATCGCAAATATTAGAAACTGTTGAAAACCAACTAAAAATGGAGGACCCTATATGCACAACGAAAACCTATCAAAGATTAAGGGAATCAGGCTATTCGGGGAATAAGGCAAAAGAAATGATTGGTGCAATTTTGATAGAAGAAATGTACTTAATTATGAAGGATCATGTTCCATTTAGTGAGGAAAGATATGCCAAAAAGTTATCTGATCTAAAATAGTAAATCTCATTTATCATCATCAGACAGAAGACGCCCCCTTCAAGCGCGGGAAGGACTTTAGCCGGATAACTTGTTGAAGGGCTTCATTTAAAAAACGAGATTAATCATAATTACAAACATATATAGCGGTTCTTTTAAAATTTAAATTAACTCAGCAGTTTGATAGTTAACTACCAAATACGTAAAATTAATATAGCTAAATGATAAATAGAATAAAGGAGCTTAACTATGCAAACAACATTTATTGAAAGAGTACATCCTTTCCTTAACTATGAAGAGGCTGTTGTTCAAGATTTTGCCTTAGGGTTACTGGAAGAAAGCTATCTAGCAAATGAAAAGACATTACCGATTGTATTAGAAGCTAATAAAAACCGGAATTTGCAGTTTGTGGATAAAATAAAATTTCCAATGTCGGAAAATTGTTTCCTAGAATTGCTTCATCAAATAAAAACGTTGAACAAAACATCTAGGGATTATAAAACCGCACTTACTTTAGTGATGAATAGTCCGATTCCTTTTCTACAACAGTATAAAGAACACATTATTCCTTGCTTTAATAATAAACAAAGGAATTTATTTCACGACCTTTTAAATCTAGCTTCACTTTCAACGAGTGAACTTTTTGACGAACTAAAAAATTACGCTGATCAAATAGGAACTCGATATGATAACAAAAGCTTTCAAGTTGCGGGGAAAATTATCGAGTTATTATCCTCTCGGAACGATTGGGATCGAAAAATGGTTGTGAGGGTATTAGAGCAAGAAGAACAAGAAGATTTTGTTTCTATTTATGGAATTTTCTTTGTAATGCTTGCTGGAGAGACCAGAATGCAACAAATGACACCTACTTTAGTTAAACTTCTTTTTAATGATCTAGACCAAGATGTGTTAGTGGAGGAAGTAATACAATCCTTGGTTAAAATAGGTGGAGACGAAGTTGTAGACAGCCTGATGCCGTATGTTAATGATGAAGAAACCGGACCTTTTGCATTAGATGTGGTTAAGCAGATTAAGAGTCCCTACGCTGAAGAAATGTTATTACAGTTGGTAGAAGAAGTAGCGGTAGAGCCAGTCCGCACATTAATTGCTGATGCTCTTTGTATGCAACTTTCAACAAAGGCTATTCCAATCATTGAAAAAATTATTGATGGTGAGTATGCTGGTTGGTACGTTGATCTACCGGAGTCCCTGTACTGTAATTGTATGATTAATGAAATTGATCATCCAAAGCTTCAAGAATGGAAAAACGAAATCACAGAAATGGGTTGGAATGACGGTGATTTTGAACTATTTCAAGGAATAGGAGAAGTTACTGAACCTATTCGAAATGAGCAAAAAGTAGGTAGAAATGAACCGTGTCCTTGTGGAAGTGGGAAAAAATTCAAGAAATGTTGTGGAAAATAAATGCCCGGCTCTCGGTACCTAAGTGCTAACGTACTAGGGGCCGGACCTTTATATCAAAAATTTACAACATGGTAGTATAATTAAAAGCATCTACATAAATACTCCCCCACTTAATTACCCTAAAGGGCTTCTAAAAGTGGGGGGTTATAACGTGTCGATCTCGGGGGACGCTTAACGTTAGTGGAGTACCCAAGCAAGCATGAATAAGATTATACTAGCTTTTATCCTCTAATTTAAAATTAAAATGACATACGCCTTCTTTTAGGACGTATTGGTCATGTTCCACTTCAAAATCAGGGTTGAATCCTTTAGCAACTGCAGGATCGATCATCTGACAATATAATATACCATATTCATGCATACCATCATCAGCCCATTGCTGACCAAAAGGACATTGTGTAAAAGTTTGCTCGATCACATTTTCTTTAAAGATAGTTTCAAACTCAAATAGATCACTGCGCCCCATATCATAGTTAGATAGATAATTGTCAATTGTATTTGGCTTATTGAAATGTTTAGCACGTTCTGCAATACCTGTTCCACGCTCTTCTCCAAAAGTCCTAACGCCTTCCTTTATTGCGTTTTGACCCTCTTCACCGAATGAATCAACAACTGCTTTGGTAACTTGAGCAAACATCTTAGCCATTAATCCATAGATTGTTGTATCACCATATTGATTAACACTGTCAAATTTATCTGGGATATATGCATCTAAAACATGCTCTTCTCCTTCGCGAGTTGCTTGCTCAGCAATATCATATGCATCTTTATATCCAAATTTTTCAAGGCCGGTTTGTATTAATTCTGTACCTTTTAATCCAAATGAAGAGCTTACTGACTTCTCTATATGTGTAAAAAGTTTTGCTGTAATTCTATACATGGATAAAGGTGGTATTGGTTTTTTTTGATTTTCCATAGAATACCTCCTAAAGTAATATTCTTGAATTTAACTATTATATACTATACTAAGTTAACATTCAAAAAAAATGATTAATTATATAAGTAAACGGTAAAATATTTTAATATATTCATATATTGGTGTGCGGGGGATTAGTAAGCTGTCAACAAGACGCTCCAATATGGTTTGCAGCTTGTTAATAGGATTTGCTGGATTGTATGCTCAGGAAGAATCGGCTGTTACCGAAACGAGAAATTTAAAAATAATTATAAAAGTAAAGAGACAATATTCCCTTATGTCAGTACCATTTATCTACTATTTCTAGTACTTCCAAGTTATAATAGACTGCGACGTAACTTTATGTGACGGTTAACCTACCGCTACGGAAATACACTTCGCTTTCACCCATCCGGGTACAAGTGAGACATCTGCTTCGTTTCACTGCGCAGTGTCTTCTACCCGTGGGCAGCTGATGAGCCTCCTCGAGCTAACGCTCTGCGGGGTCTCAACTAGGCCTCTGCTCCCACAGGATAAGGAAAGCTACATAGCTAGACATCGCACGCAGAAAATCGGTTTGTATTTTCAAGGAGTCTATGTGTATTTCCTCCACTGTTATTTCCGTTACTGTCGTGGGACTGTATCTGTATTAATAAAACACCTTACCAGTCAGGGTGAGCGGAGGGCGGTGACTCCTGCGGGAACAGCACGTGTCCGAAGACCCCGCAGAGTGGTTTTCTCGAGGAGGCTGAGGCCGTGCCCGCGGAAAGCATCCGTCCGTAGCGATCCCGGACGGCGGCAATAGAAGTAAGCCTAAAGTTACGTCGCAGTTTACATCAACTATGAAGATAAAAAAGCAACAATGCGTTCGAGAACAGCCATAAATTAAAATACACCCACAATAGGAATCTGTTGTGGGTGTATTTGGATAAGTTATTTTTTTCTTTTATTATAGTAATAACGCTATACAAGTAGTAGCTGTCATTATACCGAATTTCTAAGGTTCCTGACTTAATCCACGTCCACTATGATCATCGCCTTGGGATTCGACATACAGTCTTCTGCTTGGTATTGCAATGGAAACTTCTTCATTCTCTAAAATTTCCAATATTTTAAAGTTAATTTCTTCTCTAACATCTAAGTATTCTCCCCAGGCAGTAGTATTCGTGAAAAAGTATAAGAAAATATCTAACCCATCTTCTTTATATTTATCAAAGGTAACAAAGATTGTCTCTTGATGTATGTCAGAGTGATTCACAAGTAGATCCTTTATCTGTTTAACAACTTTCTCTATCTTGTCCTGAGAAGTATCATAAGTTACTCTTATGCTGAATGTGATTTGCCTTTTACCCATTTCACTCCAGTTCGTAATTGATTCGTTAGCGATAGTGGCATTGGGTACTGTTACAAGAGCATCAGCAAAAGTTCGTACCCTTGTGCTTCGAAACGTAATATCCTCCACAGTACCTTCCACACTAGGGGTTTCAATCCAATCTCCAATTGTAAAAGGTTTCTCGGTTATAATAACAATTCCGCCAAACAAATTACCAATGGCATCTTTGGCAGCTAGCGCGAATGCAAGTCCACCTAGGCCAAGTCCTGCAACAAACCCGTTCACATCATAATCAAACTCCTGGGCAATTACGGTTATGCTTATTGCTACAACAATAAAACGTAATGCCTTTGATAAGAAAGGGATTAATATGTCATCAATATCAACTTTGTATTTTTCTTCAATTTTAAAAAATATAAGTGAAGATGAAGAGGATAAATTAAACAGTCCCCAACCTATGATAAAGATAACAGATGACCTTATTATGTTAAGAAATAATGGATTTGATTGTTCCAAATAAGGGAAATAATCTACAGCAATATAAATACCTATTATAGTGAAGAGCCATCTTACTGGTTTTTCATAGGCTATAAATATGTAGGAAAAGAAATCGTTTGGTGCCCTTTTACTGAGTTTTAACAAAAGCGTAAAAACATATTTTGCAAATATTTTCCTGAACAATAAGAACAGCAAAATAATACCTATTGAAATTGAAATATCTTTTACGTAATCGTAAGAAAAAAATAATTCCCAAGACCATGTCATTTTACCTAATCCCTCCTGACTATCCTTTATCGTAACATATACTTTTATTTTAGCAGATAAGAAAGATAAAACTTTCTTATCTGCATAAGTGCAACTAGGTATTTCGCCATAAAGACTTGCACTCCAAAGCATAAGGGCTTCTAAGAAAGCAAAGTACGCTTACCAAGAATCCCTTTAACGAGTGCCAGTTTTCTAAGATTTTTCAAATCAATTATATCCTATTTAAATTAAGGACACTATAGTAGGGATGAGTTTATCTTCTAAAACAAGGGAATGGTTGCTAATGAATAACGAGTTAAAGAATTACACTGGTGAAGATATCGATGTACAATTTCATAAAGAGCGGTGCATCCATGCTGCAGAATGTGTGAACGGATTACCGGAAGTTTTTGATGTAAAGGAGAAGCCTTGGATAAATGCTGATGGAGCTTTTGCAGATAAAGTAGCAGAAATTGTGGAGCGCTGTCCCAGTGGGGCTTTAGAATATGTTCGAAAAGATGGTGGTGTTCATGAAACCCCGCCCCACAAAACCATAATTGACTATAGAGAGAATTATGTTATGTATGTGAAAGGGGACTTAGAAATTAAAAAAGGAGACGAAGAAATTAACGCTATAAGAGCCTCACTTTGTGGCTGTGGTCATTCACACAATAAACCATTTTGTGATGAGAGTTATGAATGTGAGTCATAAAATATCTTTGTTATACTTAAAAAAAAGGGAGGAGTTACCATGACTACTATAAAGAAAGGTAAAAATAAATTTTTTGTAGGAAACGATGAAACTAATCCAACAGCAGAAATTACGTTTATACCTGTAGGTGAAGCCCAAATTGATATTGACCATACTTACGTTTCAGAAGAGTTGCGTGGCGAAGGTATGGCAGGTAAATTAGTTGATCAGGTTGTTACGTATGCCCGAGAAGAAAGTAAGAAAATCACCGCTACATGTCCCTATGCTAAAGGAAAGCTGGAAAAAACCCCCGAATACCAGGATGTGTTAGCTGAATAACTGTCAAAATAAAAGGCCTAAGCAGGTCTTTTTTAACGCCATTTTAAATAATGATCATGATAATGTACATACACCTCATCTGTTTAATAGAATGATAGTTCTGTTCCATAAAAAAATATACTAAATTTTGCGTGTCTGGGAGTATTTTGTAGTATAACAGCGTTATTTTAAAAGAAAATAGACACAATTAGGCAGAAGCTGATATATAACAATTTATACTCTATTATAGTTGTATACATGAATTTGAAAAGTTTGAATACTGTGAGAAAATTATACAATACGTTATAAAAATAGTAGGGGGTAATTTGAAAGTGAAAAAGAAAATAACATTATTACTTATTGCAATTATTTCTATTGGAGTACTTGTGGCCTGTGGAACAAGTGAAAGCGGTGGCGATGGAGATGGTGAAACTTATTCAGTTGCAACCGATTCTAATTTCCAACCGTTTGAGTATAAGAACCCTGATACAGGTGAAATGGAAGGTTTTGATATTGAATTAATCGAAGCTATCGCAGAAGAATCCGGGTTTGACATTGAATTTGAAACAATGGAATTTGATGGGTTACTTGCTTCCATGCGAACCAGTAAAAATGATATAGGTATCGCTGGTATCTCTATTACGGAGGAGCGCGAGGAGTTCATCGATTTCTCAGACAAGTATTATGATTCTGGTTTAATCCTTGCTGTACCTGCGGATTCTGATATTGAATCAATAGAAGATGTAGGTGGATTAACAGTTGGGGCACGTCAAGGGTCTACAAGTAACGACTATTTAAAAGATAATACGGATGCTGAGGTTGAGGCATATCCAGAGATTGTAACTGCGTATATGGATTTGGAAAGAGGACGTCTGGACGCAGTGTTATATGATTTGCCAAACGTACAGTATTATATTAAAGAAAATGCTCCAGATGAATTAAAAACAGTAGGTAACGTACTAGAAGGTCAACCATATGGAATTGCATTACCAGAGGGATCTGACCTTGTTGATCCAGTTAATGAAGGGTTAGCAGCGATAAAAGAAAATGGAACTTATGCAGAGATCTATGAAAAGTGGTTCGGTACAGCACCACCTGAAACAGAATAATCAACTAAATAGACTAAAAATCAAGCGTAACAAGTCATTGCTTGTTACGCTGTTTTATTAAGGAGAGATCTAGAAGAATGATCTATACAACGTTTATGGATTCAGCATATGTTCAAAGTTTGCCATTTTTAATAGATGGCCTGAAAATTACCGTAATGATTACAGTTATTGGTCTGTTCTTTGGGATGATTATTGGATCCTTAGCTGGTTTGGGGAAACTCTCTAAAAACAAATTTATTCGAGGGTTTTGGTCGGTTTATGTCGAGGTTGTTCGAGGGACACCGATACTGGCACAAGCACTATTTCTTTATTATGGTGTTTCCGAAGATTTAATTGGCTTAAATATAACTTCCTTTACTGCAGGTGTTATTGCAATTGCAGTTAACGCCGGTGCATATATTGCTGAAATTGTCCGCGGTGCCGTATATTCTATTGATAAAGGGCAGCATGAAGCAGGACGGTCAATGGGGTTAACTGAAAATCAAACAATGCGTTATATTATTTGGCCTCAAGCTTTTAAGCGAATGATCCCCCCTCTTGGAAACCAATTTATTATTAGTTTAAAGGATACATCCGTATTTTCTGTTATCGTAGTACACGATGTCGTGTTTATGGCAAAAGAATATTACAATACTACATTTGAAATATTTGAAACACTCGTCATGGTTTGTTTACTTTACTTATGTATCACGGTGCCAACAGCACTCTATTTAAACAGACTAGAAAGGAAGCTGGATGTCTAAATGATTACAGTAAAAGAATTACACAAATCGTTCGGTGATTTAGAGGTATTAAAAGGAATTGACGCTAAAGTAGATGAGAGTGAAGTGGTGTGTGTGATAGGGCCCTCGGGCTCTGGGAAAAGTACTTTCCTTAGGTGCATCAACCTTCTTGAGGATATAACTGCAGGGGAAATTACGATTGACGGTGAAATGTTAACGGATCCCAATGTCAATATTAATGAAGTACGTTCTCAAGTAGGAATGGTATTTCAACATTTTAATCTATTTCCACATAAAACGGTTTTAGAAAATATCACGCTCGGTCCAACTAAGGTGAAGAATCTTTCTGAACAAGAAGCTAAAGACGTTGCCCTGCCACTTCTCGATAAAGTAGGATTGTCTGATAAAGCAGATGATTATCCTGATAGTCTTTCGGGTGGGCAGAAACAACGTGTGGCTATTGCTAGATCACTCGCTATGAATCCTAAAGTTATGCTGTTTGATGAGCCTACTTCTGCTCTTGACCCAGAACTTGTTGGAGATGTTCTTGAAGTAATGAAAGATTTAGCTGAAGAAGGTATGACTATGGTTGTAGTTACTCATGAAATGGGCTTTGCTAAGGAAGTGGGAGACCGTGTATTATTCATGGATGAAGGAATTATTATGGAAGAAGGGGATCCGCAACAAATTTTTGACAACCCTCAAAATCCTAGGACCCAATCATTCTTAAGTAAAATCTTATAAATTTAAACACAAAGGCAAATACTATACTTGAACTAAAAATCATAAATTGGAAAGTATAATAATAAGGTCTTTATGATGAAACTGATAAATGACTCCAGAATTGTTCTGGAGTCATTTTATCTTTAATCCCCATTGATAACTTCCATGTATAAGTGACACTGTAATGATAAATTTTGTAACATTATAAATAAATTAGCTTTTAAGGGAGTTAGGGTTTTTCAGAATAATATATAACATTATAGCTGATGTTAATGTCGTTTACACAAAGCTGCATATTCCTTTAGAGAGTACTTAATATTCATTAATAATTGCATTATCTAACCTTAGTTCGAAAATATTTTTAGATGACGGTTATGAATTTAATTGTAATGTAGAGGTTGATTAACGCCGGTAAATGTATGTGTTGAATAATGCTTTATAAACTGATAATATAAGTTAGGTTGTATAGTTATATTTACCTACAATAATCATAAATACCTACGAAAATGGCAAACTTATTGAAAAGTAAGGTCGCAAAGCCACGGGTCTAAAGTTTTTGAACTATGATCGCCGGGTCGCCGAAAAAGGTTGGATAAAACATTAATAGTTTATTATGTTTCTACATAATTTAACAAATTAAGTCCACCATTTTTGGTGGGCTATTTTTATGTATAATTCCGTACATGATGAAGAAGGGTGTTTATATGAAATGTAGATAGATGCGAGAGGCTTAAGAACAACTAATTTAAATAAAAGAGGAATGAAGAAATGTTTAATTATCATGGGGACAGTAGGCGATACAGTGTATTATTTTTACCCTATCAACGAAATTCTGATAAGAAAAATCTTGTAAGAGATGAAGGTCAATTACTTAATATTAACAGTGCATTAGTCCGTGCTATTCGAGAAAACTTATTAATAGAAGTAAAATACTACGCATATCATAATCCTAAAATAGCCATTGGGAAGATAGCCCATGTAGATAATACACTTCAGATTATTCAGATAGAAAGTGAGAATACAATTGATATTAACATGGATGATGTTGTGGGCATAAAGACATATAAATTTGCGTAATATGTGGGAGCTTCAAGATTCGATCCAATGCGAATCTTTTTTAGAGGAGCCTGTAGATAATTATTGACTGTGTAAGCCGTGTCCAGCTCCAGCGCCTTTGTTCTGTGTATAAAGGAGCAAAAACGGCTCCAGTTTCCCAGAGCTGTTTCTGTTATTTACCGTATTGCACCATGTGGAAGGATCGCATGTACACCTTTCACACCGTTTACAACCTGTGTAATGTGCAGATCAACAGTAGCACTGGCTAAAGCGGTTGCTTCTTTTTTAGTTATGTTGTGGAATTGTTGGATCAGTAGGATCATTTCATCAAGCGCTACAGCAGTTGCTTCATTTAAATCTTCATGGAATCCAAATGTTATCCATCCACTAGGTGTCATTGCCCTTGGTGTATTTAATTTCACATCATCTCTAAGGTTTAACGTAATATCCACCAAGTCCATTGGACATTCGATAGCAGTTCCTGAGACCTCACCATCACCTTGGGCAGCATGTCCATCCCCAACGGAAAATAATGCCTCATCAACTGAGATCGGCAAAAATAGACTGCTCCCTCGTACTAGCTCTTTACAATCAATATTTCCACCACAATTGCGAGGCGGGGCTGTTGTGTGGATGCCAGGTTCTGCTGGTGCTACACCCATTAAACCCATAAATGGTTGCAGGCCAACCTGGAATTGCCTTTCACCAATATGGCTACTTCCTACCATAGTAGTTGGACTTAGCTCCCAGTCAAGTTGAATTTTCTCTGTATCTGTTAAGCCTAGCTTTTCATTTTGCCAGCTTTTGAATCCTCCAGACCAGTTTTGTCCATACCATCCAGGAACAATGTCATTCAACTTAACTTCTAGCACCATACCAGGTTTTGCACCCCGTATTGCAATTGGTCCAATTATGGGGTGACCAGGTTTTTCTTCATTTTCCCTAGAGGTAAAAAACGTTCGCTCTTTTCCCTTTGATGGAGAGTAACCCCACTGAATATCCAGTGTTGTTAATCGAACAGAATCACCTGAATCAATTGTCAAGATAGATTGATAGTCTTTGCTGAAAGATCCGTGGAAGTTTTGTTTGTCTAATTTCAAATTATGTATCAATGATTGTGCCACTCCTTGTAAGTTTAATCTGTAATACAGTAATTTTATCATGAGATGATCATTGTTGTTAGTATAGTTTATTCGTTGATGATAAAATAATAGTAATGATAAACACGAAAGGAACTGTATTATGTACCTAAGTATACAGGAAACAGCGGAATTTTTATCTACAGAAGAATCAAAAATTAAAGCACTTATTGTAAATAATCGCATTCGTGCTATTTACGATGGTGAACAGTACCTTGTTAATAAGGAACAGTTTACTACACATCTTGAGCAAGTTGAGAAATACCGTAAAATGATTCAGGATTATCTCAATGAGCCTATTCCAGAAGATATTGACGTAAAGGATGAGGATTAGATTTGCATGTAGATTAAATAAACTTTATGTTAAGTACAAGTATACGCAGTATTTTTTTAAATAGAGGAGTTTTAATAAATGCCTAAAAAACATCGAACAACAAACAAGAAAATAGCTAACTCTCTTATATATACAGTGGAAGAACAATCAGAATTACTTCCTTTTTTATTAAAGTCGATGTCAAATCGTAGTCGGAATTCAGTTAAATCCATTCTTACACGTGGACAGGTTACCATTGATGACCATATTGAAACACAGCACAATTATGTCCTAGAACCAGGACAGACAGTGACCATTTTAAAAAATAAGGAAGCAGTAAAAGAAAGTGCCTTAATCGGGATGTCCATCCTTTATGAAGATGATGATATTATCGTGATCAAGAAAGAAGCTGGGTTACTTTCCATTGCAACAGAGAAAGAAAAACATCGAACAGCACTTCATCAATTAATGGAGCATGTTCGTCTAGAAAACCCACAAAACAGAGTTTTTGTCGTTCATCGACTAGATAAAGATACATCCGGGGTTATGATGTTTGCTAAAAGTGAACAAGTAAAGCGCAAATTACAAGACGCTTGGAAGGAAAATGTAAAAGAACGCACGTATGTTGCACTCGTTGAAGGGGAAGTAAAGAAACAAAAAGGTTATATTTCATCGTGGTTAAAAGAGAGTACTACGCATTTAGTGTATTCAAGCCCTAACAAATATGATGGACAGCATGCAATCACACATTATAAATTGCTGCAATCCAATAAGGATTTTTCTTTGGTAGAGGTTCAATTAGAAACGGGACGGAAAAACCAAATCCGTGTTCATATGCAGGACTTAGGTAATCCTGTCGTTGGGGATAAAAAATATGGTTCGAAAACGAATGAAATTGGTAGACTTGGACTGCATGCGAAAGTATTATCATTTAGCCACCCTACAACAGGACAATTATTGCGATTCGTTGCAGATGTACCAAAGTCTTTTCTAACAAAATCGAAATAATGAAAAGGATTAGCAGCTCAGGTAAGCCGCTAATCCTTTTCTTATAATGGAGCTTTCTTTATAACTCTTCCTTTCCTTCCTTCCGTTGTTTTTGCATTTTCAAGTGAACTGATAATTGCTTCTTCAGTGGATTCGATAACAGCCTGGAATAATTGATTCATAATGGGATGGTCATCTCGGATAAACGTCATAGATTCTATAGGTAAATCCGCATCATGATTATATGTATTTGCTGTAGAGAAGGAAATTGCTATGTCTCCACTACCATTGGATATATTGCTTCCGGTACGTGCAAGGCCGGCGGTACAACGTTTACTAAGGCGCTTTAATTGACGGTCATATAATGGAGCGTCCGTACCAATGATCATCATGATAGATCCATCTGGTGTGTCTAGTTTAATTTCACCCCAGTCCCGGAATAATGCCTCTTCTCGTTTTCCATAGTTAGTTAATACAAGACAGCCAATTGTGAATTTACGTTGATCAACAGTAACGGTTCGTGATGCAGTACCGATCCCACCTTTATATCCAAAGCAAACCATTCCTTTACCAGCACCAATCGCTCCTTCTTCCGAGGGCTTTGCAGATGCATTTTTTATAGCTTCAATAGCGTGTTCTGGTTTGATAGCTTGTTGTCGGATAGAATTTAAATGACTATCATTACACTCACCTACAACAATATTAATGGTGCTTGATGAATCACCAATCATTGGATTTTGATTTAGCATATAGGTAAGTGTACCTTGAGTTACAGGCCCAATACTTAATGTGTTTGTTAGCATAATTGGTGACTCGAGCAACCCTAGTTCTTCCATTTGTACTAGTCCACTCGTTTTTCCATACCCATTAATAACATGGCTCCCAGTTCGAATTTTTTTAGTAAAAAGATTTCCATCGTGTGGAAGTATAGCTGTTACACCAGTACAAACTGTTTCTGTTTCACTTAATTTCTCATATAATGTAACATGTCCAACTTTTACGCCTTGTACATCGGTAATACAATTGGACTTCCCTTTAGGTAACGACATTAGATTAACTCCTTTTAGTGGATAATATGGTTACCATACAGTATAACAAATATTTCTTTTTTTATTTTCATCAAACTTTCACATTCATCCTGTATGATAAAATTTGAGTTCAGAACTGATGGAGGAAACTTTATGGCAATAGCTAGTGTATTAACTTCAATAGGAATTATTGTAGTAAGTATTATTATGGGATTTATCTTTTTCTTTGTAATCAGCCCTTTACCAACACAAGTAAAGAAAAAACAGTTAGAGGAAATAACATCATTACTCATAAACTTTGTTATCTATATATGGGTAGGAAAAATACTTTTAAATATATCTACTTTTATAACAGATCCACTTGCAATTTTAGCGTATCCGAGTGATTCACACGCATTTTATCTGGCCACATTATTTATTGTGCTGAATATTGGTTATAAATATAAGCGTCATAACCTTGCTGTTTTAACACTATTAAACTCCTTTATACCGGTATTTTTAGCAGCATCATTTGTATATGAGTTTGTGCAAATAGTTTGGAATTCAAATACATATACATGGGGATACTTAGGCTTGGTCATGCTGCTCATTGTAGTGTATATGTTGGTTTACGACAGAATCACAAAAGAAAAATTACTAGGTATCATGTTAATTGGATGGGTCTTTGGACAATTAATGCTAGCGCTCTTCTTGCCATTTTTAACGGTGTTCGGATATATGATGGCACCATGGTTTTTAATCTTATTTTTCATAACTAGTATTGGTTTATATATTTACAATAATGGAAAGCAGGTGTCTTGATGACAGCAGCCACGGAACTAACTATATGGTTGGCCTTAGGTGCAGGGATACTTTCATTTCTATCACCATGTACGCTTCCGATCTTTCCGGCATACTTATCTTATATTACTGGTATGAGTGTGAAGGAATTAGAAAATAATAATAACGTAAAGATTCGGACTAAGTTACTAATACATTCTGTGTTTTTCTTGTTTGGTGTTTCCCTAATATTTATTGGATTAGGGATAGGTGTTTCTTTCCTTGGACAATGGATTCAAGGATTACTTGCTGGTGAATCTGGTCAGTTTATTCAACGAATAGCGGGGATCTTCATTATTATAATGGGGTTATTTGTTGCTGGTTGGCTTAAAATTACAACCTTTATGAAAGAAAAACGGTTTCGTTTTACAAAAAAACCAGTGGGTTATATGGGGACTATTTTTGTTGGAATGGGCTTTGCTGCTGGATGGACGCCATGTATAGGTCCAATTTTCGCATCGATTTTAATCGTTGCTGCAAGTAACCCGGCGCAAGGAACAATTTATACAATGATGTATGTTATCGGCTTTGCTTTACCTTTTTTAATTCTTACATTTTTCCTTGGCTCCACGAGATGGATTGTACGTTATAGTGAAAAAATTATGAAGGTTGGCGGGTCGATTATGATTTTGATGGGTGTACTGCTTTTTACAGGACAGTTGTCACGAATTTCTAATTTGCTGTTAAAACTAGTACAGGATACATGGATGTCTAATTTAGGTTAGGAGTGAAATATATGAAAAAGGGAATCATTATAGCCATTATTGTCGGTATGTTTGTATGGGCGGTGTATGATTTTGTCTTACAATCAGACGAATCCACTGTAACCTCAGGTGAAGATTATGAAGTTAAAGATCACTTAACTGTTAATGGAAGTGGCGACAATACCGATGGTGGAGAAGAGGATAAGGTAGGTCTTGAAACAGGAAACATGGCACCAGACTTTGAACTTTCAACATTGGGGGGGGACACCGTTAAGCTTTCCGATTTCAGAGGGAAACGTGTCATGTTGAACTTCTGGGCAACGTGGTGTCCTCCATGTAGAGCGGAGATGCCTGATATGCAAAAGTTTCATGAAGAAAAGGATATCGTTATACTAGCGGTTAACTTGACGGATACTGAAGCAAGTATTCAGGATATTCCGGATTTTGTGGATGAATTCGAGTTAACATTTCCTATCTTATTGGATGAACAGACGGCTGTAGCCAATGAATACCAGATTCAGCCGATACCTACGTCGTTTATGGTTGACTCAAATGGTCGAATTCAATACAAAGCCTTTGGTGCCTTAAATTATGAACTTATGGTTCAAGAATTTGAAAAGATGCAGTAGATCATCTGATGCCGTACAATAATGAAGAGGTGTCTCGTATGAAACAGACCGTTTTAGTGGTTGAAGATGATAAGATGATTCGCGATCTTGTACGAATCTATTTGGAAAAATATAATTATGATGTTGTTGAAGCAGCAGATGGAGAAGTAGCGAAGGAAGTCTTTTTAAACCATCATCCGTGTTTAATTATCCTGGACTTAATGCTACCTAAGATAAGCGGAGAGGAATTCTGTGAGTGGGTCCGTGAGCAGGAACGAAATGAAGTCTCGATTATTATGCTGTCTGCGAAGGCTCGGATTGAAGATAAGATTGCGGGATTGAAAATGGGAGCAGATGATTATATTACAAAGCCTTTTGACCCAAATGAGCTAATGGCACATGTTGAAGCAGTATTACGTAGAACGGTACAGTTTTGTCAAAAAATTGCTAATGAAGGATTGTGTATAAAACCAATAAAAGGAGAAGTTTTGCTATATGACCGAGAAGTGAAGCTGACAAAATATGAATTTAACCTTTTATATTGTTTTATGAAGAATCCAAACATCGTTTTAACACGTGAGCAGTTATTAACACAAATTTATCCGTATGTAGAACATACTGTTATGGATCGGACCATCGATGCGCATATTAAAAAACTTCGAGAAAAAGTAGAAGATAATCCTAGTAAACCAACACGTATCCAAACCGTTCGAGGAATGGGGTATAAATTTGTCACTTACACGTAAAATAACCTCCTTCTTTCCAAAGGGTTTTTTATGGCGTTTAACGTTTTTAAACAGTTTAATCATTACGGTAGCGATTACCGTTTGCAGCTGGGCTATTTATAATGTGGCATGCTTTTTAGTTGAAGGAATGGGAAATTTTGATGTACAACGTCAACAGCAATTTAATGCAACACTTTTTAACTACTTATGGATATTTATTACGATATCAGTTATTGCTGGAAGTCTTCTTCATTTTTATTTAATAAAAAGGCTCATCAAACCCATACGCAATTTGACCAAATCGACTGAACAGATGAAACGAGGAGATTATCCAAATCCAGTTCCTGTTTCAGGCCAGGATGAAATAGGGCAATTGGTCGAACAGTATAATAGTCTCATTCAACAGCTCCAACTAAATGATCAACATCGTGAAAAGCTGGTATCTGATCTATCCCACGAATTCCGTACCCCTTTAGCTAATTTAAAGGGTTATTTACATGCATTGAAACAAGGCGATGTGAAAGGAAATGAAACATTATATCAGTCCCTTTACCAAGAATCAGAGCGTCTTATGTTAATGGTGGAGCAGCTTGAACAGCTAAAGGAATGGAATTACGTTTCCTCTCAATCTATTACAAAAAGACAGATCGTGCAGATAACGGAGGTAGTGGACCAGTGTGTTGCAATGTTTGAATGGACTCTTAAAAAAGCGCAAATTCCCATTCAAGTAGATGCAGATCCTTCCGAGTTACCCCTTCATGTAGAGGGTGTTCAACAAGTGATTAGCAATCTTCTTGATAATGCAATTCGTTATGATCAATCAAACAGCCCAATTGTAGTAAAGGGTGAGAGAATACAAGATAGTTATAGAATTTCGATTGCAGGATTTAGTGAACTAATTCCAGAAACAGATAAAGAGAATATTTTTAAACGCTTTTATCGAGTGGAATCCTCTCGCAGCCGGGATAAAGGAGGATCTGGTCTAGGGTTAGCCATTGCAAAAGAAATTGTAGATCGTCACAATGGAATGATCGGGGTGGATACCGATCATGGGAAAAATGTTTTTTGGTTTACGTTACCCATAGAATAATTTCTTATTGTTAGAAACAAAGCGTTAGAAGAAAATCTAGCATCAACGTATGATTGAATTATTTGAGCATGATCTCTTTCCATGTCCTTATTGTCCAAAGCCAATGGGTCTTGTAGGGATATGGAATAGTGATTATGGATGGATTTATCATTATATAGAAGATACAGAAGATGTAAAGAAATAAAGGGAGCATGGACTTGTCTAAGAAAAAAGAACAGGATAATAATGAATTTGGTAAAGTGGTTAGAGGATGATGTCCCATTTGGGTTAAATGACGAAATAGAGAAGATTTTCATATTTCGATGCCTGGATTGTAAAGGAACTGATGAAGTCCCTGAATATATCATCGATGAATTTAGCGTGGATCTAAATGAAGGGGAGAAGTCGAATTATATTGTCCACACTGTATACATAGAATTTTAAAAACCTCCTGTTTATACTCTATATGATATCATTCAACATAGACAAGTAGTACCCTACATGTTGTAAAGCACTAATTTTGCATTTTTTAAAAACCTAATGGTATAATGGATAAATAAATTGAATACGCATTATTCCTTCGGGGTCGGGTGAAATTCCCAATCGGCGGTGTTGAAGTATAGATGCTTCTAAGTCCGTGACCCGTGCGGTTTTTAACCAAACGGTGGATCTGGTGAAACTCCAGAGCCGACAGTGATAGTCTGGATGGGAGAAGGAATTTTTGGAAAAGCAAGCATGTTTACGAAAAGTAACACGGCAAGTGGACAAAACTCTGCCAGTGTATCTTTTTTGAAAAATATGTGTTATTAAGTATCTTTGCTTGCCTATAAAAATTCTAACCTAACGCCTCTGAAGATAATTCAGAGGCTTTTTAAATGTCTAGGGAATTATAAATTTGGAGACTGTGAATAATTTATTAACTGTGTAAGTCACGTCTCCAATGTACAGGACGTACTAGTGCCGGTGACGCTACGGGAAAAGGAATGCATCTCTGAAAAAGCATCGCACGCAGAAAAATTGCTTTTCTTTTTCAAGGACGTGGCGAACTTAGCCTGTAAGGGCGCTTACACTTTAGTTTTGAAAGGGAGGAAATTGATTTGAATGACGAAGAATATATGCGTTTTGCTTTGCAACTTGCAAGTACTGTATCAGGTCAAACAAGTCCAAATCCCCCCGTTGGCTCTGTCGTTGTAAAAGAAGGGCAAGTGGTTGGATTTGGGGCACATTTAAAAGCAGGAGAAGCTCATGCAGAAGTTCATGCACTTCAAATGGCTGGGGACAATGCTAAGGGAGCGACCATCTATGTCACCCTCGAACCATGCAGTCACCATGGTAGAACACCACCATGTGCAGATCTGATTATAGAAAAAGGAATTAGTCGTGCAGTTATAGCTGTTACAGACCCCAATAAGAAGGTTGCCGGACGCGGTATCGAAAAGTTAAAGAGCGCCGGTATAGAAGTTGAACTTGGTGTGCTAGAAGCTGAAGGTGAAACCGTAAATGCTGTATTTTTTCATTATACTAAAACCAAGACACCATTCGTTACAGTAAAATCAGCAACGACTTTAGACGGAAAAACTGCAACCGTTACCGGAGAAAGTAAATGGATTACTGGAAAAGCTGCTCGACAGGATGTTCATTCCTACCGGCATACACATGATGCGATTCTTGTTGGTGTGAATACAGTTATAGCGGATAACCCAAAACTTACAACTCGTCTTGCCAATGGTGTTGGTAAAAACCCATTACGAATTGTTTTAGATACTAGACTAAGGACACCGATCGATGCCAATGTGGTTACTGATAATGAAGCAAAAACATGGATATTTACAGGAAAGCAAGTAACGAAGGAAGAAATAGAACCCTTTAAGGCTAAAGATGGTGTTACGGTCATTCAGTTGGATGATGAGAAAATAAACATAGATAACGTATTACAAATTCTAGGTAGTGAGGGAATCATGTCACTGTTTGTAGAAGGCGGTGCCGAAATTAACGATGCATTCTTACAACAAAAAAAGATTAATCAAATGATCATGTATCTAGCACCTATGTTGTTAGGTGGTAAAACAGCACCAACTTCATTTACAGGTGTTGGATTTGAATCCTTAACTGAATCACTGTCACTAAAGATAAAACATATGGAAATGATCGATCAAGATATCAAATTTATCGCTGTACCACGAAAGGATGAGACAAATGTTTACCGGAATAATTGAAGAAAAAGGTACAGTCAAGAACATGAATAAAGTTTCCGAGCAATCCATCCAAATGACAATTGGAGCCACGAAGATATTGGAAGATGTGCAACTAGGAGACAGCATTGCAGTAAACGGTATTTGTCTTACTGTTACCCATTTTACAGCGGATGATTTTCAAGTAGATGTGATGCCGGAGACCGTTAAATCAACCTCATTAAATGCCTTACAGACAGGTTCACACGTAAACCTGGAACGGTCTATGGCAGCAAATGGCAGATTTGGGGGCCACTTTGTATCAGGACATGTTGACGGTACAGGAGAAATAGTACGAAAGCAAAAGCAGGAAAACGCAATATATTATGATATTAAAATTCCTGATGAACTTGCTCCGTTTTTAATGCTAAAAGGGTCTGTAGCAGTTGATGGTATTAGTTTGACTGTATTCGATGTAAAACAAAATACCTTTACCGTTTCGATCATTCCACATACTGTTTCAGAAACAGTTTTAGGTGGGAAAAATCAAGGAGACATTGTCAATATCGAATGTGATATGCTCGCAAAGTATGTGGGGAATATACTTACCAAGCAACATACAAATCAACCAAATGAAATGAATCAGGAATTTTTAAAAAGTAATGGATTCATGTGAAGGAAGTGTAAATGATGTTTCATACAATTGAAGAAGCTATTATTGATTTGAAAGCAGGAAAGCCAATTATTGTTGTGGACGATGAAAATAGAGAAAATGAGGGTGACTTTGTCGCGTTGTCCGAATTGACAACACCAGACGTTATTAATTTTATGATTACTCACGGAAAAGGATTAGTATGTACAACTGTTCAAAAAGACTTAGCCGAAAAAATCGGACTTCCGATGATGACCAGTCAAAGTACGGATCCACTCGGAACTGCCTTTACAGTCAGTATTGATCATAAAAGCACGACAACAGGAATTAGTGCTGAAGAACGATCTACTACCATTAAGGCCATGTTAGATCCTGAAGCAAACCGGTTTGATTTTAAACAGCCAGGCCATGTATTTCCTTTAGTTGCAAAAAGTGGAGGAGTTCTTACACGCCCTGGGCACACTGAAGCGTCAGTTGATCTAGCAATAGCAAGTGATGCATTCCCATCTGGAGTTATATGTGAAATTATAAAAAAGGACGGTACGATGGCTCGTGTACCAGATCTAAAGGAAATGGCTGAGGAGTTTGATCTAAAGCTCATTACCATTGAGGAATTGATTCGTTATCGTAAGAAACATGAAGTTCACGTTACGCGTGAGGTGGAAACAGTGTTACCTACTGAATTCGGCACATTCCGAGTTATGGGTTATTCCAATACACTAGATGACAAAGAGCATATTGCATTAGTAAAAGGGGAACTTGATCCTAGTAAACCGGTTTTAGTACGCGTTCATTCGGAATGTCTAACAGGAGATGTATTTGGTTCATATCGGTGCGATTGTGGTCCACAACTACATGAAGCACTAGCTAAGATTGAAGAAGCAGAACAAGGGATATTAATTTACATGCGTCAAGAAGGACGTGGAATCGGACTGATTAATAAGTTACGAGCCTATCAGCTTCAAGATGCAGGGTTTGATACCGTAGAAGCAAATGAACAACTTGGATTTGCTCCGGATTTACGCGAATACGACCTAAGTGCACAGATATTAATAAATCTAGGAGTAAATAAGATAGACATTCTGACAAATAACCCTGAAAAAATGAAGGCACTAGAATCATATGGTATTGCTATAGAATCTCGCATTCCTATTCAAACCGATGGGCGAAAAGAAAACGAACGATATATGCATACGAAATATGACAAAATGGGACACTTACTAAACTTTCATAATTAATAGAGGAGATGAGGCAAATGGGAAAAACGTTCGAAGGAAATCTTGTAGGCAGTGATTTAAAAATAGGTATTGTAGTGGGGAGATTCAACGAATTTATTACAAGTAAGCTACTTGGAGGCGCTGTTGATACCTTAAAAAGGCATGGTGTTGATGAAGAAAGTATAGATATCGCATGGGTTCCGGGAGCATTTGAAATTCCATTGATTGCTCAAAAACTAGCGATGAAACAAGAATATGATGCTGTCATTACATTAGGAACGGTCATTCGTGGTTCTACTCCACATTTTGATTATGTTTGTAGTGAAGCTGCCAAAGGCGTTTCTAATGCGTCCCTTCAATCTGGTAAACCAGTAATCTTTGGTGTTTTAACTACAGAGACAATTGAACAAGCTATTGAACGCGCTGGTACGAAAGCCGGAAACAAAGGTGCAGAATCCGCAGTTGCTGCAATTGAAATGGCTAACATAGTTAATCAATTTTAAAAAAAACAAAACCAAGGAAGACAGATCCAGCCGGCTGTTGTTCTTGGTTTTTTTATATGACAAACTAATGTATGGTAAGATAAACTAAAATCATATATTACTTCAGTTTATTGGAGGAGATTATAATAAAATTAATCATATATCAAATTATTGTAGTATCGGCTATTTGGATCGGTATGGCTTTCGTTTTTTCCGAAATGAATGATTTGAGTAAACTTATCTTTTATCTAGCGACATCATGGCTTTTATTTCTAATAGTAATATTATTGAAGCAACTGGTAAGGAATCGAATGGAAAAAAGGAAGTAGTATACATATTATGGTTTTAGAAAGGATTTACAGATGCTAACTATTGAAAACCTTTACCAATCATTTGGTGAAAAAATCTTATTTAATGAAATATCGTGTACTATATCGGATAACGAACGGATTGGTTTAATCGGTGTAAATGGTACAGGTAAATCCAGCTTTTTAAAGACAATCGCTGGCATGGATGCACCAGAAAAGGGAACAGTCAAACATCCTAAAGATTATCATATTGAATATTTAGCTCAAGATCCAGTTCTTGATCCGACCTTAACGGTTATGGAACAAATTTATTTTGGGGATTCAACGATTATGAAGGTGATGCGGGAGTATGAACAAGCACTTCAGAGTCTTCAACGTGATTCTACTAATGAATTTGCACAAAACCATGTCTTAAAAATGCAGCAAAAAATGGATCACCATGAAGCATGGGAAGCAAATACAACGGCTAAAACGGTTCTTACTAAGTTGGGGATTGTGGATTTTAATAAAAATGTTACAGAACTCTCTGGTGGCCAAAAAAAGCGCGTCGCTATAGCTAAGGCTTTGATTCAACCAGCAGATCTATTAATTTTGGATGAGCCCACCAACCATCTAGATAATGAAACTGTTGAGTGGCTTGAAAAGTATCTCGAATCGTATAGAGGGTCAATGTTACTGGTAACTCATGACAGGTATTTCCTTAATCGAGTGACAAATCGGATCTTTGAATTAGAAAAAGGAAATCTGTATACGTATGAAGGAAATTATGAGTTATTCCTAGAGAAAAAAGCAGAACGTGAGGAGCTGGAATTAAGCGCTCAACAAAAGCATGAAAACACCCTTCGCCGTGAGATTGCCTGGCTAAAACAGGGACCAAAGGCTCGCTCAACAAAGCAAAAAGCAAGAATCGATCGGGTTGCCGAAATGAAAGAGCAAACATTTGATACCAAAAAGCAGAATGTTGATTTTCAAGTAGGATCAACTCGATTAGGAAAAAAGGTTATCGAACTTAAAGACATTTCAAAATCATATGAGGACCTAGACTTGTTACGGAATTTTAGTTATCTGGTTGTTCCAGGTGAGCGTCTAGGGATTATTGGGCCGAATGGGTCCGGAAAAACAACCCTATTAAACATAATGGCTACACGTGTTGCACCAGACCATGGTGAGATCGAAATAGGAGAGACGGTTAAAATTGGCTATTATACACAGGGTGACGAAGAACTTGACGAAAACATGCGAATTATCGACTATATTAAAGATGTAGCTCAAGTAATTCATACCAAAGATGGTGATGTTATTACCGCCGAGCAAATGCTAGAACGATTTTTATTTTCCCGTGCTGAACAATGGACATACATTGGGAAACTCTCAGGTGGAGAAAAACGGCGCTTGTATTTATTGAAAGTTTTAATGACCGAGCCAAACGTTCTGTTTCTAGATGAGCCAACAAATGATTTGGACACACAGACCCTAAGTGTATTAGA
Organism: Virgibacillus byunsanensis; assembly: GCF_042675965.1. Lineage (NCBI taxonomy): Bacteria > Bacillati > Bacillota > Bacilli > Caryophanales > Bacillaceae > Virgibacillus > Virgibacillus byunsanensis. Next base: position 37,458 of record NZ_JBHTKJ010000053.1, on the reverse strand, counting down.
AGAGTATCTTGATCAATTCCCGGGTGTAGTTATTACCGTTTCCCACGACCGTTACTTTTTAGATCGTGTAGTTGATCAGTTACTCGTGTTTAGTGGAAACGCTCAACCGCAACGATATTATGGGAATTATAGTGAGTATTTGGAGCAAAAGCAACAAAAGGATAATAAGCCTGTTTCAAAGCCTGCTAAAACAGACACCAGACAGAAAAAAACAAAGAAAAAATTATCGTATAATGAACAAAGAGAATGGAACAAAATTGAAGATCAGATAATGGAATTAGAACAAAAGGTAGAGGGGCTTCAAGCAGATATTGCAGCAGCTGGAAGTGATTCAGAGGAAGTACAGAAGGTTTTCGCTAAACAACAGGAAATAGAAGCAGAACTAGAAGCGAAAATGGAACGTTGGGAAGAGCTATCTTTACTAGTGGAAGAAATGGAAAACGACAAAAAGACCTAAAAGGATTATTTCTCCTTTTAGGTCTTATTTTTATGTGAAGTTGGGGTTTTAATGGATGAGAGGTATGGAGAAATTCTTGTTTGTTTGTAATTCAAGTGCAAAAATCAAATTTTATAGTGGGACATGTATCTGCTATTTATTTTCATTTGTTATATAATCAATTTTATATCACTAGCGAAAGGAGAAACGAATGAAGGAGAAACAAATGATCATTAGAAAAAGACCGAAACCGGTTGTACTTGAAAAAATGGATGCGCTCAATCAACGGGTATCCCCTAGCACAAAGAGGCGAATAGCCTTGGATGAAGAATTAGCTCGACGGTACAAAGGTTTTTATGGGGAACAGAAAGTAGACCGTTTTATGGAAACTTATTTTGCACATAGATTTACCATACTTCATGATGTTTCCTTAATCATTGACGGATTTAAAGTTCAGATCGATACTATCCTAATCACAAATCATGCTCTTTTTATTATTGAAATCAAAAACTTCAACGGAACGATCACCTTCAATACAATCCTCAATCAATTCACTCGTGATGACGGCCATACTGAAACCGGGTTTCGCCACCCCATTACTCAAGCAGAAACCATTCAACTGCATCTAAGTAAATGGTTACACGACCAAAACCTATATGATATCCCTGTATACTTTTTTGTGGCGATTAGCGAACCAAGTACGATCATTAAAGTGATTGGAAACGAACAATATATCGCTAACATCGTAGCTCATGGAGAACATATTCCCAAGAAAATAGAACAAATGGATGAACGTATTGAAAAAGAAGGACAAGCGAGAATTAAAGGCCAAAAAATAGGAAGAGCATTGCTGCGAGATTGTCGGGAATTTGAGATGGATATTTTACGAAAAAATAATGTGAAGAAAGCTGAAATTAAGGTGGGAGTGATTTGTCCCAAATGTGGTGTTTTAGGGATGGAACGTCATCATTCATGTTGGAAATGTACTAAATGTAATATGCAATCAAAAAATGCACACATTCGAACGTTAAAAGAGTATTTTCTATTATTCCAGCCATGGATAACAAATGAAGAATGTATGCGATTTCTGGGTATACAATCACATAGTTTAGCGACAAGATTATTAAAGTCTTCAGGATTAAAATATGAACCCAAACATAGGAGATGGATAAAATAAAGAGTTTGGTTATCTGCAAAAAGCAGGAAACCTTCCTTTTTTTTCCAGATATGAAAGTATAAAACTTCCTTATCTGTATAAGTGCAACTAGGCCATTCGCCATAAAGGCTTGGCGAATGCCAATTTTTTAATGTGTAGATTGTCAGGAATTTGTTAAGTAGCTCCTGAAATCGATCGAGAGGGAGGAAATTCGATCAAGAGCATGGGAAATCGATCGGGAGATAAAAAAATCGATCGACAGAGCAAAAAAACGATCAAGAGAGTCTATTTTCGATCAAGCCCACCCCAAATTCGATCAAGCAACCCCAGAAATCGATCGAGAGGGAGGAAATTCGATCAAGAGTATGGGAAATCGATCGGGAGATAAAAAAATCGATCGACAGAGCAAAAAAACGATCAAGAGAGTCTATTTTCGATCAAGCCCACCCCAAATTCGATCAAGCAACCCCAGAAATCGATCGAGAGGGAGGAAATTCGATCAAGAGCATGGGAAATCGATCGGGAGATAAAAAAAACGATCGACAGAGCAAAAAAACGATCAAGAGAGTCTATTTTCGATCAAGCCCACCCCAAATTCGATCAAGCAACCCCAGAAATCGATCGAGAGAGAGGAAATTCGATCAAGAGCATGGGAAATCGATCGGGAGATAAAAAAATCGATCGACAGAGCAAAAAAACGATCAAGAGAGTCTATTTTTGATCAAGCTCACCCCAAATTCGATCAAGCGCACAAAGTACCTGCTCAGAATCCTATATTTCTAATCAATTTAGTTTAAATAACAGCGTGAATCTATTAAGATTAGGTTTAGAATTATAAAAATGAGGTATTTAATGGTGAAAAAAATATATAGTGACATTATTCAGTTTAGAGGCTCTCATTATGACTTTGGCTTTCATCAAGGGCAATTATTACGTAATTCTTTAACGATACAAAATAGAAAAAAGCAGTGGAAAATTAGAAAGCCGCGTTTTGAGATTAAAGAAGAAGAGGTTAAACAGGCTCTTAAACCATTCGCTCCAGGGATATGGGATGAGTTACTTGGTTTGCAGGATGCGCTGGAATGGTCTATGAAAGATGTGTTACAGGAGTTTGGAGGGTATCGCTTAGAGTATGTACGGAGTGGGTGTTCGATTTTCACAGATAACAATTACATGATTCGTAATTATGATTACCATCCTAAAACGTATGAAGGGCGTTATACCATTTATCAGCCAACAGACCAGGGCTATGCGATAATCGGGCCATCGCAACGTATTACTGGAAGAATGGATGGAATGAATGAGAAAGGATTAGTTATAGGCTATAATTTTATGCATCGGAAAAAGCCTGGCGATGGGTTTATATGTAATATGATTGGCAGAATAATCTTAGAAAGCTGTGCAGATGTAAGGGAAGCAGTAAATATGCTAAAAGAAATACCACATCGACACTCTTTTAGTTATATGGTACTTGATAAAAGTGGTGAAACGTTTGTCGTGGAGGCTACACCTCGTGGAGTGGAGGTGCGCAAATCCAATGTCTGCACTAATCATTTTGAATTACTTAAACATGAAAATCGATATCATTTAGATGATTCTTATAAACGGATGGATGCGATTTTGACACAACAGTACCAAGCAACAGATGCGTATAAAGCTTTCCGTATGCTAAATGATACAGATAAAGGGGTCTTTTCAAGTCAATATAAAAATTGGTCAGGTACGATTCATACCGCAGCTTATTTTTCAAAAGAGCAAAAAGCCTGGTTTGCTTTAGGTGGTGACCGGAAACCATTAATATTCGACTTTGGTAAATGGCTTCAAGGTAGAAATATATCAACAAAACGTATTTTAGGTGAAGTTGATACTGATCTTCCTTTTGTACACATGGATAAGAATGTACGCTAGTTTTATAAAGAAAGTGACGCATCAATAATCATTTTAAAGGATGCAATCTCATTTTTTAATGTTTTCTTCTATTTGATGTTTAAAGAACATGGTATTATGGGAACATAAGAGTGACATAGAATATAGTAGGAGGACGTAAGATGAAGCTTTTTCAAGTAAGGAAGGGTCAATTCGTTTATTTTAATAATGAACTTCATAAAGTCTACTCCGTAAAACCGATGTTCAAAAAGTCTGTCCATCTGTATCGCTTAAAAGATATGCAACAAGTATTAACTAAAGCCAATGATATCCAGCTGTACAAACCAAAACATAATGATTCTTTCATTTTTTACGGGAAAAGGTACACCATTGATAAAGATACTAAACCAAAACCTGGTGACTATATCTTAATCATCAAACCAGCTCCAGATTTTCTGGATCATTATTCACTAAATGAAATCGAAAAGGTAGATAATGTAGAAGATGGGAATGTCGTAACAACTCGTGATAATGGTGTGAAACACAGTGAATATGTTGTAATGGTACCTGATAATTTAGAAGGAAGTCAGGATATTGCTTATAATGATAAATCGCTTGTAACTGACATCCAGCGCCAAGAGGATGAATCTCCAAGAATATTGGCAGAAAAAGATAATGCTCTAAAGCCAGTTGTTGGTGATATATATGTCGATAATCAAACAAATACAAAAGCCATGATTATAGCTATGACGGAAAACGAAATTGTATTTGGACACGGACAGCGGGTACATGTTGCAGAACTATTAAACGAAGATAATTATACATTGGTTTATCGGTTTGAAGAAGATTTATAATAGTCGCTTATAAAATACTTTCGAAGTATACTTATTCGAAAGTATTTTTTTAAAAGTAAAGAAAGTATATAACTTAAAAGTTTTGTACATTTATCTACAGAATCAGCCGCGTCCAGCTCCAGCGCCCAACGACTAGTGGGCTTCCTGATCCTCCTTACGATAAGTCAACATCGATTCGCTTACGCTTTTCGTGTTTCCTTTATCTCATGCGGATTTGGAAGATCGACTAACTTCGCCGCTTTGCGCGGCAACGTCGACCCACCCGCGATGCGCGGGCGCAGCCCATACGTCGCTAAAGGGGCGCTTGCGCTTTTGTCCAAGGTAAGGAAAGTATAAAATTTTGGTACTATAAAGTTTCTTGTCAGCAAGAGCCATGTCTAGCTCCAGCGCCCAGCCACTCGCGACATAAGCAATCCGTCTTGCGAAAGGAAAAACCACCTTTCTCCAGCCGTTTTGCTTATGCGGTCGTGTCTTTCAGGGCGCTTGCGCTTTTCTTAGTAGATAGAAAAGTATAAAACCTCCTTATCTATATAAGTGCAACTTAGCGATAAGCCAACTTTCTAATAGGTCTTTTGTCTATTGCGCATGGTAAAATAGTTTTATTTTTCATTTATATCTACAAAAATAGACATAAATACGTAAAAAAATTCGAAACCTTTACTGAACAAACATATGACAAGGAGGAATTTTTTAATGCACTTATCGAGAACTATTTTTACTGTAGTAACAGCTATCATGTTAGCATTTATTGGTACAAGTACTGTTTTGGCTAATGAGGACAACAATGGTGATAACTTTATCATCAATGAGGTAGATAATGATACGGAAGAAGATGTAAACAACGAGGAAGATGCTGCAACGGAAGAAGATGTAAACAACGAGGAAAATTCTACAACTGAAGAAGATTCCGCAACTGAAGAAGATACAAGTAACGACGCTACTAGCGAAGATGATGAATTAGAAGAGGAAACTGCACCAAATCTAATTCCTGGAGACTTTTTCTACTTTGTAAAATCGATGAAGGAAAAAATTCAATTAGCACTTACTTTCGATGATTATAAAGAAAGTCAGCTTCTTGCTGAATTTGCTGCAGAACGTATTGCTGAAGCTAATGCACTTATCCTTGAAGGCAAAATAGACGAGGCATCTGAGTTATTAGAAGATGCACTTTTAACCCAAGGGCAAGCAGAGGCGTTTCTTGAAAAGGACGCTGATGGAGAAGATACTTCAGGGTCTGAAGATGAAAAAGCAACTGAAGAAGAAGGCACGGATGAAGTAACGAATGAGGATGACGAAGCAAATACCGAAGAAAACCGAGACGAATCTCAAGAAGATACTGATGAGCCAAACACAGAAGAAGATGGAACAGTAGTTGAAGATGATGGTGAAGAAACAGAAGAGGAATCTGATGGTGTTCATATTCAGCTTGCAAATAACTTTACGGCGTTAGCTGCAGTGTTAGAAAAAATTGAAAATCCAAATGCACAGCAAGCTATTATGAAAAATATCCAAAAATCTTTCGACAAGCTAGCTAAAAAAATCGATAAGCGTACTAGTAAATTTGAATCAACTGAGGAAGAAGCGGTTGAGGATGAAGAAGAAAGAAATGAAGAGGGCTCAGAAGAAGCAGAAGCTACAGATGCACCAGAAGAAACTGAAACAGATGAAGGTATAGAAGTTGAAGAGGAACAAGAGGTAGAAGTTCAATCTGTTGAAGAAGAAGCAAATGTTGTGAATAAAGCAGAAAAAGCCAAAGAAAAAGCAGCCAAAAAGGCTGAAAAGGCTCAAGAGAAAGCTGAAAAAGCCAAAGAAAAAGCAGCCAAAAAGGCTGAAAAGGCTCAAGAGAAAGTAGAAAAAGCCAAAGAAAAAGCAGCGAAAAAAGCTGAAAAGGCTCAAGAAAAAGCTGAAAAAGCCAAAGAAAAAGCAGCGAAAAAAGAAAACAAAAACAAGGGTAATAACAACTAAATCTTAACCAAGAAAGCACCTGATTTCATCTCAGGTGCTTTTGTTACATTTAAATTATTCCGTTTCAAGCATGGCACTAGCTTTATAGCCAAGAATATTAATAGGATCTTTTGGACTAGAATATGGAGGAGCATAAGGCAATTCTAATTCTGGCAGATCTTTTACAGTGAGTTTTCCTTGAATAGCAGTAACTAGTACGGCTATACGTTTATCTACACCATGCCCACCAACAACCTGCGCACCGTAAATTTTACCATTATGAGGATCAAATAGTATTTTAATATGGATTTTCTCAGAACCTGGATAGTAGCCTGCATGTGACCTTGCTTCAAGTGAAGCTTCTTTAAAATTGATACCAAGTTCATTTAATGTTGTACTACTATGACCCGTGACCCCAACATCTAAGTCAAAAACTTTTAAAATGGCTGATCCAAGTGTGCCACGATAAGGGACTTGCTCGCCATCTAGGTGGCTTGCAATAATAAATGCCTGTCGATGTGCAGGCCATGCAAGTGCAATATGACTAGGTGTATTAGTTAGATAATGATTTGTTTCGACTACATCACCTAATGCATAGATATCGGGATCATTTGTCTGCATAAATTCGTTTACAGAGATTGCACCTGTATCTCCTAGGTTTAATAAGGCATCTTTTGCAAGTGCTGTATTTGGTTTAACCCCAACTGCTAACAAAGTCATATCAGCTTGAACACTTTTCCCACTATTCAACTGTAATGTTTGACCATCATCTGTGAAAGATGCTAGACCATCATCTAAAATAACTTCCACACCCTTTTTTTCTATATGTTCTTGAATGACGGAACCCAAATCAGGGTCAACTAGCTTCATGACTTGTGAGGATCTGTCAATAATCGTACAGTCTAATCCAATTTCTTTGAAGTTTTCCACCATCTCCAAACCAACAAACCCTGCCCCTACAACTGCAACACTTTTAGGTTTATTAGCTTCTATGTAAGCATAAATCGAATCCATGTCTGGAATAGTATGCAATGGAAATGCCCGATCCGTATTCAAGCCTTCTATATCAGGTACAATTGCTGAGGCACCAGGAGCGAGAATTAGTTTATCATAGGATTCAACATGCTCATGGTTATATTGAACTTGCTTTTGAGACCGGTTAATGGCTGTGACTTCAGATTGCGTGCGAACGGTGACATTATACTTTTTGGCAAATTTATCAGTTTCCCGCAATAAATGGTCTCTCTCAGAAACAACTCCACCTATATAATAGGGCATACCACAATTAGAGAAGGCAATATGGCTTCCTTTATCAAATATAATAATTTCCGAATCCTTATCTTGTCTGCGAAGTTGTGCTGCAACTGTAGCGCCACCTCCAACTCCACCAACAATAACTATTTTTCGAGTCAATATTCTCACTCCCTTATATACATGTATACTGTTACTTTACCCTATTTTTGGTAATTAAAAAGATGTTATAACATCTTTTTAAGATATTTAATTAGTAAAGATAGCATAACTTGAAAAAAGTAGTGCATGATCAACTACAGAATCAGCCACGTCCAGCTCCAGCGTCTAGACACTCCCAGACGTAAGCAGTTCGACTCCGTGTGGTAAAGGAGTCATCACTACGCGCTCTGCTTATGCATGTCGTGTCTTTCGAGGCGCTTTTAGCTCTCAACTTTAGATAACCCCTAACGACCCTAGAAATACGATTATGATAGTGATAGGAACAATCCATTTCATAACCTGGAACCAAACTTGATACATGCCAGTTGGTAGGGTGTTGCTGTAGGAAAACTCTTGTTTCATAATGGTTTTATCCATTTTAAATCCAATAAATAATGCAATTAACAAACAACCACCAGGTAATAGAATATTACTTACTAGAAAATCTGTGGCATCGAAAACAGTTAAATTAAAAATCTTAAAATCGGCTAAACTGCTTGAAGATAATGCAGCAGGTATTCCTGCGAAAAAGATGATTATACCAGCAATTGCAGCTACATTTTTGCGTGAGCGATTTTTATTCTCTGTAAATGCTGAGGTAATAATCTCTAGCATACTAAACGATGATGTTAAAATGGCGAATAGGAATAACAATAAAAACAAACTTAGGAATATCTCGCCAAATGGCATCTGAGCAAATGCTTCGGGTAGTACCATAAATAATAATCCTGGCCCTCCAGCTGGCTCAAGACCAAATGAAAATACAACTGGAAAAATGGCCAAACCTGCGAGTAAGGATACGAAAATATTCATAATTGAAACGGACCCAGCAGACATGGGTAGACTAACATTTTTGTTCAAGTAAGAGCTGTAAGTAACCATTACGGAAAATCCAACAGCAAGGGAGAAAAAGGATTGTCCAAGTGCATATAGAACACTTTCAGCTGTTAGTTGAGAAAAGTCAGGTTGAAGGAAGAATTGCAACCCTTCTACCGCACCTTCAAATGTTACGGCGCGAATTACTAATATAATAAAGAATACAAATAATAATGGCATTAATATTTTACTTGATTTCTCAATTCCGTTTTTGATACCAAATGAAATAACAATAACATTAATGAACAAAAATCCTATTAATCCTGCAATTGTAATTAGCGGATTTCCAGTAACCGTTATAAATAATTGTTCATAATTGGCACCTTCTTTGATTACTAGACCAAAGATAGACAGAATGCTATAGATAAGTACCCAGCCGCCAACCACACTATAAAATGACATGAGTAGAAATGAACCAACAACACCCCAGCGGCCGATGATGGACCAACCTGATTTAGGTGCAAGCTTTTTGAAGGCGCTGATAGCTTCTTTTTGAGCGCCTCTACCTATAATAAACTCAGCTATTAATAGGGGAAGTCCGATAATGACAGTAAAGGCGATGAACAATAAGAAAAAAGCACCCCCACCGTTCATTCCAGTCATATATGGGAATTTCCATATTGCTCCAAGACCAATTGCGGCTCCTGCTGATGATAAAATAAATCCTAGTTTGGTGGACCATTGATCTTTTTTAGTAGTAGGCATTATATGTCGTCCTTTCTATTAGGAAAAATGATTTCATCAGTATATCATCTTATGATAGTTATTGGGAATAGGCGTAACTAATAGAACTTATAGTTTCGTTCTAATATCCCACAATTCAGGAAAAAAATAATGATCCAATACTTTTTTTAAGTACCCAACACCAGAAGATCCACCTGTACCTGTTTTATAACCGATGATGCGTTCAACCGTTTTCATGTGTCGAAAGCGCCATTGTTGGAACCGGTCTTCTATATCAACTAGTTTTTCAGCCAATTGATATAAATTCCAGTAACGTTCTACGTCATTATATACATCAAGCCAGGCCTGTTCCACGGTGGCATCTTTTTCGTATGTTTTTGAAAAATCTCGTTCCAATACGTTTTTATCTATAGAAAATCCCTCTCTTGCTAGTGCTTGGATTGCCACATCATATAAACCAGGTCCATAGTAAGCTTTTTCTAAAATAGCATACAGTTCTGGGTTATCTTTATATATCTTTAAAATATGTGGCGTTTTATAACCAAGCACAAACTCAACCAGACGATATTGATACGACTGAAATCCCGAAGCATTAGCTAGCTTATCTCGAAACTCCATATATTCTGCTGGTGTCAGTGTGGAAAGGACGTCCCATGCTTGAATGATTTGTGATTGGATTTTAGACACACGAGCTAGCATTTTAAAGGAAGCTTGCAGGTCATTCCGCTGAATTGCTGCAATAGCTGCTTGGGTTTCGTGGATAATTAGTTTTAACCAAAGTTCACTCACCTGATGGATGACAATAAACAGCATTTCATCATGATGATCTGATAGTCTATTTTGACTGGCTAATAAGGTATCAAGTTGTAAGTAATCACCATACGTCATATCATCTGAAAAATCGGTATGGATTCCTTCCTCTGATTTAAACGAATCATTCGACTTATTTTCATTCATAGAAAAAACCTCCTGTTAATCAATTGGACGAATTACCGCTCGAACAGGACACCCGTCCGCACCTTTAATTGCTAGTGGTAAAGCTATTAGCTCATAATTGCCTGATTTTACATGGTCCAGCATTAAATTTTCCAGAATAAAAATGCCGTGCTTGTATAATGCATGGTGTGTTTCTAACTCTTTACTGTCGGCTGAATCGACAGATGGTATGTCAACACCAATTAGCTGAACACCTTTTTCATGTAAATGGGCAGCTATAGTAGGGTCTAATTCTGGCATTTTGTCTGGAAAATGCTTCGGATTGTTTGGTAAGGAAGTTCGAATTAAGACACGTGTTACGTTATCTAAGTTAAAGGATTCAAGAGTATCTTTCGTAATGGTATCAACATCACTTACATCTATTACTTTAGCCTTTCCTATATAGAGATCTAAATCTAATTTGTCGAGTGTTTTTCCATTTGAATCATAATGAAATGGTGCGTCAACATGAGTACCCATATGTAAACTGGTGGTCATTTGACCAATATTGACAGAACCAGTTTCTTCTTTTGTATAGGTTAGGGAATAAGAAAAAGGAGTATCCCCTGGAAAGTTTGCCATATCATTCGTTAATGGTTGCGAAATATCGATCCATTTAGATGGAGTCATTATGCAATCACTCCTCGCTTATTTTCGAAGTTTTTATAGCGTTCTTCCTTCATAATGGATTTAAGGATTTGTACACTATTCCATACATCTTCAAAACTGTTATATAAAGCAACTGGGGCTAAACGAATCCCATTAGGTGTTCGGAAGTCTGGAACGACACCATCCGCTTTTAGTGCTTTACATATCCGTGCAGCGTCCTGATGTTCAAGAAATAGGTGAGCCCCTCTTGTGAGTTCATCTCGTGGATTTGCAATCGTAAATTCATAGTCCATTAATTCAGCTTCGATTAGCTCCATCATATAATTTGTTAATTGTAATGACTTTTTTCGAACTCGCTCCATACCAGCCTCCTGAAACAATTCCAGTGATCCCAGTAATGGCGCAGCGCTTAAAACATGAGGGGTACCAATTTGGTAGGCACTGGCATCCGGTGCAGGTGTTAATGTGTGCGCCATGTCAAATTGTTTATCTTTAGATGAGCTGAACCAGCCTGCAAGTCCGGGCTCATTGCCGAAGTGCTGTTTATTAACGTAAAGACCCGCAACACTACCAGGACCGCCGTTTAGATGTTTATATGTGCACCAGAACGCGAAATCAACATCCCAATCAGATAAGTGGTGTGGAATAGAACCAATCGTATGGCATAAGTCAAAACCGATTAAGATTCCACGTTTATGTGCTTCTTTTGTTATGGTTTCCATGTCGAGAATTTGTCCACTTCGATAAAGTACACCTGGCAATACAATTAAGGCAACATCATCTGTCATTGCCTTAATTATATCCTTTGTTTCTAGTGTGTTTTGATCCTTACTTTTAACTTGGATAAGATGTTCTTCTGGATCTAATCCATGTAATTGTAGCTGGCTCTTTAATGCGTATATGTCAGAAGGAAAGTTTAACTCATCCGCCATAATTTTCGTCTTTTTTCCTTTGGGTTTAAAAAAGCTCGATACGAGTTGGTGCAGGTTTGTAGTAGTTGATCCGGTTACAATTACTTCCTCAGGTTTAGCACCAATTAATGAAGCTGACATACGACCAAGGTTTTCGGACAAATAAAACCAAGGATGTTCGCCCTCTGTCCAGCCTTCAATAGCGTACGCCTTCCAGGAATCCATTACGTTATGAACTGCTTGTTCAGCACGTTTGGACATAAGTCCCAACGAATTCCCGTCCAGATAGATGGAGTTATTCGAAATGAAAAATTCCTCCCTGAAATCCTTCAAATCATCTTGTTGATCGAGATTGGTTGCATGTGTTTTCTCGGTATTCATTAATATACACCTCTTAGGAAAATATAGTTATATCTATAGTAACAATGATTTACAAAAAAAATAATCTAAAACCATGTAATTTAATTAGTTAATCAAAAATAGTTATTTTGAATGATTTAACGGAAGTATTTAATAAAAGATTGAAATTCAGAAAATACTGATTTATAATTAGGTTAGATAATTGAAATGTCGTTTTACAATATGAAATAGGAGGATGAAAATGGCATTTGTTTCTAACAAGGTTAAGAACTTACCACCTTATTTGTTTTCAGAATTTCAACGGAAAAAGCGACAACTAGAGGCAAAGGGAATAGATGTTATCGATCTGGGTATCGGTGCACCTGATTTACCAACACCAGAGTTTGTCATTGACAAGATGGTTGAAGAAGCTAGAAAACCAGAAAATCATCGCTATTCAACGTATAGTGGTTGCGTAGAGTTTAAAGAAGCAGTAGCTGGTTATTACAAAACTCAGTATGACGTTGACTTGGATCCGGAAACGGAAGTCTTAGCGTTAATCGGCTCAAAGGAAGGAATTGCAAATTTAGTTCAAGCCGTAATTAACCCTGGAGATACTGTGCTATTACCAGACCCGTGCTATCCTGTATATCGTACTGCTGTGCATTTGGCTGATGGTAATGTTGTAGATTTGCCACTAGATAGCGAGAATGGTTATACACCTCGTTTTGAACGTGTAGCCAAAGAGAAACTTCAGAACGCTAAGTTAATGCTATTAAACTACCCCAGTAATCCAACATCAGCAACGGTTAATGTAAACACTTTTTTGGAAGCGATTACATTTGCAAAAAGGAATAACTTAATGCTTGCACATGACGCAGCTTATGATCTTGTAACATTTCAGGGATACAAGGCGCCAAGTGTTTTGCAAGCCCCAAATGCTAAGGATTATGCCGTTGAATTTGGGTCGATGTCAAAAAGCTTTAGTATGACTGGGTGGCGAATCGGTTATGTAGTTGGAAACAAATCGGTCATTCAGGCATTGGCTACGTTAAAAAGCAACATAGATACTTGTCAATTCCTGCCAATACAAAAAGCTGCTGCAACTGCTTTAAATAGTGATTTATCAGCAGTTGCAGTGAATAATAAAATCTATCAGGGACGTATGGAAAAAATGCATGCAGCATTACAGCAACTAGGTATTGACGCAGAAGTGCCAAAAGGGACTATATTTATATGGGCAAAAGTCCCAAAAGGCTATACTTCTCTTTCCTTCGTCAATCACTTGTTAGATGAAGCTGGGGTGATTGTAACTCCTGGAACAGCATTTGGGCCATCGGGTGAAGGGTATTTTCGAATAGCTCTGTCTGTTACTACAGAGCGTCTGGACGAAGTTGTTCAAAGAATGAAAAAGTTGAATGTAGGGGAGGTGCCTAAAACATGAAAGCTCACCCAGACAATAAGCGTGTAGTGGTCAAAACTTCAACTGCTGCACAGGCTATCGTTGAATGTATAAAAAATGAGGATATTAGACACGTTTTCTGTGTACCCGGAGAGAGCTACTTACCTGTTTTAGATGCACTTTACGATGAAGAAAGTATTCAGGTTATATCTGCTCGGCATGAAGGTGGGGCAGCTTTTATGGCAGAGGGATATGCGAAATCAGTATTAAAGCCAGGGGTCGTTTTAGCTACTCGTGGAGTTGGGGGAGCAAACCTTTCCATCGGTGTCCACACAGCCTATCAGGATTCTACACCAATGGTAGTATTTTTAGGCCAAGTTCATAGTAAATTCAGGGGCAGGGAAGGGTTTCAGGAAGTTGATTTAGACCAGTATTTTCGCCATATCGCCAAATGGACAGTAGAAGTAAGAGATCCAGAGCGAATACCAGAACTCATACAACGTGCTTTTCGAGTTGCACAAACAGGAAGACCCGGTCCTGTCGTCATCTCATTGCCGGAGGACGTATTACCACTTGAAGCAGAAATGGTCTATGGCCCTGTTATAACAAAACCAAAACCATCTCCCTCAATAGGAGAAATAACAGAAGTGGAAAGGATTCTTGAAAAAGCGAATAGCCCTTTAATTGTTGCTGGTGGAGGTATTAAATCTGCACAAGCTGAGGATATGCTCGTAGCGTTTGCAGAAAAATACAGCATTCCAGTAATAGCCGCTTTTAGGCGACATGACGTTTTTCCACATGATCATTCGTTATATCTCGGTCATTTGGGACTTGGAACAAACCTAAAAATCTTACAAACGGTGGAGGAAGCGGATGTAATTCTTGCTATAGGTACTAGACTATCAGAGGTGACGACACAAGATTACCGTATGATTACTCCTGATAAAAAGTTGATTCATATGGATATTGATTTTGAAACAATTGGGAAAGTATTCCCCCCTGACGTTGGAATTGTCGCCGATTCCTATGAAGCATTAGCAGCTTTATCTACCATAAAAGTTTCCAGTCCTTGGCGTAACTGGGTAAAAGAGCGCCGTCAAGCATATGAGGATGCGAGCAATTTGCATGTTACAGATGAAGATGTACTGAATAAACATATTATTTCCATTATGGAAGCGAAACTGCCAAAGGACACTTTACTGACAAATGATGCTGGCAATTTTGCTGGTTGGCTCCATTCCTTTTATCCATTTACGAAGAAACACACGTATGTTGGGCCTACCTCAGGGGCGATGGGTTACGGGATGCCAGCAGCACTTGGTGCAAAGCTTGCCTTTCCGGATAAAACAGTAGTCTCTTTATCAGGGGACGGCGGTTTTATGATGACGATTCAAGAGCTAGAAACTGCTGTAAGATACCAAATTGGGGTAATATGTCTTGTTTTTAATAATAAGATGTATGGTACCATCCGTATGCATCAGGAAATGCACTATCCAAAGAGGGTAGTGGGTACTGACTTAGGAAGTGTCTCTTTCGTTGATATAGCAAACAGTATAGGAGCTGATAGTTATTTAGTAACAAACCGTACTGAATTCACGCATGCAATTGATCAGGCTTTAGCAAATGAGCATCCTACAGTAATTGAAATCATCACAGATAAAGAGCAAATTTCTGTTTCATCAACGATCAGCCAAATACGTGAGCGATCGTTTAAATCATAATACTATTTAGGAGGTAATTTGTATGACACAAACATTATTGGAAGTAAAGAAGCTTTCAAACTTCATTGGCGGAGAATGGGTGGAATCAGACTCATCCAAAGCCGTGATAAATCCAGCAACAGGGGAAACGGTAGTTGAAGTTCCACTATCAAATGCCAAAACGGTAGATCAAGCAGTAGATATTGCAAAAAAGGCACAAAAAGAATGGGCATTGGAACCTGCTCCAATGCGTGCTGAAGTATTATATCGGGTTGGGTACATTATGAAAGAACGTAAGGAAAGACTTTCACAATTACTAACGATGGAAAATGGTAAAGTGATAGAAGAGGCTCGTGGTGAAGTACAGGAAGGTATCGATATGGCCTTTTATATGGCTGGTGAGGGGCGTCGCTTGTTTGGAAATACCACTCCAGCAGAATTAAAAGATAAATTTGCGATGAGTGTACGTTCTCCAGTTGGGGTTGTTGGGATCATTACACCATGGAATTTCCCAATTGCAATTGCGACGTGGAAATCATTCCCAGCAATTGTTGCCGGAAATGCTGTTGTCTGGAAACCAGCCACTGAAACTCCAATTATGGCATATGAACTAGCGAAAATTTTTGAAGAAGCTGGACTGCCAAAAGGAGTAATGAATGTTGTATTTGGTGCAGGTTCAGCGGTTGGTGATGCGATGGTTAATCATGATGACATTCGTGTTATTTCTTTTACAGGTTCAAACGATACCGGACGAAGCATTGCCAGTAAATGCGGTGAACAGCTGAAAAAAGTCTCGCTCGAAATGGGCGGGAAAAACGCCGTCATTGTAATGGAAGATGCGGATTTGAATCTGGCGGTTGAAGGAATACTTTGGAGTGCTTTCGGAACAAGTGGTCAGCGTTGTACAGCTTGTAGTAGAGTTATTGTTCATGAAGATGTTAAAGAAGATTTAGAAAACCGGTTATTAGCAGAGATGAAAAAACTGACAATCGGAAATGGATTGGATGAGTCTATTAAAGTCGGTCCTATTATCAATCAGGCTGGAATGGATAAGATTAAGAGTTATATAGAAATTGGAAAAGGTGAAGGAGCTAAACTACTTGCAGGTGGCTATGAAATGAATGAAGGGCCGCATAAAAATGGGAGGTATTTTGCACCAACTTTATTCACCGATGCAACAGCAGATATGCGAATTGCACAGGAAGAAATTTTTGGGCCAGTTGTTTCATTAGTGCCTGTGAAAAGCTTTGAAGAAGCTATTGAGGTAAACAATGGCGTGACATATGGGTTATCAAGTTCTATTTTTACAAGTGATGTGAATCGTGTCTTTAAAGCACAGCGTGATCTTGATACAGGTATTGTTTATGTAAACGCTGGAACGACAGGTGCTGAAATTCATCTGCCATTTGGTGGGACGAAAGGTACAGGTAATGGTCATCGTGATTCAGGGGTGCAAGCGTTAGATGTCTTTACCGAATGGAAGGCAGTATATGTTGATTTCAGTGGTAAACTGCAACGTGCCCAAATTGACAACTAATGTAGATAGATATCATACATTGTAAAAATTTAATAAAGGGAGTGAAGAGGATATGAAGATAGGAGTTCTGGGTTCTGGGTTGATGGGGAAAGAGGCTGCACGTGATTTAGCAGCTAGTGATAAAGTAACTGCAGTAGGGTTAGCTGACATTGATATAGAGCGTGCGCAACAAGTTTGTGATCAATTGAATTCACAGAAATTAAAAGCGTATCGGGTCAATGCTAGTGATCAGCAAGACCTAGCAACTTATATGCGGCAATTTGACGTGATTATTAATGCGTTATTTTATTCCTTTAATGAAGTTGTAGCCAAAACAGCTATTGAGGTAGGTGTTAATTCAGTAGATTTAGGCGGTCATATTGGACACATGACAGATAAAGTGTTAGCGATGAAAGATGATGCTGAAGCAGCAGGTGTTACGTTAATACCTGACTTGGGAGTTGCACCAGGAATGATTAATATTTTATCAGGTCATGGTGCGAGCAAATTAGATAAACTAGAGGAAATAATATTGTATGTCGGTGGAATTCCAGTAAAACCAGAGCCACCATTTGAATATAATCACGTGTTTTCGATGGAAGGCGTTCTAGATCATTACACAGATCCATCCCTTATTATTCGAGATGGGATTAAACAAGAAATTCCATCCCTAACAGAAGTAGAGCGAATTCATTTTGAACGATTTGGTCCATTAGAGGCTTTTCATACGTCTGGTGGAACGTCTACATTATCACTGTCCTATCCCAATCTGAAAACACTACAGTATAAAACAATACGCTATCCGGGTCATGCTGAAAAATTTAAATTACTTGTCGACCTAAATTTAACACGTATGGATTATGAAGTGGAAGTTGAGGGACAAAAGATTAATCCACGTAAAGTTTTATTAGAAGTTCTGGATCCTATTGTTGATTTAAAAGATAAAGATGATGCTGTCTTATTACGGGTAAAAGTTTCGGGTGAAAAAGATGGAAAACTAACAACATACGAATATGAGATGACAACTTATAAGGATAGAGAAACCAATGTCACGGCAATGGCTCGAGCAACTGCAAATTCCATTTCGGTTGTTGCGCAAATGATTGGAGATGGAAGTATTCACAAACGTGGTGTCTATCCGCCAGAGAAAATTGTTCCTGGAGAAATTTATATGAAGGAAATGAAAAAGCGTGGCGTCATAATACTGGAATCGGAAAGCGTTGAGAAAGTCCATGTAAATAGTTAGAAATTCAATTGGCATTCCCTCTACTATTAAGTCAGTAGAGGGAGATTTTCTACCATTCGAAGCAACAAGGAGTTAACTAATATGAACCAAAGTGTAATTAAAGCATTAAAATTACTAGATTTATTTACAGAAGATACGCATGAATTAACATTAAAAGAAATCTCTGATCTGGCAAATTTACCAAAGCCAACTGTATACCGCTTGTTATCTGCACTGGAATCGTGTAATTTTTTATATAAAACAAAGGAAAGTGAACATGATAGCCGGTATCGGTTAGGACTTAAGTTGTTAGAACTGGGTCATATTGTATCGAATAAGTTAGAATTAAGAGGGATTGCATTGCCATATATGGAAGATCTCGCAAAAGATATAAACGAGGTGATTCACCTGGTAATTGTAAATCAAAATGAGGCAACTTATATCGAAAAAGTGGATAGTACAAGAGCATTACGTTTATACACAAGAATTGGGAAGAGCTCACCACTATATATCGGTTCAGGACCAAAGATGTTACTGGCTACATTGCCTAAGAAAAGACAATTTGAAATATTAGATGATACGGAACTATTTAAATTTAACGATCCGTTGCCAATTAATAAGGAAGAATTAATCCGCGAGTTGGAAGGGATTCGCCAAAGTGGATACGCATATAGTATTGGGGAACAGGACGCAGATACAACCGGAATCTCTTATCCAATCTATAACCATCAAAATCAGGTGATAGCCGCCCTGGCAGTGAGCGGTCTATCCAGTCATTTTGAAGGAGAGAATCTAACGCTATTAAAGGATAAAGCAAAACAAACTGCACGTACGATTTCAGGTGAGTTAGGGTATCGTGGAAGTAATATATGATTTACATAGCTGAGGAGGTTAATCTATTATGAACACCGTTTTTATTGCAGGGCATGCACGTCTTCCTTCTGGGATGGCAGCAAAAAGTATGTATGAAACATTGACCATAACGGCAGAAATTGATAAAAAGTATGGTGTCATCGTAACCGCAAATTGTACACTTGCAACTTTGCACTCGCAGGAGTTTGTACAACAATTATTAAGAGGGTATAGTTTGCAGGATGGTATAGAAGAGCCTGCTGAAGAAGTTAAATCACACTATTTAGGGAAAGCAGGAAATGCATTAGCATCAGCTCTAAATGATTTATATAAACAATATGAGTTATATATGGATAACACAACGATCAACAAGTAGCAATCCCCACCCAAAAAGAGGTGGGGATTGCTTTATTGGATATCGTATTATAAAATTTGAAGCCTGTGGTTAATTTATTAACTGTTTAAGCCATCTCCAAATACAGCCTTTTCCTAAATTCCCATAGAAACAAACTTCATTTCTAAAAATTCATCCATTCCGTGATGCCCGCCTTCTTTACCGACACCTGATTGTTTAATGCCACCAAAAGGAGCTTCAGCTACAGCTGGAAAAACATCATTCACACCAACAATACCATATTCCAGTTTTTCAGATACCCGAATTGCGCGACTTGTAGTTTCTGTAAAAATATATGAGGCTAAACCGTAATCTGTGTTATTCGCTTTCTTAATTACTGTCTCATCATCGGTGAAGGTTTGAATAGGTATAAGCGGCCCAAATGTTTCTTCATTCATGACGACCATATCGTCGGTGATATTTGAAAGTACAGTAGGATTATAAAAATGGCCATTCAGTTCTCCATCCCATTTGTTTCCGCCAGAAATGATTTTCGCACCCTTCGTAAGAGCATCCTCTAAATGAGCATGGACTTTGTCAGACGCTTGTTGGTTAATGAGTGGACCAAGGTCAATACCTTCATCCAAACCATAGCCGATTTTAAGCTGTTCTACTTTTTCTTTTAGTTTAGCAGTAAATTCCTCAGCTACCGATTCATGAACATAAAGTCTATTCGCACAAATACAGGTTTGGCCGTTATTTCTAAATTTACTTCCGAGTGCCATCGTTGCTGCTTTATCCAAGTCAGCATCATCAAACACAATGATAGGAGCATGACCACCAAGTTCAAGTGATACCTTTTTCACGTGGTCTGCACTTTCACGCATTAAATGTTTTCCAACCTCAGTTGACCCTGTAAACGTTATTAACCGTACAGATTTATTTGTTAACATGGCATTACCAATTGCCGGAGCATCACCAGTTACCAAATTAACAACACCCTTAGGCATCCCAGCACGCTCAAATATCTTTACAATTTCAATTGCTGAAAGTGGTGTTTCTGGTGCTGGTTTTAACACGATTGTACATCCTGCTGCCAATGCAGGACCGATTTTCCTGGTGATCATGGATGCCGGGAAGTTCCAAGGTGTAATTGCACCTACAACACCTACAGGCTGTGGAATAACAAGCATCCTTTTTGATTTGATGGATGAAGGGATCCATTCCCCATAGGCTCTGCTAGCTTCTTCGGCGTACCATAATAAAAAGTTTGCTGCTCCTTTTACTTCACCTATTGCTTCTTTAAGCGGTTTTCCTTGCTCGGTTGTTAAAATTTCACCTAGTCGATCGGCGTCCTCTAACATCAGTTGATGAGCTTTATATAATATGTGTGAACGCTCACGTCCTGTCATCTCGCCCCATGTTATAAAAGCCTGTGAAGCAGCTTGAATAGCTTTTTCTGTTTCCTCTCGGCCACCATAAGCAACATCCGTGATAGCGTCAAGTGTAGCAGGGTTATAAACAGTTTCTGTTTGGTTTGGATCGATCGCTAACCATTCGCCATTAATAAAAATACTTTTCGTATACTTATCAAACATAATTTAGCCCTCCTCTTTTAATCATTATAACGCCCCAGTTAAATAAATAATAGAATACCAGTTCATTATGGTTAGTTTTCCCCCCAAGCAGGCAGCATCTTATTTAGCTGCTTATCTTTTCTGTAACCTAATACATATTCAGCCTGCATCACGGTATGAATTTCACGTGTTCCTTCATAAATAACAGGCGCTTTGGAATTACGTAAATAGCGCTCTACTGGATATTCATCCGAATACCCATAGGCACCATGAACTTGAACAGCATCATCAGCTGCTTTATTAGCAAAATCACATGCCTGCCACTTGGCTAACGAGGTTTCTCTCGTATTTCGCTTGCCTTTATTTTTCAATTCCCCAGCACGGTACACGAGTAAACGGCTCATTTGTAAGCCAGCTTCCATATTTGCGATCATTTGCTGGACAAGTTGGTGTTTTCCTATTTCTTTTCCAAACGTCTCGCGTTCGTGACAGTAGCTGACACTAGCTTCTAAACATGCCATAATTTGACCGACTGCGCCTGCTGCAACAGTGAAACGGCCATTATCCAATGCAGCCATCGCAATTTTAAAGCCTTCACCTTCTTCGCCTAAGAGGTTTTCTTTTGGCACTTTTACATCTTCAAAAAATATCTCACCTGTGTTACCAGCACGAATTCCTAATTTTCCTTTGGTAGCTTTTGATGAAAAGCCTTCCCATGTACGTTCTACAATAAATGCTGATATACCTTTATGTTTTTTTGATCTGTCAGTTGTATAAGCAAACACTAAAAAGTGATCAGCCGAATCACATAAGGAAATCCAGGTTTTTTGACCATTAAGTATATAATAATCTCCATCTTTAACTGCGTTTGATTGTAATGCAGATACATCAGAACCTGCAGCGGGCTCTGTTAATCCGAATGCTCCTACCTTTTCACCTGTTGCCTGAGGGGTTAAATATTTCTGTTTCTGTTCTTCTGTACCCCACTGGAGCAATGTCATGCTGTTTAAACCGGTATGAACAGATACAGCGGTACGAAACGCAGTGTCTCCCCGTTCTAATTCTTCACAAACGATGGCTAAAGAATTATAGTCCATCCCGCTGCCACCATATTCTTCAGGGATACATACCCCCATTAATCCAAGTTTTGCAAGCTTTGACATAATGGACGGATCGAATTTTCCTGCACGATCCCATTCAGCAATATGTGGCATAATCTCTCTATCTACAAAACTTCTAACAGTACTGCGTAACATCTCTTGTTCTTTTGAAAAATCAAAGTTCATCTCATCAGCTCCTAAATTAGTTATTTGTTTTGGTGATTCCTAATTGTGTGAGGATATCATTATTATGTTCCCCAGCATCAGGCGGGTGACTGTTTAATACAACGGGTGTTCGTGATAGTTTTAGCGGACTACCAATCATTTTTATTAAACCTGCTGTTGGATGCTCAGTATCAATAAACATGTTTCTTGCATGTAGTTGCGGGTCGTTTGCTACTTCATCAATACGATGGATAGGCCCACAGGGAATATTATTTTGATAGCATAACTCATGCCAATATGCAGTTGGTTTGGTTAGAAAAACTTCTTTTAATAAAGGGACTAATTCTTTTCGATGTTCTACACGGTCAGGATTCGTCTGAAATCGTTCGTCAACCGCATAATGGTCCTTTTCCAAAACGCGACACAACGCTTTAAACTGATGATCATTCCCAACGGCAATTACCATTTCGCCATCCAATGTTTGAAATGTTTGGTAGGGGACGATATTAGCGTGCTCATTTCCCAGTGCAGTTGGAACTTTTCCAGCCATTAAGTAATTACTGCCAATATTTATGAGTGCACTGACAGCTGAATCATATAGTGAGATATCAAGTTTCTGGCCTTTTCCTGAACGAACACGCTCAAGTAATGCGCTTTGAATACCAATGCATGCATACATTCCTGTCAAAATGTCGGTAATAGCAACACCAACTTTTTGTGGTCCTGATTTTTCGTCACCAGTAATGCTCATTAAACCACTCATCGCTTGGATGATAAAATCATAGCCTGGCATGTCTTTATAGGGTCCTGTTTCACCAAATCCGGTGATGGAACAGTAGACAAGTTCCGGATTTATCGCTGCAAGTGTGTCGTAATCCAGGCCAAACCGTTTCATCGTACCTGATTTAAAGTTATTAATGATCACATCACTTTTGCGGACAAGCTTTTTGATCACCTCTATTCCTTCTTCCGATTTTAGATCGACGGTAATACTTTTTTTATTACGATTCGCACTTAAGTAATAGGCACTCACACCATTTTGAAATGGAGGTCCCCACTTCCGCGTTTCATCACTTCCGCCAGGTGCTTCCACTTTAATGACTTCTGCACCAAGGTCACCCATGATCATCGTACAATATGGACCTGCAAGTACACGTGATAAGTCAAGAACCCGGATATTTTCAAGAGCTCCAGACACGTCAACACTCCTTTCTAGAATCAAATTAAAATAAGCCACTTCAAAATGATTACAGTACTTCGCTGTAACACAGATTGAACTGGCTTTTTACCTGTTGGAACAGAACTGGAATGGAACTGTAAACAGATTGGGCAGTTGTTTTAGTTTTTAATGAAACAAAGATCATGTGTGGCGAACGTTGAAACGTTTCTACATGATTCATTATATATCATTCTATTGTATTCTGAAAAGTTTGTAAACATTAAATGAAAATTTTCTTAGGAATTGGCTGTTGAAAAGGATGAACTTACTACGGTAGATAAATCGATGCATGCTGAAATGTCATTTGACAACTGTTTAATTTGATTGTCATTGTTGACTAAGGTCATAACCTCTTCATAGTGTGATTTGTTTCGAAATACAGATTGGCCGAAAAAAATGGTTTCGTGATTCTCTATACTAATCAAATCAAGTAATCCTAAACCACCATGTTTAACTTGTAGATTATCTGCACGGTAAACCCTGTCTTCTAATGCCCCATTAGCTAAATAAATCTCACTTACCTTTTCATTTATCTCTAGAAATAGTTGTTCCTGATCCCTTTTTACCTGGTATAAATAAATAACTGTATACATCCCTTCACCTCACTAATCCTTCTCTCATAAATTCCATAGTAAAGATGAAAATCCTGCAAAAATTTTAGAAAACTTGGCTTATCGTAAAAGGGATTCTTAGTAAGCGTACTTTGCTTTCTTAGATTCCCTTATGCTCTGGAGTGAAAGCCTTAGTTGCACTTATGTAGATAAGAAAGTTTTATACTTTTTTATCTACTAAAAAAGATCATGTACCTTATTATAAAGATACATGATCTAATTGAAATTATCTTGCCGCTTTTTGAAGCTTGTTGATCATTTTGAGCGCCTTTCCTGTTCCAATTGCAACGGATTCTAGTGGGTTTGGTGCAATATGAACGGGAACAATAAGTTCATGTGATAGCCATTCTTTTATACCTTTTAATAATGCCCCACCACCAGTCAATACAATACCATGATCTACAATGTCACCACTTAATTCTGGTGGACAAGTTTCCAATGTAGATTGAATCGTTGCAAATATTTGTTGAAGTAATTCTCTTAGTGCAGTGTGAATTTCAGTTGAGGTTACTGTAATCGTTTTTGGTAAACCGGTAACCATATCTCGGCCACGTACTTCCATTGTCTCTTCCTTATGGTTTGGGTGAGCATAACCAATTTCTATTTTAATATTTTCCGCTGTTCGTTCGCCAATTAAAATATTGTAGTGTTTGCGGATATGATGAATGATTTCCTCATCCATCTTGTCACCACCAGCACGTACTGAATTACAGGTTACAACACCACCAAAAGATATGATGCCAACTTCTGAAGTACCTCCACCGATATCTACAATAACATTTGCAACAGGCTCATCCACTGGTAAATCAGCACCAATTGCAGCAGCAACAGGTTCTTCAATAAGATGAACATGTTTTGCTCCATAGCTTGTAACTGCATTATGAATTGCACGTCGCTCGACAGTTGTACTACCAGAAGGTGTACATACAACAACAGTTGGTTTACGCATGGATAGACCCATTTTTTTACTTACTTTTTTCAAAAATTCCTTTAACATCTGAGCAGTAACATCATAATCCGCAATCACTCCGTCTTTCAATGGGCGAATGGGAACGATATTCTGTGGAGTCTTACCAACCATCTCTTTAGCTTCAGCTCCAACAGCTACTACCCTTTTTGTGTTCATATCTATTGCTACTACAGACGGCTCATTTAAAACAATACCTTTTGATCTCGAGTAAATAAGTATATTAGCCGTACCTAAATCAATTCCAATTTCTGCATTAGATAACATATAAGCTCCTCCAATGATGACTTTTTCTTTTATAAAATATAAGAACAATTAGGGTAATCCTAAAGTATTATTATCTTTATAGCATTTCTATACTTTATCATAGTTTCTGGGGGTAGCGAAACAACTTACATTAATTGGATTTTTCGCATCACAATAACCCCTATACTAGAAAAATATAGCGCATTCAGCATAGGAAAATCAAGTAACAATCTTATTACAAAATAGTATTTTATGTAATAAATAGTGAGTTTACGAGAGATTGTCAACATCATTTTAATTGTAATTATTTCCAATTGATTAAAATATATCCTACTAAATAATAGGTATACCCTATTTCATTACATGGAAACTTGGAAATTGATAATCTATTAATCTATTGGAAATTCCATCCACTAATATTACAAAATACCTATGCTATGATGAAATTGTAAAATAAAACAGAAAAAGGAGAGACACTATGATTAAAAACACCAGTATAATAGCCGTACTAACAGTTGCATTCATGTTTGGTGGGAATTTCCAAACAACTGTAGACGCTTCTGAAAATACGGATCAATTTAATGGACAACCAAATACTGTTCAAATTTCAATAAATAATCTATTAAATGACTACTTTAAAGATCTCCGAGGTAAATGGAAAAAGATAGAGTGGAATTGGAATAACCAATTTAATCAAGAACCAAAAGAAAAGCAACCGAAAGAGAAAGAACCTAAACAAGAGCAACCAGAAAAAGAAGTTGAGGAGCCAAAAGAACCAGCAAATTCTAGTGAACCAGAAACAAATGAACCAGCACCTAAAAAAGAAAAAGTAGAAGCTCCAACACAGCCAGAAGCTGAAAAAGAACAGCAAAACCAAGATCAAAATCAATCATCTGAACTTAGCCAATTTGAACAAGAAGTAGTAGATTTAACAAACGCTGAACGTGCAGAACAAGGACTTAGCCCACTTAAAGTCGATACCGAATTAAGTAAAGTAGCACGTGAAAAATCACGTGACATGGCAGAAAATAACTATTTTGCACACAACAGTCCAAATTATGGCTCACCATTTGATATGATGAATGAATTCGGTGTAAGCTACCGAACAGCAGGCGAGAACATTGCAAAAGGGCAACGCTCACCTGAAGAAGTAGTAAATGCATGGATGAACAGCGAAGGACATCGTGCTAACATTCTTCATGAAAACTTCTCCCATATCGGGGTAGGATTCGTAGAAAAAGGTAACCACTGGACACAACAGTTTATTGGAAAATAAGCCATAGCCTGAGGAGGCCGTCTCAAAAGTGCTTATTCAAAATTTCAATCCCCACTTTTATTAGTAATCAAGCAATCCCGTACCACTTTTATAGTGATACGGGATAATTTTTGGAATTCGTTTATTATAGAATACCTTTTGGGACAGGCTCTTTTATTTTTAGGGGTTCTTATCGTATGTGATGAACAACAAAACGAAAAATCGATTAACAAGATTGGAATCGATCAAGAGTGCAGAAAGTCGATCAGCAGGATTAGAAATCGATCAAGAGCGCAGAAAGTCGATCAACAGGATTAGAAATCGATCAAGAGAGCAGATTATCGATCAACAGACCAAATAATCGATCAAGCAACGCCCGAAATCGATCAAGAAGAGTCCATTTTCGATCAACAGAACGGAAAGTCGATCAACAGGATTAGGAATCGATCAAGAGCGCAGAAAGTCGATCAACAGGATTAGGAATCGATCAAGAGCGCAGAAAGTCGATCAACAGGATTAGGAATCGATCAAGAGAGCAGAAAGTCGATCAACAGACCAACTAATCGATCAAGCAACGCCCGAAATCGATCAAGAGGAGTCCATTTTCGATCAACAGGATTAGGAATCGATCAAGAGAGCAGATTATCGATCAACAGACCAAATAATCGATCAAGCAACGTCTGAAATCGATCAAGAAGAGTTCATTTTCGATCAACAGAAAGGAATATCGATCAAACAACGCATTCTATTTTACAAAAAAGAAAACTATCGATCTAAATCGATAGTCTCAAGTTATTTAAATATCTATATTTTTAGAAACAAGCTGCACCTACAATGATGAGTAGGATAAACAATACGACAATTAACGTAAAACCGCCGCCTCTAGCACCGGCAACAGGAGCGCCATAACCGTGTCCTCCATATCCAGGTCCATAATTCATATAATCCCCTCCATTATTTTTAGATTAATTAATATCCGTATCCAGCGTAAGCCGAACCGACGATAATTAAAAGAATAAACAAAACTACAATCAAGGCGAATCCTCCACCATATCCTACAGTATCACCCATTAATGCAACACCTCCTCATTTGTAATTAATATATGTAAGGCAAACGCATAGTGATATGGATATTCTCCCAAATTTGGGTAATTTGTTACTGTCTTCTTTCATATCATTGGAATGATTTTTTAGTAAGAATACATTCCTTACATTTCCCTCCGTACATATAATGATTATGGATTATTGACCATACGTTAAGGAGATGGAATATAGTGAAAATTCGCGAGGCTACAATTAATGAGACAAATGAAATATTAAAATATGCTCAAGAAGTATTTAAGGAATCAACAATGGGACATATGGAACCCAGCCTAGATAACGCACTTCAATTAGTTTCTCCGTTTTTATCGGAGGGAGGACATTACCTAGTTTATTTGGAGGGAAGTAAGATAAAGGGGTGGATTGGTGTTGGTAAAACATATGACATGTACACAGATGAAACGATCGGTATTATTCCAGAAGTTTATGTTTTGCCACCATTTCGAAAGCAAGGGATCGCGAAAAAATTATGTATAGAAGCGCTAAATCATTTTATAGAAAATGGGTATAATAAAGTGCAATTATATGTGTTCTCCGGAAACCATGTTAAAGAGCTTTACCATAAATTAGGATTTCAGGAAATTTCTATATTGATGGAGAAAACTTTGGATGATTAAAGGTAAAAAAGAGTACCTAATCACATTTTCTTGTGATTAGGTACTCCCATGCTTAAACTCGTTTGTTTATTAGGTTTTGGCAATTGAAAAGCAAGTAAAATCCCCAATATATTAACAAAAGCAAAAATACCAAGTGCTAAATATGGCGGTGTTAGGAATGCTTTAACTAAATAAATTAATATAATTCCGCCAGCATGACTTGCAAGCATCACAAAGCCTACAGCTGTACCTTGCTGACTTTTAGGAAAATGCTTTTCGGTCCAATCTACAATAATTGGAAATCCAGGTAGCAGAAAAAAGCCGACAAAAACAAACCAGAATGCAATCCATAATATGGATTGCCACATTGCAATCGCAAAAAAGGCTGTAGCTGCGATTGTAAATGTGATAATACCTACGAATCGGCGCAAATCTTTTTTGATTGCCCAGGTTGGTAAGATCATGGAACCGATAATCCCTGAAACGAGCATTAATGCAAGTAAAGGACCGCTAAGGGTTCCAGTTATTCCATATTGCAGGAAAATTGGCTCTAACCACGTACTTAACGTATTAAAAACACCCAATCCTATCGCCAATAAACCACTAAGTACCCATAGAAATTTATCACGTATTAGCAATGAGAGGCTTGTTGAAACATTGCCAATAATAACCTTAGAAGAAAATGGGACGGATACTAATGTGTACGTAACCCATAACATGCCTATAACAGAAGGGATGGTAAATACGATTAACACGTTCATCAATCCGCCATTTGCATATAGTAATGGACTAAGTACCATTGCGAAAATAACACCTAGAAATATCGAAACACTGGAGATGGAAATAGCCAGAGAACGATTTTTTTCAGGGAAATAGCGACTTGCGTATACGGATATAGAGTTTATGACAAATGGCTGTCCGACTGCTAATATAATTTGAATAACTAACTGCCATGTGTAATCGAAAGGGAAAATGAGTCTAGCAGCTGCTCCTAAGCCAACTGTCAGAGCCCCAAATGTTAATGCCATTCTGAAATGAGAGTCAAGCCATCTTCCTGCCGGTAATGCAATGACAATATAAACAATTGGAAATAGGGCGGTTAGTGTTCCAATTCCTCCTACACTACTATTCATATCTTTGGCGACGTCTGTTGTAATTGGTGAAAAAGTTACCCACAATATTTGTGAACTAAATATCAATAACGCATATCCAGCAAGGTGCATCCATCGATTCAAGTAATCACCTCCTATAGATTAGTTTTTTTGGATGTGAATAGTTCATTTGTGATATGCAAAAAGGTTTCTATACCGGGGAAATCTCTGAGATGTTTGGTGCAATGGGATATCTGGGAAATGTTAATGAAGCCAGTGGACTTCACTGCACTGTTAAAAGGTGCTGGCGTACATCCAGACGGCACCCTCCCTAATTAGGTGGCTACGATCAATGAACTATTACACCTTATACCTCATGAAATTTACAATTTTAATAATTACTAAAAAGGCCAAGATAGATACATACTAACGATGACATACATGATCGTTGCACTTCATAAAACTATTCCGTTTTCAGTAGAATTGTTTAACAGTTTCAGATGAGTGGAATTAGGTTCGTATCGCCCTTTACTTTATATTTGAAAATAATACGTCTACAATAGGAAGAAAGTGAGATGTTACATAGGTCTTTAGTCACTTTACTTTATATTATTGTAGCATGAAAAATGAATAATACAAAAATTCGAATAACTTTAATGATAACTAACAGACATCAATAGTGAGGTGATGGAATGGTCCAAGGTGTTGCAAACTGGAATACGGAACAAACCCGTGATTGGCTACAAAGCTATACGGATGACTGGGTATCTTTTTACCGAAAACATACTAGCGACGGGGAAGTTGCTTCGTATATCCCAGAACTTCTAAAAGCAGACCCAGACGCACTCGGGATTACGGTAATAGGAAAAAATGGGATGACATTAAGATCTGGCGATGTAAATACAACCTTTACGTTACAGAGTATTTCGAAGGTGATCAGTTTTGTTGTTGCATGTATGGAACGTGGTGTTGCCTATATGTTAGATCGAGTAGATGTAGAGCCTGCTGGAGAAGCATTTAATTCGATTATGCATTTAGAAATGAAACAGCTTAAAAAACCGTTTAATCCGTTAATAAATGCTGGAGCCATTACAGTTACGTCCATACTCGAAGGTAGAACATCCGATGAAAAATTAGAGCCAATGTTTGAATTGCTTGAGGACATGTTGGGTCACAGACCGGAATTAGACGTTGATGTGTATGAGTCGGAAAGAGATTCATCGATGCGAAATAGAGCAATTGGCTATTATTTATTAGAAACTGGATTCCTGGAATCAGACATGAGTGTTACGTTAGAAACCTATTTCAAACAATGCTCCATCGATGTTTCTATAGATGATTTGGCCAGAATCGGAATGATTTTAGCAAATGATGGAAGAGACCCAGAAACAGGTGAAGAAATTATACCCAGACAAATAGCGCGAATTACCAAGGCTCTAATGCTAACATGTGGTATGTATGACGCATCAGGTAAGTTTGCAACATATGTTGGTATTCCTGCTAAAAGTGGTGTTTCTGGAGGAATAATCGCAGCAGTTCCACCAAGAGTTCGTGATGAAGAGTTGCCTTTTCTAAGTGGTTGTGGAATTGGTGTTTATGGCCCCTCGTTAGACGATAAAGGTAATAGCATAGCAGGAATTCGTTTATTACGACATATCGCGAATCAATGGGATCTAAGTATTTTTTAGTAGATAGGAAAGTATAAAGCTTTCTTAATCTAAATAAGTGCAACTAAGGCTTTCACCAGGTGATAAGCTAAGTTTTCTAAATTTAGGGGGGGAAATTTATGTGTGGCCGATATACGTTGCTCGCAGATGAATTGGAAATATTAAACGAATTCGATTTATCACATTCAATTGATTCCTATCAGCCTAGTTATAATATTGCTCCTGGGCAAAATGTGTTGGCAATTATTCATGATGGAAATGAAAAACGAGCAGGATACTTACGTTGGGGCCTTGTACCATCTTGGGCTAAAGATGAAAAGATAGGCTACAAAATGATAAATGCACGTAGTGAAACAGCACATGAAAAACCTAGTTTTAAAAAATTGATGAGCCGTAAACGGTGCTTAATCGTAGCTGACAGTTTTTATGAGTGGCAACAGACAGAAGAGAAAAAGCAACCGAAACGTATACAAATACCTGAGCGCAACGTATTTGCTTTTGCAGGATTGTGGGACAAGTGGCAACAAGAAGACAAGGAACTCTTTACATGTACTATTTTAACAAAAGAGGCGAATGATTTTATGCAAGAAATTCACCACCGAATGCCGATCATCCTACCAAAGGATAGACAGGATGAATGGGTTACACCACATAAACAAGAACCACATGAGGTATACCAGTTTTTGCAATCGATCGAAGCGGAAAGACTTAAAGCGTACAATGTTGATCGTTATGTGAATGCAGCAAAAAATAATGATGAATTTTGTATTGCGCCGATTGCTTAATAGGTCCCATATAAAATAAAGAGGCTGTCATACAAGTTACACACTTTGTATGACAGCCTTTTGATTTCTTATTTTATGAAGCTTTTTCCTGTTCCCGTTCTTCCTTAACAACACGCAGGAACTTCTTCGTTTCGTACACAACAACACCTGAGAGACCTAGTAGACCTTCTATAGTTTTTTTTTCAAATACATCTAACATATTCCGATAAAATTCGAAAGCGTTTATAAGTCCTGTTTTAGGGAAATGTAAATAGATATAATTGGATATAATAGGGGATAGTGGAAATTATTAAACCGCCATATTATACTTTTTTTAGGATACATAATAGGATGGTAGGTGTAGAAATGATTCATGTCTTATTTATTTGTTTAGGAAATATCTGTAGATCACCCATGGCTGAAGCGGTTTTTCGCAGTCTTGTTGAAAAAGAAGGATTAGCCCAACAAATTAACATTGATTCAGCTGGAATTGGAAACTGGCATGCAGGAGAGTTGCCACATAAGGGTACAAGAGATATATTAGACCAGCAAAAAATCACCTACAGAGATATGAAGGCACGCCAGGTTCATCGTAAAGACTGGGACAATTTCGATTATATAATTGCGATGGATGAGCAGAATATAAAGGACCTGCAAGATTTGAAGGATAAGGAAAATGGTATTATAGTTGCCCGGTTGATGGATTTTGTTGATAACCCAGAAGAAGTGAATGTGCCTGATCCATATTTTACTGGTGATTTTGATTATACGTATAAACTTGTTTCTAAAGGTTGTCTTAACTTACTGAATTCTATTAGGGAAACTCATAACATATAAGATAAAGGAGAGGTTTAAAATGGGTAAACGAAATTTATTGTTAGGTGTTTTTTTAGGTGCCATTATTGGGGGATTAACAGCATTATTTAATCGTGAAACAAGATACTACACGAAGAATAAAATGAGTTTAGCTAGAAACAGAACAAATTATTATGTCAAACATCCATCAGAAACCATTCACAGTGTTAGAGTAGCATTCGACCGATTTAATGAAAGCTTTACGAGTGGTGCTGAAAATGCGATAAATGCACTGGAGCAAGTCGAAAACACACTAGATAAAATTTCAAAAAAAGAAACCATAAAGATAGATAAAACAGAGTAGCAATGTAAAAGTAGGGGGAATTAGAAGTGAGGAAGATCATGCAATTTTTAAAAGAATTGTACCAAAGAATGATGGAAGATGAAATCTTTGGTTTAGCAGCACAGCTAGCTTATTTTTTCTTGCTTTCTCTATTTCCATTCTTACTTTTTTTACTTACACTAATCGGTTATTTACCAATTGATCAGCAAAATGTGATGGAACGAATAGGGGCTTATGCTCCTAATGAAATCATGGTGCTAATTGATCAAAACGTGACACAATTGGTAAATGAACACAATGGTGGATTACTATCAATTGGCCTTATCGGAAGCTTATGGGCAGCATCTAATGGAATTAATGCGATTATGCGTGCTTTTAATAAAGCATATGATGTGAAAGAAAATCGTTCTTTTATTGTCGCGCGATTAATAGCCATTGTATTAACAGTAGCAATGGGAATTGTTATAATCATAGCGTTTTTGTTACCTATTTTTGGTAAGATGATTGGGATTTATGTTTTCTCCTTTATTGGATTGTCGGATGACTTTATCGCAATTTGGGATACACTTCGTTGGGTAATATCTTCTGTAGTATTTTTTATTGTTTTCTTGGCTCTATATAAATTAGCTCCAAATAAAAATATTAAATTAAAAAATGCAATATGGGGAGCAGTTTTCGCTACAGTTAGCTGGCAATTAATTTCCCTGGCTTTTTCTTACTATGTAACCTCTATTGGTAATTACTCAGCAATTTATGGTAGTTTAGGTGCAGTTATTATACTTATGATTTGGTTTTATATATCTGGGGTTATTATTATTGCAGGTGGCGTAATCAATTCAATCATTCGAAAAGATGGATAGCTGTCACATGATGTGACAGCTATTTTAATAATCTTAAACCGTTTAATATTACTAATATGGTACTGCCTTCGTGACCTATGACTCCAAGTGGAAGGTCAATAATTTGGAAAAAGTTCGTTGCAATTAATACTAAAATAACACTAAGAGAAAAGAATATATTTTGCTTCACTATTTTGTTCATACGGCTGGAAAGATGAATAGCATTTGTGATCTTTGGTAAATCGCTCTTCATTAAAACAACGTCGGCTGTTTCCAAAGCAACGTCAGTTCCCTCTCCCATTGCAATTCCAACATTTGCGCTTGCTAAAGCTGGTGCGTCGTTGATGCCATCGCCAACCATTGCCACATTTTTATATTTCTTTCGAAGGTCTTTTACGTAATTTACTTTTTCTTCAGGTAAACATTCAGCGATGTAATGGTCAACTCCAGCTTCCTTTGCTATAGCATGAGCAGTTTTTTCATTATCACCAGTTAACATAACAGTATGGATACCTTGTTTTTTTAACGTTTTTATTGCTTTTTGTGTATCATTTCTTATCGTGTCTTTCAGGGCGAATAAAGCAACTATTTTATCTTTATGTTTGGCAAAAACAATCGTTTTTCCTTCTTCAGCAAGTTGGTTAGCAATACCATTATGAAATTCGAAAGCATTTTTCTCACCAACTAATGCAGCTTTTCCAACTTCCCATTTTTCATCGTTAATATATGCTGACACGCCGTTTCCTACGATTGTTTTCATATCCTTTACTTCGACTGTATTTCTAAAGTTTTCCAAATCTTTAAAACTGTATTCTGTTAAAGCTTGTGCTAGTGGGTGTGTGGATTCTTTTTCAATCGAACCAACAATTGCTAAGACATTATCTATTTCAATATTAGAGTCAAAGTATGAGTCCGTTATAACAGGCTTCCCATTTGTTAAGGTGCCGGTTTTATCAAAAGCTATGGCTTTTAAATGGCTCAAGTTTTCAACATGAATACCACCTTTGAAAAGCACACCGTTTTTTGCGCTTTGTGAGATGGCGGACAGTGTTGCAGG
Source organism: Virgibacillus byunsanensis (assembly GCF_042675965.1). Lineage (NCBI taxonomy): Bacteria > Bacillati > Bacillota > Bacilli > Caryophanales > Bacillaceae > Virgibacillus > Virgibacillus byunsanensis. The sequence goes on along the minus strand of NZ_JBHTKJ010000053.1, from coordinate 2,934 downwards.
CATAATGGAGGCTACAAGTGCACATGGAGAAGCAACAACTAAAAGAATCATGGCGCGATAGATACTTTCTGAAAATGACCAGCCAAATAAAAAGTACGGTAAAAACATCATAATGGCAACCGTTACTAATACCACTTTTACATATGTGCCTTCAAAACGCTCTATAAATAACTGAGAAGGCGATTTCTCATCCTGTGCTGTCTGTACCATTTGAATGATTTTTTGAAATAAGGTTTCATCAGCTTTTTTGGTAACTTTTACAGAAATAGATCCATCAAGTGCAACGGTACCAGCAAACACATCATGGTCATTATCTTTATTTACTGGTATGGATTCACCGGTAATTGCACTTTCATCAATGGAGGTTGCGCCTTTGGTAATTATTCCGTCAGCAGGTATTCTTTCACCTGCTCTTACCAGTACAATATCGTCAATCGTTAACGTGGAGACAGGAACTATTCGCTCCTGATCATCCTGGATTAATAAGGCTTCTTCAGGTTGCAAGTTCATCAAAGAGGAGATCTCTTTATTACTCTTGTTTAACGTATATGTTTCCAGTGCCCCTGATAAGGCGAAAATGAAGATTAGAATCGCACCTTCTGTCCAGTACCCGATCGATGCTGAACCTATAGCAGCGAAAACCATCAGCATCTCTACATTAAGTTCTTTATGAGCAATTGTTTCTTGAATACCTTCTTTCGCCTTTGCATATCCTCCAATCGCAAACGCAATTAGATGGAGAATTATCCATAGCGGATTAGAAATGTAAACAGCAAACAGCCAGGTAAGAAGAATTATAAGGCCGCTAGAAAGTGCTGCTATTAGTTCTATATGTTCACGTAATCGAACCATGAAATTTGTTGTCATCGGATTTTTAAAACGGTTAGGATTTACTGTTTTTATAGTCTTTGTGTCTGTCGTCATTTTCAATACCTCCATCCTAATTGATAATAATAATCATTACAGACTAAAAACTAATTTGTATTATTACGATTGTAATGGTAATGATAGTTTTGTTTATAATCATTATAATTTAGTATATATTATTATATTATCACTTTGCCATATAAAGTCAAGACTATTTAAACAGGAATATCAGTCTCATAGTGACTAATACAGTTTTAATTTAAGAGTAGTACAGTAAATCATTTAATTGAAAAGCATACGTTTGACTGTTATAATTTGAATGGGAAATTAATAATAACAAGAATAAAGGAGTGTTTTTATGAAAAAGTTTTACATAGGGTTTCTTTTAATAATGGTATCACTATTTATTTTAAGTGCATGTGGCAGTTCAAGTGACGAAGATAACACTAGTGAAGAAAACGACTCAAACGGAGAAAGTAGTTCGACAACCGATGAGACATGGAACGAAATTCAAGAAGCAGGTGAAATGGTAGTTGGAACATCTGGAACATTAATTGCTGCTTCTTATTATGATGGAGACGAAGAAAGTGAAGACCAATTAACTGGTTACGATGTTGAAGTAATGAAAGAAATAGCAAACCGACTTGATTTAGATATCTCGTTTGAAATAATGGGAATAGATAGTATGCTTCCAGCTGTCAATAGCGGCAGAATTGACATGGCTGCAAATGACATTGAAGCTACTGATAAACGTAAAGAAAAATTTAACTTTAGTAATCCTTATAAATATTCTTATTCTACAATGGTAGTCCGTGAAGAGGATAATTCTGGTATTGAATCATTGGAAGATCTAGAAGGTAAAATAGCAGGCGGTGGAGCAACAACTATTTATAGCCAAATTGCTGAATACTTTGGTGCAGAAATAAAAACGTATGGAAATGCTCCAAACGAATCATATTTGCGTGATGTTCATAACGGTAGATCAGATGTAATTGTAAATGACTACTATTTATCAAAATTTGGCGTTGGTGCATTTCCTGATTTCGATATTCACTTACATCCAGATTTGAAATTTCATCCTACAGAACAGGCTGCAGTTTTGCCAAAAGATGCTGATAAACTGACAGATGAAGTCAATAACGTACTAAGTGATATGCGTGAAGATGGTACATTGACAAAACTAGCCGAACAGTTCTATAAAGAAGATGCTTCACAAAAGCCAGAGGGTGATATTCAAGAAATAGAAGGCTTAGAACTTTAGGTTATATGATGAGTATATTCAATGGGTTTGATTTCGGTGGCGTATTTGATATAGAGTTAGCATTGGAAAGTTTACCTTTTATTTTAGGTGGACTTCCAATGACCCTTGTAGTTTCCTTAGCAGGCATGGCGATTGGTCTTTTATTAGGTTTGTTCTTAGCATTAGCACGTAGATCAGAAAAGTTAACACTAAGATGGCCAGCGAGGATGTACATATCATTCATGCGAGGGACACCAATGCTCGTGTTTTTGTTTCTATTATATTTTGGACTACCGGAAATAGGTATTGAATTTACAGCATTGACGGCTGCAATACTTGGGTTTGGATTGAATAGTGCAGCATACATTGCTGAAATCAATAGATCTTCATTGAACAGTATTGATCATGGTCAGTGGGAATCAGGAAAAGCGCTTAATATGAGTTATTGGAAAACATTGCGCAAAATCATTTTACCGCAAGCGACACGTATTGCTATTCCACCACTAACGAATGTTTTCATGGATATCGTAAAGGCAACTTCTCTAGCAGCGGTAATTACAGTACCAGAGCTTTTTCAAAAAACTCAAATAGCTGTTGGCAGAGAGTTCGATGCGATGACATTATACATTTTAGTTGCAATGATCTATTGGCCAACATGTGTAATTATTTCATTTTTTCAAGATCGCTTGGAAAAACGATATAGTAGATTTCTTTAAATACAAAAGACACCTTATTAAGGTGTCTTTTGTATTTAAAATAGCCTGAATTATTCATACTTCCAAGTTAAGGCATAAACTGAAATTAAAGCTAAGCACTTTTTGCTTTCT
>NZ_JBHTKJ010000052.1:0-21730 GCF_042675965.1 Virgibacillus byunsanensis | reverse complement strand
ATACATTTAAAATACCACAGTGAAAGACACCATTGTAGGGGTAAAATTATATACTTTCTTATCTTTTAACAAAAGCGCAAGTGCCCTTACAGCTAAGTTCACCACATCCTTGAAAAAGAAAAACACTTTTTCTGCGTGCAATTTTTCGCTGTCGAAGTCTTCCTTGTCCTGTACATCGGAGCTGGATCCAATGGCTCAAAATTTTATAGTACGCTAAACAATAAAAAACTACATTCCCTTTTCTTGAAATGTAGTTACCTAGTATACTGCTTATTCTACAATAGATTTTGTTTGGAAACTTCTATTCTTTCTAGTTTTGGAAGAACTGTCTGTTATCTCATTAATTAGCGCTTGAATTAACTCTTCTGATGATTGAATTTTAAAACTTTCTGTTTCGTCAATCACCTTTTTTAACATGTTCTTATATATCTCTTGTTCAACCATTCCATACCCGCCTTTTTTGGTAGATAAGAAAGTAAAAAACTTTCTTATCTACATAAGTGCAACTAAGGCTTTCACCATTAAGGCTTGATGATAAGCCCAGTTTTCTAAAATAATAATACAAATTACCCATACCATACCACACATTCTAGTGAAATGGTGTCGATATTGTCTTATTTGTAAATTTGCCATTTTTCATATCATTCGATAGCTAATTTTAGTTTTTGTCCATTGCTCTGGATTTTTTCCAATATAAAAGAACAATTAAGCATACAGCAATCCCCGCACCAAAGCTGTCTAATAGTACATCACCAACATAAGGTGTTCTGTTTGGTGTTAAGCCTTGGTGAAATTCATCTAATCCAGCATATGCAACTGTTAAGAAAAAAGATATAATGATATTTACGTTAAACTGGACGTCAGTTGATTTTCTTAACGCTATAAAAAACAGACACATCAGAATGGAAAAGACTAAAACGTGCGCACCTTTTCGGACAAAAAACTCGATAAATCCATTAATGCCAAGCGCATTCACACTAACCTCGGATTTATGATAAGAAAAAGAAACCCAATCAACAAGCGGAACCAAAAAAGATAAGTCGATTGCATCCGCTAACATAGGTTTAATATCCTGTTCTTCATAGGGCTGTCCAGAGGAGTAGAAAATAACCCCCATCCACGTTAATGGCAGAAGCCAATAGTTAAATTTTCGCATATTTTCTCCACTTTCATAATAGGCTTGTTTACCTATTATAATATTTTCTTCGTATAAATAATATCATTATTTTTACTGTTTATTTTCATTCCAGTTCCATACTTCAATTCCGCCTATATAAAACTGGTGAAACAATTCTTCTTCCTGAAGACGTTCAATTTCGCGGATTGGTCCTGTTACCATTGCACCATATACTTGAATACCTTCCCCTTTCAGGTACTCTAGCCGTTTTTCGTCGATATCACGCCCACTGTAGTTACCGTGTTCAATTAACCAATCTATGTCTTTGTAAAATTGATCAACTGCGTCATTTAGCGCACTTTCCGATGTTAAAGATTCATACGATGCTCTTGGTCCATTCTTATCATTATATTCTGTAAAGGGGCTTAACATTAGTGAAGGAACAAACGTGAACTGTCCAGCTTTTCCCTTACCTACATCAACCGCAGTAGTTTCGCCTCCAAAAACAGGCATTTGATAGATCTTAACGTCATAGTCAGCAAGCATTTCTCTTAATTCTTCTGGATCCATGCTTTCTTTAGTGGAAAAGTGTGCTTGAGCAACAAATCCGTCTTCTATCTTTTCGAGTTGACTCTTTACCGAACTGTCTGGTTCAGATTCATCATGTATAAAGCTCTCCCCCAATAAATCAGGTGCTACTGCGTAAGAAAACGTGTAATTATTATCGTATAAATATTTATCATCAAAATGGAATGTATAATTTACTTTACCAAACAGTCTTTTGTTTGCAGTTACTTCGCCAATCACTACTTCCCAATCCCCAACATTACGATATAGGGTTAAACTGGTGCTCTCTGTTAGAAGCGGACTGATTTCCGCTTCATTTTCCAGCCCAAACTTTTCCACAAATAAACCTGGGTGATGTGTCTCTACTAACGTTGAAACCAGGCGATTAAATTCGGCTTCTTTACCTGACATATCGTAATAAACACTTACTGGTATTATATAAAGTAAATAAAGAAATCCGATAATAAAAAGCGTTCGTAAAACAGTCAAACTAATGGAAAGCCGTGTACGCCAAACTAACTTTTTCGCACTTTTTTTATCCACTTGTTCTTCATTTTTTTCATCCCACTCTGTTAGAACGTCATCATTCTTCATACTCATAACCACCTTTTTTCTGTTGATCATAATATCGAAATTTCTCACGAGCACGGTGCAGTGTTACCTTTACCTGGCTTTCTGTTAGATTCATAGCAGTAGTTAATTCTTTATATGTAAACCCTTGAATTTCCCGCAAATAGATGATAGTCCTCATTCGTTCGGGAAGTTGCTTCATTACTGCTTCAAGCTCCTGTTGCCGCGTTTTTTTCTCGAATTGTAGTTCAGGATTACCTAAGTTACTGATCGATTCATGTTTTATTTGGATCTGTTCGATCATCTGCTGTTCCGATTTGGATTTCCTTGTCCAGTCAATAAATAGATTACGAGCCACCTTAAAAAGCCATGCTCTCGCCTGAATCATATCTTTGACCTGCAATGAAACCATCGCACGGTAAAACGTCTCCTGTAAAAGCTCCTCTGCTATTTGTTCATTCCTGCTCATTTGAAGCAAATATCGATAAAGTGGAAGCTGATACTGCTCAAACAACTTCGAAAATATGTACTTTTTAGAAACAGCTTCCACCTCCCTTTATATATATAGAAACGAAACAACACATTAATTGTTACAATAAATTTTAATTTTTAAGGCTGTTTTCTCAAAGATAGTTTTTTTGCCACAATAGATGTAAACTGCGACGTAACTTGATGTGACGGTTAACCTACCGCTACGGAAATACACTTCGCTTTCACCCATCCGGGTACAAGTGCGACATCTGCTTCGTTTCACTGCGCAGTGTCTTCTACCCGTGGGAGGCTGATGAGCCTCCTCGAGCTAACGCTCTGCGGGTCTCAACTAGGCCTCTGCTCCCACATAAGGAAAGCTACATAGCTAGACATCGCACGCAGAAAATCGGTTTGTATTTTCAAGGAGTCTACGTGTATTTCCTCCGCTGTTATTTCTGTTACTGTCGTGGGATTGTATTAGTATTAATAGAACCCCTTACCAGTCAGGGTGAGCGGAGGGCGGTGACTCCTGCGGGAACAGCACGTGTCTGAAGACACCGAAGCGGTGGTTTTCCGCATCGGAGGCTGAAGCCGTGCCCGCGGAAAGCATCCGCCCGTAGCGATCCCAGACGGCGACAATAGCACTCGTTCTTAGAAATAAGCCTAAAGTTACGTCGCAGGTTACATCAACTATGATGTTTAAAGAGTAGCTAAATTTATGAAATGATCTTGTGCTGGAGCTGGACGCTGCTTACACAGTCAATAAATTATCTACAGACTCCAGGTTTAATAAAGTACAAAGAAAACAGTGTATTCCACGCAGATGACAATAGAAAACCATCCAATCTTTAAACATGCGCAAGTGGACAAGAATGAAGGAAATACATATTATAATATTATACATTCCATATTAAGATGTTTGCTAAGATTGTAAACTGATCGAAGTTAGAATATATTAAACTAAAAAGGAGTTGAATATTATGGCAGATAAAGAGCAGGAGAAGAAAGAGCAAGAACGATTCACACAAACATTTGAACAGATTAACATAACTCATAACCCAAATGCTGATAAATCCGATAATAGAGAAGAATAATTTAAAGCATTATGAAAGAAAAAACAATTAATTAACAATGATTAATTCATTAGGAATGAAGCCTAGGATACAATTTACATTAAAAGCATCGGGGCATTTAACGTCCATATTACCATTCGTAAAACTAATACTTAGCTTTCTGTTAGATTCATAACAGTAGTTATTTCTGGTTATGCAAACATCTTCTGTAAATAGATAATCGCCCTTTTTCGTTCGGTGCCCTCCCTTTATGTATCGGTAAAGGTTACATTAAATTAGAAAAACAAAAAAACCGCTAGCATTTAGCTTAACGGTCTAGATCATGCTTAGTTATCTTGTTTACTACGCCATTTATTGAATTCGAGATATTCTTTAAACTGTTCCTTTGTTACCCCTGAATTCATTGCTTCTTGTACAATTTTCAACCACTCATTATCTAGTTCTTCAATTTCCATCAATTTATCTTCTCGAATCAGTTCGTTTACGGAAACATTTAGTACTTTACTAATTTTTTCGATAAACTGGATCGATGGATTGGTTTGAAGATTTCGTTCAATAGAACTTAGATATGATTTTGCTACACCAGCTTTTTCTGCCAATTCAGAGATTGACATCTTTTTATCTTGTCGTAATTGTTTTATTTTTTCACCGATCAAGTCCACACACCCTCTCTATTTAATGCGAATTATATCACAAAATGGTGTGTGGTTCTATATAGAGCACATAAAAAACCTAAAAATTTATTCACTTTTCTCTGTACCTGTTAAAAATAGGTGGACTTCCTCTACACTTAATCCTATTGTCTTCGCTTCTTTTACCAATTTAATCCACTCGTAATCAAGCCCAACATGATATACCGTTTTCTCCATACTTTCTCGTCCCCCATTTAGTTTCCAGGAAATCCAGCCATCATTGCTATGAAGCTTTAGACCTGTGACTTTGCGCCCCTACTTTTCAATAGGTATGCCTTTTTCTAAGAAAATATGATTATTTCATAAGACTATTATACTGGAAAATAAGCAAATTTTGGATGTCTTGTTTTGTCATTTCGCAACTAGTTTTGTAAAAATTCAAACATTTCATTATAAACTTTCTCTTTCTTGTTAAACTTGCTGTCTATCTAAAGTTTTAGTTTTCCTTTGTTTGATGGTGATTAGTGCCATACTGATTGCAAAAAGAATAAAACCTATTAATAGGAAATTAAATGTATTAGTTGCCGTATTTGGAAGTACTGCTCCATCTTTATTACTACCAACCATTCCGTCGTCACTTAGTTCATCATTAGATGATGCTTCCTCTATTTCCTCTGATCCCTTTGCATTGAAAGAAAAGTTAAATGTTGCATCTAAGCCTTGAAACGCATTTCCTAAGTGATCTGGAAATCGAACTGTAAGACTTAGCTCTTCTTCACTCGATGGAGCTAACTTCCTAGCTGGGATTTTTTCATATTCCGCAAGTTTTCCGTTATATAGCTCCTTGTTGTCATCACTAACTTCTAACATTAATTCATTGAACAATTTCTCTGATCCGCTATTCTCTATAGATATATGATACTCAAATTCCATTTCACCATTATTTTGTACATCAACAGTTCTTGGTGCCCAGTCTCCTGGTTTCATGTTATCTACATGAAATAAAACCTCTTCAGATAAAGTGTTAATTGATATTTTTTGTTTTTCTTCAGCAGTTACTGTCAAACTTGGCACAAATAAAGTAAATAAAACACTACTTACCATTATAAAAACAATTATTATCTTTCTCATAAGCATCTTCCTCAAAATAAGACTTAGATTTTCAAACGAGTTATTTAGCTTCGGCTATCTCTTTTGTATTCTTATTCTCTAGACCCCTAAGCGTACCCCACATCGTAATTACCGAATACCCAAATATCAACATACCAGGTAAAATTAATAATATGGCATTCCCTTGTGGTGACTGAGCAAAGTTGTTCAAATAACCAATATAAGGAATTGTAAAACCGCTATATACCGCTACTACATTTTCAGCTAACACAGGACTTGAGTCCACAGCATTGTTGTTGTCACCTTTTGTTGTATAAAGAACCCCATTATCAGTCGTAGTTGACTCTGTAATTCGGTGAGTAATTAATCTATTTTCTGTTTCCAGGAAGGTAATGACATCACCTTTTTGAAAGTTTACCCTCTCATCCCCTGAAACAGTGTTTACAGCAATAATGGATCCTGTTTGAATTCCCGGCTCCATCGAACCCGATAAAACTGTTTTCAGTTGATAGCCAAAAATTTCAGGTTCTTCTCCAGATAGTTTCGTAAAGACCACCATTAACGCCACACTTACAAGTAAAATCATAAGCACAGTTGTTATAAGACGGTTAGCCCATTTTAGGATTTTATCCCACCTCATCTTCATCACCGTCCTGTTCACTAGTTGGACCAGTGTACTCGTCTGTTTCACTTTCGTTTTCTTCCTGGTTAGTTGATTGATTCTCATCTACCTTTTCTGATGCATCTACTTCTTCATCAGTGGGTTCTACTGCTATTTCATTTGTAGATTCATTGGGTTGTTGTTCATCATTATTTTGGTGGCCTTTAGGGCAATTAACTTTGACCTTTTCACTCCACACTTTTTCCTCACCTGAATGCTCATTCGTTTGATAAGCCGAAAATCTATAAAACCCGTGATTATTTGCTTCAAAAGATAGTTTAGCTGTTTCTCCTATTTTCAATACATTAATAATTCCATCTCGATCTGACAGTTTCTCCATTTCTCCATCTTCTGGATTGCCTACTTTTGAATAATACACTTCATATTTACTATCACTTTGCATATCACCTTCACCAATATTTTTAATCTCTGTCTCTATTGTTTTAGGTCCAGGCTCACATGCATGATAATGATTCTGATTTCCCTTAAATGTAAATTCCAACCAGCTTCCATCCCTTTGCTCATGATCTGAACCCCAGGTACCTGCATAAATCTTGGAACTCGTATCTTCTGTGTCTGTGAAATAAGCAGTAGTATCAGAAGTTAAGAGTGCGATAGAAAAAAACATTAAATACCCTATCATTAAAAATTTACCTACTAGTGACATTTGATGAACTCTCGTTCTATGAGTTCTTATACGCTTTCTCCTCATACTAATCTCCACCTTTTTAAAGAGGACTGTTTTCATTCGGTTTAAATGGCAGGAAGGAGAATAATCCTCACTTCCTACTTTTTTCTAAACAATTACTCAACTGTTTGGCTTGCAACAAATTTCCAATCTAATTCCATTTTATTTCCTTGATATTGGTTCTGATCGTCATCACTCTCTATAAACGCAAACACAACATCAATATTTGCTATCTCGTCCACTTCAAAATTTTTAATGATATCAAAATCTTCCAAGTCATCTAGTGTTGTTTCTGTTATCAACTCTTCATCGTTTACTTTCAGTGACTTAATCACGATTTGACTTGCAAAATCACTATCTTCTATGACTTTTCCATCTTTACGTACTGTATGTTCAGAAAATAGTTTTACATCTTTTATATCAAGTGACCCATCATTCGTTAAGGTAAATGAACGTTTAAACGTACTCCCCGGCTTCTTATTAAAAAACTCGAATATAACTCCGTCATCCTCTATGTCACTTATGCCTAAGTCCAATGTTCCTGCTTGAATTTTATTAGTTGTATCTACTTCCGCACTAAAATAAGCAAATGTGCCTCCACTAATTAACCCAACTCCTAGTACTCCTGTAACAAAACTCATCATTATCTTGTTTTTAATATTCATTGGATACCCTTCCTTCGTTTAATTTTTTGAAAGTGAGAAAGATATTTACTTAAATCTACTTTCTAACTAGTTTTGAGATACAGACTATCTTCTTTCCCCATTTGTTTGATGTCCTTCGAAAGTCCATTCCAGTTTTACTGAATCACCTTGAAATTGATTTTGATCCTTATTATTTTCTACAAATTCAAACTGAACGAAAAATTCAACTGAATCGCCTGCTTTGAGTCCGCTAATCCCTTCCATATCATTAATTACTGAATCAAGAGTCATAGATTGAAGTTCATTAAGAGTAGTTTGAAAAACTTCTTGTTCTGCTGATAATATACCTAATAATGAATGGTTTTCACCCCTAAAAAAAGTTACATTAATGTGTTTACCAAAATCATCTCCATTATCTTCGTGAAGGTCGTTAACTGTGTAACTAGTTTCCAAAAGAATTTTTCCAATATCTAAAGTGCCACCATTTTCTAACTTAAATGAACGATTCATCCAGTCCCCCGGTTTTAAGTTTTCAAGATTAATAATTGTTGAAGGATTTGCTTTTAAATCCAATGTTCCTGCTACAAAAGAACCATTTGCTTGGGCAGTGTCACTGAAATATGCATACGTTCCTCCACCAATCAATCCAATTCCTAAAACTGCTGTTGCTATACCCATTCCTAACTTCTTCTTAATACTCATTTTATTTCCTCCTAATTTTTTCACGTGTATATGTATCTCTTGTTGCGCTTGTGTATGATTTAATGATGTGTACTTATTCTGTTGACCCCCCTTTTCTTATTTTTTCGTTCTCTATAAAGATTATCTTTTGTTTTTTATAACGAACAATTAATTGCAGTATAGGTCATTTTCCTTAGAATGAAAAACTTCAAAAAGAACAATATGTTCTATATAATGAACTAATAGCTTTCAAATTCTCTTTTTTCCTTTGATTTACTTAGTGTTATAGTTTTTTTTAAGATTTCTGTTTTATATAAAGAATATAAACACAGTTATATCACCCTTCTAATATTGTTACACTTAAATTAAATCGTTATTTAGAACAAAAAACATTTTAAAAACGTGAAAAATCCTTTATACTAAAAAAAAGACCTAAGGAGCGATCAATTTGAAAAAGGTTTCCGCACTACTTCTTCTTGCTGGATTAACGTTCCTCTTTATAGGTGGTTATCAGTGGTTAAAATTAGAGTCATCACAAAAAAATAGTTTGGCAGAAGCAAGAGATCTCTTAGATAAAGAAGGAAAATCTGTAACCAATTCAGATGAAACATCGTCTAATTCAGAGACTAACCGTGCCACTACTTTCTCACCTTCAACAGGTGAAACGGCAGGAATTCTACATATACCTAAACTTAATGAGGATTTACCAATAGTAGAAGGAACAGACGAAAACGAGCTTGCAAAAGGGGTTGGGCACTACCAAGGTACAGCTTATCCATTACAAAACGACCAAATTGTACTATCCGGCCACCGCGATACTGTATTTCGTCGAATGGGAGAATTGGAACTGGGGGACATTTTAACGGTGCAGCTTCCATACGGTGATTTTTCATATGAAATTGTGGAAACAAAAATAGTTGATGCAGATGACCGCAGCGTTATTGTGCCAACAGCTCCAGATGAAGTCCTAACTCTTACAACGTGCTATCCCTTTACATTCGTTGGTGATGCTCCTGATCGGTACATTATTTCAGCACTTCCTGTATCTGAAGTTGACTAAATAATGATGCTTTTAGGAATAGACGAAAGAATATTAATTCGATATAATTTATCTTATATCTGCTTATTTTTAAACAAGTCGATTGAATAAGCATTAGTAATAGCGATAATAGTTTTTTTAAACAGAGGAGAATATGGTGTGGATTCTAGAGTAGAAAAAAGACAAAATAAGAAAAAACGGAGATGGCCCTATTGGGTTGGTGGCATTATTTTAGGTTTGATATTAATTGTTGGTGGCTATCTTCTATACATATACGACAAGGTAGGAGATACCGTTTCTGTTATGCATGAACCTCTTGCTCGTGATGAGGATCCAGATCGTCTAAAAGAACTGGACTCCCTTTTTAAAAATAATAACTCCATTAATGTACTACTATTAGGTGTTGATGAACGGGAAGGTGACAAAGGCAGATCCGATACCATGGTTTTAATGTCATCAAACCCAAAAACAGATTCCATGCAGATGCTTAGCATACCTCGTGATACGTATGTTGATATTCCAGGGCGTGGGATGGATAAAATAAATCACGCATATGCTTTTGGTGATGTTGGATTAGCTGTCCAGACCGTTGAAGAAAATTTTGATATTCCTGTACATTTTTACGTACGGGTAAACATGGAAGGGTTTCAGCAGGGTATTGATGCTTTAGGTGGGGTTACTGTCCAGAATGCACAGGCTTTTTCACAAGGTGGAGAAACCTTTACAGAAGGTGCAGTAACTCTTGACGGGGAACAAGCATTAAAATACATCCGGATGCGAAAAGAGGATCCCCGCGGAGACTTAGGAAGAAATGAACGTCAACGAAATGTTATCACAGCAGCAATGAATGAAGCAGCGAGTTTCTCAAGTATTACAAAGGTTGGAGAAATTCTAGGGATCCTTGGTGGTAATGTAAAAACTGATTTAGCTATGGATCAATTGCAAACATTGTTCTCAAAATATCGGCAAACACGTAACAACCTTAACACGTTAGAAATCAGTGGCAGCGGACAAACAATAGGAAATGTTTGGTATTATGTTGTTCCAGACGAAGAAATGAATCGAATACAGACGGAGATTAAAGATCACATGGAAGCAAACTAATTGTCGATTACCAGCAAAAAGTCATTCTGAAATGATATGCAGAATGACTTTTTAGTTTAAAGAACATGATATAATAATTATACTTATATTTAAAGAGTTATTAATACGATTAAGAACTAGGGGGTCCTCATATGAAGAAAGGAATTACGTTTATTATGGTTCTATTACTCGCATTTATTTCCGCTTGTTCTGAAGATGAAGTAACTCCAAATGAACGGTTTAATACATATGTTGAGCAATGGAATGAACAAAACTTTACTGAAATGTATGATTTGCTCTCACCTGCAACTTTAGAAGCATATCAATCTGAAGATTTTATCGAACGTTATGAAAAGATATATACCGATTTGGAAGTTTCTAACTTAGAGGTAACATATGAAGCACTGAGTGAGGAAGAAACTGAAACTGCTATGGAAGAAGGTTCTGCAATCATTCCATTCTCAGTACAAATGGACACTCTGGCTGAACCAATAGTATTTGATTATGAAGCAACACTTACTCAAGTTGGTGAGGAAGAAGAGAAGAACTGGTTTGTACATTGGGATCGTGGGTTTATTTTTCCAGAATTGAAAGACGGTGGAGAGATTAATTTCCAAACCCAATCACCAGAACGAGGAGATATACTAGACCGAAATCAACTTGCTTTAGCTATAAATGACTCAGTATGGGAAATTGGAATTGTTCCGGGAAAGCTAACAAATCCTGAGCAAGCAAAACAACAAATCGCTGATCTGCTAAAAATGAGCGTCGATACCATTGATGCTAAGCTATCTGCAGAATGGGTAGAGCCTGATCTGTTTGTACCATTATCTAAAGTACCAAAAACAAATGAAGATGTATTAAACCAGTTATGGGAAATAGATGGTATTAAAGGGAATAACGTAACCGGTCGAGTCTACCCATATAATGAAGCAACCGGACATCTTGTCGGATATGTAGGCCAAATTACAGCAGAAGAATTGGAAGAAAAGGAACCTGGCACTTATGGTGGTAATGATATTATTGGAAAACGTGGCCTTGAACAATTATACGAGGAACAACTCAAAGGTGAAAGAGGAATTAAAATTACTATCGAAAAAGAAGGAGAAGACGACGTTATTCTCACAGAAAAGCCAGTCCAAGATGGGGAAGATATTTTAGTGACGATTGATGCTGATTTACAAAAAGAAATTTATGAAAGCTATGATGGTCAAGCAGGTACCACAGCAGCAATTGATCCAAAAACTGGTGAAACTTTAGCACTTGTAAGCAGTCCGGCTTTCGATCCAAACCAAATCGTTTATAGCATGTCATCCGATGATTGGGATGAGATGCAAAACGATCCACAAGCACCCTTACTAAACAGATTTAGCGCAACATATGCACCAGGATCAACGTTTAAACCAGTAACAGCACAAATTGGTTTAAATAATGGCACGATAGTTCCAGGTGAAACTGTTGAAATAGAAGGCCTGACATGGGATAACGGTGAAGGCTGGGGCAACTATCAGGTTCGACGTGTATCTGAATCAAGTGGCCCAGTCGATATTACGGACGCCCTTATTCGCTCAGACAATATTTACTTTGCCATGCAAGCTATTGACATGGGCGGAGATGCTTTAGTGAATGGTTTGGAGGAGTTTGGGTTCAATGAGGAACTCCCTTATGAATATCCAATGGAGATATCAACCATTTCCACAGAGGGGACATTAGATAATGAGGTGTTATTAGCCGATACAAGCTATGGCCAAGGACAAGTCCAAATGTCTGCACTTCATTTAGCATTGAGTTATACACCCATTCTAAATCAAGGAAACTTAATTTCACCAACACTGCTGACTAGTGAAGAAACTTCTCAAATATGGAAGAACGAGCTAATTTCAAGCGAACATGCAACGCTAATTCAAGAAACATTAAGAGATGTTGTAGTGTCATCTAAAGGTACTGCTCCCCAGGCTCAAGACTCTGATTTCCCGATCTCAGGCAAAACGGGGACTGCTGAACTTAAGCAAACCAGTGATGAGGAAGATGGTAAAGAGAATGGATGGTTTGTTGGATATCCAACTGATGACCAGGACATCCTAATTGCCATGATGGTTGAAGAAGCTCAAGGATCAGGTGGCAGCAGCATAGCAGTTGAAAAAGTTACGAATATATTGAAGAAGATTAAATAAGCTTAGAAAACTTGGCATTCGTTAGAGGGATTCTTGGTAAGTGTACTTTGCTTTCTTAGAAGCCCTTATGCTTTGGAGTGCAAGCCTTTATGGCGAATGACCTAGTTGCACTTATGCAGAAAAGAAAGTTTTTATACTTTCTTTTCTGCCAAAAAAAATGAAGTCAGCCATCGTTTTGGCTGACTTCGTTTTTTGTTTACAACTTAAATCCACATATATTGCAAAATGTAGCTTTTGCTGGAACATGACGGTCACAACTATGACACGTGACCATTTCAACATATTCTTCAACGGGAAGCTCTGCTTTTTTTCCACATTCCTGGCAAAATATATCTTCATCCGTTAATGGTGCGCCACATGAACAAGTATGTTCATGTGATTCATTTTGCCCCTTTTCTCTTGCCTCGTTTTCATATATTGCTGCATCCAGCTCTTTAATTTTTATTGCTTTTTCTTGAATACTCGCTGTAACATCATTACCTTCGCGATATGATTGATAAATCTCTTGACCGATATCTACTAGCAGCTTTGTTTTAGAGTAATGAAGCCCTCTGCTATTACTCAATATATTTCATCCTTTCTTAGAAAACTTGGTTTTTCGTTAAAGGGATTTTTAGTAAGCGTACTTCGCTTTCTTAGAAGCCCTTATGCTCTGGAGTGAAAGTCCATATGGTTGAAAACCTTAGTTGCCTTATGCAGATTGGGAAGATTATATTTCCCTATCTGTTAGAAAACTTGGCATTCGCCAAGCCTTTATAGCGAATGGCCTAGTTGCACTTATGCAGATAAGGAAGTTTTATACTTTCTTACCTGCCTAAAAAAACTTTCGCGTCTTTGCTCCAATAAATGCAGTGATTCCAGCATAAAGTAGGCTATAAATAAATGCTCTAATAGGATCAAATCCGATCATAATGTTAATAGACTTCATACCTGATCCTTGATTTGTTATCATTCCCAATGAAGCATGATAGGTTAAAAAAGTCATTATAACAGCAAATACTACACTGTATATTCCTATTGTTAGAGCCAGTTTTTGAGTGGAGTTTGCTAACAGCCTCCCAATAAAAATAAACAGTAAAGCAATAACAACGATTGCTGCGTAATATAACGGTCTATAATCAGCAAAAAACATGTCCATGCTATTTCCCTCAGCAGGATCGTTAAAATGGGGATCAGTTCCTAGGAATCGAAAATGGAAGTAATCATTCGTAACAAATGAATTGAACGTAACAAAATTAAAGAAATATACAGCTATTTGAAATACAAGCCCCACAAATGCAAATGTTGACCCGTTAGTTAATTCATTAAACATATATTCGTCCAGATTTTCCTGCAACTGGGAAACGTATATATAACTAAATAGCAGTAAAACAACATATCCAATTGAGTATGCAAAAAAGCTGTAATTAAGTGATGTTGTTAATGAATTTAGCGGTTTTTCAAGTTTTGGAGATCTCAAATTATTTTTGCCCATAATAATACCTAAGTAACTAAAAATAAATCCAAAGAAAATTCCGTTTACAACCGCACTAATAAAGCTGTACCTCATTGTCATTGTTATTTCTTGATCTACTGTTACATTTCCCCCGTCAGATGTTAAATCTGGTGTTATAGATACTCCGGTCAAAAAAGTAAGGACACCTAAAATAAGTCCGTAACATATAGCAAAAAATGCTGCTATTTTCCATGCACCATGTTGAACCAACTCAGGATTTCTTTTCTTAATGAAATATCCACCAGCTAATAAAGAAACTACAGGAACACTGCCAAAAATTATAATGGAAGTAAGTATTCTGCTATCGTAACCACCGCCCATTTGCATGGCTGAATCTGTAACTCCGAAAGTAATATTGGTAAAGCTAGAGAAGAGTAAAAACTCTATAATGTTAAATTGTTGTACAGTCTCGATAACTTCCTGACCACTCATGCCTGGATATGACATACCAGGAATCATATCTCTCATAACCCTAAACAGATAATTTTCTTTTATAAAAGAAGTAAATAGTATACTCATTAAGAACAATAAACCTGTCGATAACAGTACACCAGGTGCTACTTTTTTTAGTAAATTAATATCAAAAAATTGCTTATAATCGTTAGATTCAAAGGTTGTTTCCTCTTCTATTATAGGTGAATATGTATCAATGGAAGCTCCACACTCCATACAATAAAGTGCTAGATTACTATGTTTGGTTCCACAGGATGAACAATATGGTTGATATCCTGATACTAACGTACCGTATTTTGCAGGCTTCGATAGAGAGTAACCATCTGCAATACAGTACTGAGCATCATCTTCGTTTTTTGTTCCACAATGACTACAATACAAATAACCCTCTCCTTCCCCCATGTTTCTACTAGTACTATAATACCAAAAACCCTGTCGAATTAGTGTATTTTTTTGGAAAAATATGATTTTATAAATAAAGAAAATAAAAAAAAACTACTGATTCAATTCAGTAGCATTTTTAATCTTACTAGAAGTTACAACATTAGTGCACCATAAGTTAGAGCCCCACCGATAACAATCGCAGGATGTACCCGCATCCGCTCAATTAGTAAATAGCTTGATATGGTGATCAATGACATTTGCCATAAACCAATGGCAACATACGATTCCTGGAAAAAACGCCAAGCCATAATCCCAAGGAGTATAGCTATAACTGGCCTCACATACAATGTCATGCGCTTCACTTTTGGTGAATCCTTATATTTGTGCAAAAGACCGAGAAGAATAATCATTATAATCAAAGACGGCGCTACAGTTGCAAATACACCAATTGACGCTCCTAGAATTCCACCTTGTTCATACCCGATGTATCCGGCCATTTTAGTAGCAATAGGTCCTGGCAAGGAGTTACCCAATGCGAGAACTTCACTAAATTCCTGGACGGTCATCCACTCATAACGCTTTACTACTTCATTTTCAACTAATGGGATAGAGGCCGGCCCACCTCCATAACCAAGTATACCTGGAATGAAAAATGCTAAAAATATATGCCAATATGTAATCATGTTTTCCCGCCTTCTCGCTCCATGTTATCATCTCTTTTAAGTAAGGCAGTTGCCAGTAAAACTGCTATAAGAATTCCCGGATGGATATTTAAAGAAAACAACAAAACAAATACAATCAGCGACATCATAATCGCTTTCGTCCAACCCATTCCTTGTCTCGTTTTGTTGAAAAATTGCCATGTCAATACTGCAAGCATAACACCAACAACTGGTACAACTGCAGCTGTCATCCCTTCTACCCAATCAACATCTCTAATTGATGAAAGGGAAGATAATAACACGATCATTAAAATGATTGTTGGTATTATAGTTGCTAAAACTGCATTCAGCATACCTATGACACCTGAAACACGATGGCCAATATAACCCGCTAACTTCGTAGCAATTGGCCCTGGCAACGTATTTGCCAGAGCTAAAAGATCACCGAATTCTGTATCGTTCATCCATTTATATTTATCTACTACTTCTTTTTTGATAAGTGGTATGGAAGCTGGCCCTCCGCCATATCCAAGCATACCGACGCGAAAAAAAGCGATAAATAAGTTCCACTGCTTCAAAGGCTAGCCTCCTTTCTATCTTCCATTATTCACTATTTCGTTTTCATTATTACCAAGATGCTATTGCTCCATCAGTTCGATGCTCCGTACCACCCATCAAGACACCAGTTTCAGGGTTACGCCAGATTATTTGTCCTCTACCGAATCCACCACTATCAAGTGCAACCTGTATGTCGTGTCCTTTACGAGCAAGAGCTTGTGCTAAATGTGTTGGAAACGATGATTCTACAGAAATGGTTTTATCCTTCATCCATTGCCAACGAGGCGCATCTAATGCAGCTTGCGGATTCAAACCAAAATCAATCGTGTTCATAATAACTTGCATATGTCCTTGCGGCTGCATATATCCTCCCATAACACCAAACGGCCCAACAGGCTTATCCCCTTTT
Source organism: Virgibacillus byunsanensis (assembly GCF_042675965.1). Lineage (NCBI taxonomy): Bacteria > Bacillati > Bacillota > Bacilli > Caryophanales > Bacillaceae > Virgibacillus > Virgibacillus byunsanensis. Next base: position 5,259 of record NZ_JBHTKJ010000052.1, on the reverse strand, counting down.
GAAAGGAACCCTGGAATAATTGTATGATACGTTTTCTTTCCTGGCTTTAAGGCATTCGGTTGTGAAGGATCAAGAGAGAAATCGTGTCCGCGGTTTTGCAAGGCAATACCTGTTCCAGGAACAACTACACCAGATCCAAAGCCCATGTAATTACTCTGAATGAAAGAAACCATATTCCCTTCATCATCTGCTGTTGCTAAATAAACAGTTCCGCCGCTTGGTGGTTCATAGGGCTCTGGAGTGATTGCCTCTTCTCCAATTTCGTTTCGGCGCTTCTGTGCATATTCATCACTCAGTAACTCTTCAACATTAACTGGCATCTCACTTGGTTCCGTTACATATGCCTTTCCATCTGTAAATGAAAGTTTCATCGCCTCCATTTGACGGTGGAATGTTTCTAAATCATCGCGTCCTTTTGTAAAATCGTAGCCTTTTACGATATTTAATGCCATTAACGCTACAATTCCCTGACCATTAGGCGGAATTTCCCAAACATCGTACCCACGATAGTTCACTTTTATCGGGTCTACCCACTCGGGTTTATATGCTGCGAGGTCTTCTTTTTGAAGAAAACCACCATGTTCACGGCTATAAGCATCTATTTTATCCGCAAGTTCTCCGCGGTAAAAGCTTTCTCCGTTAGTTTCTGCAATTTCTCTTAGAGTAGAAGCATGACCTTCTGATTTCCAGATTTCCCCAACTTCTGGTGCTCTTCCTTCTGGTGTAAATGTATCGAACCACGGTTTGAAAACTGGATCGTCTTTGAAAATCTTATTGAATTTATTGGTTGCTGCTTTCCAGTATTTTGCAAGTACTGGACTTAGTGGATATCCTTCTTCTGCATATCGAATTGCAGGAGCAAGTGACTCAGTTAATGGAAGTTTACCAAACTTATCAGCGAGCTCTGCCCATGCACCAGGTGTACCTGGAACAGTAACAGGTGTCATCCCAAACGTTGGCATGGATTCATGACCTTTTTCTTTAACAGCATCAATGGAAATAGATTGTGGGGATTGACCACTTGCATTGAGACCATGCAATTTCCCTTTTACCCAAACAAGAGCAAATGCATCACTCCCAATTCCATTGGACGTTGGTTCTAAAACGGTTAAAGCGGCAGCAGTTGCAATTGCCCCGTCAATGGCATTTCCGCCTTTTTTCATAACCTCTAAACCTGCTTGAGCAGCTAAAGGTTGACTTGTGGCTACCATTCCATTCTTCGCAAAAGTTGTTGTACGTTGGGATGGATATGGATATGATTGATGATCAAACTTCATTTTCTCCAGCACTCCTTTTTCACTATTGTATATTTTTTAGCACTTATGCAGTCAGAAAGTTTCATTTCTTATCTGCCATAAGGAAAGGAAGGTTAACCCTCCTTGTTATTATACCTCATGACAGGCAACGAAATGACCTAGTTCTACTTCTCTGAACACTGGTTTCACTTGACTGCAATGATCCGTTTCCAGTGGACAGCGTGTATGAAATGGACACCCTGTTGATGGCTCTGAAGGATTCGGTATATCCCCTTGTCATCGAATGCGTTCACGGTTGACCAGGTCTTGGTCTAGGAATGGCAGACAGTAACGCCTATGTATAAGGATTTAGAGGGTTTTTATACAATTCCTCTGATGTAGTCAGTTCAGCTGTGCTGCCTAAATAAATGACAACCTGATTCACCGACAATGCCAATAGATTCTCCTTTTTGCACATCAAGTGAGATATCTTCTACTGTGTTCGCTTAAGAATACCACCTTTAATCGGATAGTATTTTTTTACATTCTCAAGCTTTAAGATGGGCTGCGCTTTTTTCGTGGCTTCCATCTTCCTTCACCTCCTGTAACCAACAACGTACATAATGACTATCACTCTCTGGTAATTTTGTCTCTACCGGTGAATCCATTTTACATTGTTCCATTGCATAAGGGCACCAGGGATGGAAACGACAACCAGAATTATTTTCATCAATTGATGGTAGCGATCCTGGTATTAAATCAATGTCAGCAAAACAAATAGTTTAAATAAAATGTAAATAGCAAACATTTGTTAACCATATGTTTGTTTAACTATTCGAAACGTAGTTGATTTTAAGGTTATTCGTAATTATAAATCAATTTAATGATTCTGGCTAGTCATTTTTCAAGAAAATTATACACAGTTCAGTTTTTTCTGTTTGTTATTCTTATGCATCCGCCTACAAGTCGCACCATGATGTAAATCTTACTAAAAAATATTTTATATGAAATAGAAGTGATTTTTTAATTAGTTTATATGTACTTTTTATTCATTTAACATAAATAAGGGAAAATAACCGTAAAAAAAGCACCTTTAGCCTGGTGCTTCATCCTTTTACTATAATTTTAATCCATTTCTACTTTTAAACCGCCTTAACAAGATATGGCTTTCTACCCTTGTTATCCCTTCAAGCGCATATAGTTCATTGTTAATAAACTTCTCAAGATCGTCTGAATCTTCTACAAGTACATGCATATGTAATGTGCTTGGCCCAGTCATTTGATAACAACTTGCAACACTTGGGTTATTTGCAAGCGCTTCTGCCACCTTAACAAGAGATCCAGGCTCACAATCTACTTCAAAGAATGCAGATACTTGCTTTCCAAATTTTTCTGAATTAACTACTACTGTAAATTTTTCAATTACACCATCTTTTGCTAGGTGCTGTACACGTTCACGTACAGAAACCCGTGACAGACCTAATTCTTTCCCTATATCCACATAAGACATTCTTCCATTATCTGTTAAAAGTTCTATAATTTTCTTATCTGTATCATCTAAAGTCATATATAATTTCCCCTTATAAACAATATTAAAAAAATTATAGCATAACTGGCAATTCATTGACATCCTCCCCTCCTAAACACTGACGTGTTTTGAGGAAGGAGTCTTCTCGCCTAAGTTCGAAAAATATTTTTTTAGATTCAGCTAAAAACATGTAAACTAAAAAAGGCATTTCTACCTAGAATAATAGAATATGCCTTTACTATTTATAATAACTTTGCCAATGAATAAAATGTTTCTTCATCTCGTTCATCAAGTGCTTGATCTATCAATCTTTTTATATTTAGACACTCTAATTCATCAATAATGACAACGCTTTCTTTTTCTCTTTCACGTTTCTTATCTTTTGTGTAAATATAATACGGTTCTCCAATTGCATGTAGTTGAACCAAGAAATCGGGAAGTGAAATCAACTCTTCCATTGCGATAAATAAAATGTCTTTACCTTTTTGGAAAGCAAATTTAGCATTGATATTTTCTATCTCTTGAGTACGACGATTGATTCGAATCTCCTTTGCCTCGACAGGGACAAACTGATAAACCTTATTGTTAATTACTACTGAAAAATATTGATATGCCAATATAACACGGACATAATCATCGTCTGCTTTAATATAGTAAGGCTTTAACATTTTTACAGTTACCACATCCTCCACCTCCCAAATGTTTATATACTCTTAATATTCAGTTAACTAATTTTACATTATTAAGAACAATTTTTCAAGGGGTTTTTTTGATTTGATTAACAGGATATTCAAATTTTGTTATACATTGCTGCAGCAACTTCATCTATTTTCTTGTTAATACTTACATGCTTATAGGCTTTTTCCATATTATTTACATGTTCCCCAGCAATTTTTAAAAATTCAATTCCTTTTTTCATGTACGATTTATAACTACGATTTAACTCGGTTATTTCATTAACATATTTTTCGTCTGTACCACGTTCAACTAATTCTTTATATAAGTCTACAACTACTTCTCCATCTCTATCCGGGAAAAATTCATGTGGATCTGTACTGTCAAAAATACAAAATTCCAATTCAGGAACGATCACCATATCGATACTGTTTGGATCAAAGCTACAATGATACATTTCAACATTTAATCCGTGCTCCTCACATGCTGCAGCAATTTTCTTCATAAAGGTCGATTTCCCTGTACCAGCACGGCCTTTAATATAATAAACATTTGCTATATCATTGATAAGCTTTGGCACTACATTGACAATTCCATCTGAAGTATTAGTTCCGAATAGTCTGTGATAGACATGCCCGCTATTAGCCTTTGGTGTAATTCCATCGATTATTCCAGTAATAAAACGATCTGCTAATTCATTCGCACGATCAAAATCCATATGTTGTATATACACTTTTTCCAAATCATCATGAACCTTTAAGCCAATAGCAAAATTATTGTATGCTTTTTTCATTAAACTATCTAAATGTGATTGTTTTTCCTCGTTAACAGGAATGTTTGGTATTTGTAATAGTTCTGCTAAATTAATCGTTGCAGCCGCTTCTATATCCTCTTCCACCTCATTAACAAGGAATGCCACTGACTTATCACGTAAGATAATACCATCTAAATATTCAATGCTGAGGGCACTGTGAAGAATTTCGACCGTTTCATTTTTTGAGTAATAATCTGCAATTGTTTGTATGACTTTTGTTTTAATCGTATTGGAATTGTGTTTAAGTATAATTATTTTTTCAATGTCAGCAAGATTCGTTTCTAGAAAATTAATAAATCCGTGTGCAGTGTTACCTGTGACGTAATAGGTTTTACTGGACAAGTGAACACATCCTTTTAAAAATTTTGGTCTTATATACTTTATGTATAAAATTGGGCGTGGGTGAATTATTTTTTATTAATTTCGTAAGTGACAAAAGATGACTACCATTTGGCAGTCATCTTAAAAATTTCATGTAAAATTCGCTTTTTGAAGTGCTTCCTCCCCAAACGTAGAATGTGTATAAATGAATTCACTCTAGTTACAGTCAATATTATTATTTAAGTTACAAATGCGTGGTCTAACTCCTCCGTCTTTAGACGGTATCAGCTTTTTAGCCTTGCCTTTAAATGCCCATACTTAAGTGTGATGTGAAAGTATGGACAGTTATCGAAAAAATAGTCATGCAGTTTATGATAACAAGTATCATGTCATATGGGTAACAAAGTATAGATACAAGGTATTAAAAGGGCATACTGCAGTAAGAACGAGGGAATTGATCCGGCAAAGGTTGTAAAGCAAGAGGTATCTAAACCTAAAACCTTCTTCATAAAAAGCCCCCGTTCAATAATTTTTTAAATTTTTAAACAATTTTCTGCATAACTCGATTATATTTTAAAATTCCAATTATTACAAATAACTTAACATTTTTAATTAGTATCTCAACTTTCGCAGACTGAAATAGGCAAGTAAGCCTTGATATAATTAGGCAAGCCTGCAATCCATTG
>NZ_JBHTKJ010000051.1:0-64907 GCF_042675965.1 Virgibacillus byunsanensis | reverse complement strand
AGGGGGGCGGGACACAATCCTTGAGGAAAGGTCCCCTCCTACTTGACCCATTAAGGCTTGGCGATAATTCAAGTTTTCTAACTTAGATAATTATAAAATTAGGCCTGTGGATAATTTATTGACTGTGGAAGCCTCGTCCAACTCCAGCGCCCGTGCTGTTAGTGCGATTCAGCATTAGGAAGGCCGACTAAAAGCGGGCTCTTGGCCCATCATCGGCATACCCCTAAAAATTTAATTTGTATAGACTCGACTCCAGTGTTTACCACGTTTGGGATCGCATGTTAAATAAATAAAATAGTGTAAACGCTTTCGTTTAAATATTCTAAATATTAGCTTGATTTTTAAATGATAAACAGGTATGATATAAAACATAACATTATATGTTACATAACTTAACATATCGAAAGGGGGATTGAATGATGAAAAAAGTTGAAGCTATTATTCGTCCAGAAAAGTTTCAAACACTACGGGATAAGCTTTCCTCCATTGGAATTGGAGGTTTAACTGTAACGGAAGCGGCGGGTACTGGAAAACAAAAAGGACAGACAGGAGTTTTTCGAGGGACCAAATTCCAAATTCAATTACATTCTAAAATCAAAGTCGAAATGGTTATAGAAGAAGAAAAAAAGGATGAAATCGTCCAATTAATTATCGATAGTTGTAGCACGGGAAATGTTGGCGATGGAAAGATATTTATCTCTCCTGTAGAAGAGGTTGTTCGCATTCGTACTGGCGAACGAGGAGAAAGTGCAGTTATTTAAATTCTGTTAAGGAGGAAAATGGATGTTCAAAAAAAGCGCATTTTTATTATTGCTTTTCCTATTAATTGCTTCACCTGTATATGCTGCTGCACCAACAACAGAATCTGTTCAACTATCGGTTGATCTGGTATGGGTTATGATTGCAGCCTTTCTAGTATTTTTTATGCATGCAGGATTTGCTATGGTTGAGTCAGGATTTACAAGAGCGAAAAACGCTCTTAATATTTTAATGAAAAACTTTATTACGATCAGTTCTGCTGCTCTATTATTTTTTCTAGTAGGATATGGGATCATGTTTGGAACTTCAGCGGGATCCTTAATTGGAGCAGATGGATTTTTTCTTAGTGGAGTAGAAGATATTAGCTTCTTTGTATTCCAGGCGATGTTTGTTGCAACTTGTGCTACAATTATATCTGGTGCAGTTGCAGAGAGAATAAAACTTGGAAGCTATGTATTAATTGTAGTCGCAATGACTGCCGTAATCTATCCAGTAGTTGGACACTGGATATGGCAAGGAGATGGTTGGTTGAGCAGTTTGGGATTCAGTGACTTTGCTGGTTCCACTGTTGTTCATTTGACTGGTGCTGCAGCTGCATTAACAGTTGTATTATTTTTAGGGCCACGTATTGGAAAATATACTGGTAAAAAAGTTAATGTCATTCCCGGCCACAATGTGCCAATTGGTGCACTAGGTGTGTTCATACTTTGGTTAGGCTGGTTCGGTTTCAATGGTGGCAGTACACTAGCAGCTGATCCTAGCCTTGTACCTATGGTAATAGGTACAACACTACTATCTACATCAGCAGCATTGGTATCATCTGCTCTATATACCAAATTAAGATTTAAAAGAGTTGATGCATCATTATCTCTTAACGGGGTATTAGCAGGACTAGTTGGTATTACAGCAGGTTGTGCAGAAATATCTTTAGGTGGATCTATTCTAGTAGGATTAGTGTCTGGTATATTACTTGTGGAAGGGATCCGTTTCCTTGATACTAAATTAAGAATTGATGATCCAGTAGGCGCTATCACAGTACACGGAATTTGTGGTATTTGGGGAACGTTGGCAATAGGATTGTTTTCCACTTCAACTGGACTATTCTACGGTCAAGGACTTTCACAGCTAGGTATCCAGCTAATAGGTGTTCTAGCAGTTGTAGCATGGACCATGGTTACGCTCGGAGCTTTCACGTATGTTATTTCACGCTTTTCTCCTATCCGTGTATCGGAAGAAGAAGAAATTGCAGGTCTGGACTTTGCAGAACATGGATCGAATGCCTATGAACTAAAAGAAATTGTTTTGACAAATGAGACCTCAACAGAAGCCGGAACTAGATTAGCACTAGCAGATCGTTTAAATAATTTAACCAGCAGTAAGGAAAAAGTTTCTTCGTAAAATTTTTTTGATTAGTAATGTTGCAAAAAACAATTGACAAATAACCTTAAGGGTAGTATTGTAATTATCATATTAAATTTAATACTTGTTTACTTCTTATTTAGAGAGGTGGAGGGATTTGGCCCTTTGAAACCTCGGCAGCGGACTTTTATAAAGTACTGTGCTACATCCAACAAGCTTAGCTTGAAAAATAAGAAGAGAGAGCGATTTTATATGCAAATCTCTTCTTATAGTTTATAAGGAGGGATTTTTTAGCGTATATAAAAATTTTATAAAACTTCTTATCTAGAGAGGTAGAGGGACTGGCCCTACGAAACCTCGGCAGCGGACTTTGTATAAGTACCGTGCCAATTCCAGCAAACATTTGTTTGAAAGATAAGAAGAGACTTCACTTGATATTTATGTCTCTTCTTATCTAAGAAGGGGCATTTTTAATTTTTTAGTAGATAGGAAAGTATAAAACTTTCTTATCTACATAAGTGCAACTAAAGCTTTCGCCATTAAGGCTTGGCGATAAGCCAAGTTTTCTAAATAAGAAATAGGGAGTGTTCACGTGATTACATTTAATAACATTACGAAGTTTTACAAAACCGGTGATCAAGAAGTAAAAGCATTAGATGGTATTAACCTACATATTGAAAAAGGTGAAATATATGGTGTTATCGGATTTAGTGGCGCTGGTAAAAGCTCGTTAATTCGCTGTACAAACTTACTTGAACGACCAACTTCGGGTGAGTTAACAGTGAATGATCAAGATTTGTTGGGGCTTTCCCCAAAAGAATTACGGGAAGCAAAACGGAATATTGGTATGATATTTCAGCATTTTAATTTGTTAAATTCAAAAACGGTTTATACGAATGTAGCTATGCCATTATTATTAACGAATACCCCTAAAGAACAAGTGAAGAAGAGAGTTCATGACTTGCTTGAATTTGTTGGTCTAGAGGATAAGGCAGATAATTATCCTGATCAATTGTCAGGTGGACAAAAGCAGCGGGTGGGAATCGCACGTGCATTGGCAACAAAGCCTTCCATTCTTTTATGTGATGAAGCAACATCAGCACTTGATCCGCAGACAACAAGTTCGATTTTAAAGCTTTTGAAAAAAATTAACCAAGAGTACAATATTACTATTTTAATAATCACCCATGAAATGGGAGTTATCCGCGAGATATGCGATAAAGTGGCAGTACTTGATCGCGGGAAAGTGATTGAATCTGGTTCCGTTTTTGATGTGTTTTCTCATCCGAAAACGGAAATTGCGCATAACTTTGTGAGTACAGTAATGCAAGATCAGATACCTGATTCAGTTTATAAACTAATTCATACGCAGGTGGAAAAAAACAGAATTTACAGGATAGTGTTTGTTGGTGAATCTACAGGAGCACCATTACTTTCCCAAATAGCTAAGCGCTTTGAGGTCGAAGTAAATGTCCTATTTGGAAGTATAACAGAGCTACAAGGTACGCCATTTGGGAATTTAGTAGTTCAATTTAATGGTGACCTTAAAGAGATAGATCGTGTAGTTATGCATATTCATCAACAAAATGTAACCGTAAGGGAAGTGTTAGAAGATGTTAGTTGATTGGGATCAAATTATTGAAGCGTTGTGGGAAACCATTGCGATGGTATGTTTCTCGTTGTTATTTGCAGTCATTATCGGATTACCTTTAGGAATATTGCTTGTAGTTACAAGAAAGGGGCATTTATGGGAAAATAGGATCCTTTTTAATGTACTTAACGCCATTGTAAATATATTTCGATCCATTCCGTTTATTATCTTAATGGTTGCTGTTATTCCGTTTACACGGCTTATTGTAGGTACATCAATTGGAACTGCAGCCGCAATCGTACCAATGGTTCTGTTTGCTGGTCCTTATATAGCAAGACTAATTGAAAACTCTTTACTAGAAGTAGATCCTGGTGTAATGGAAGCAGCACAGGCTATGGGGGCAACGCCGAAGCAAATTGTTGTGCGGTTCCTTATTCCAGAAGCACTAAGTTCTTTATTGTTAGGAATAACTATTGCGACCATAGGATTAGTTGGTGCCTCTGCAATGGCTGGAGCTATTGGTGGAGGAGGACTGGGTGACTTGGCTATTACGTTTGGATATCAGCAATTTGATACGACTGTCATGTTCCTAACAGTAGGTATCCTTGTGATAATGGTTCAAGGCTTGCAATCTACTGGAAATAATTTATCAAAAAAAATAAGAAGACGATAGGAGAGAATTCAACATGAAAAAAATTGGATTATTAGTATTATTTATCACTACTTTAACATTAATTAGCGCTTGCTCAAGTAATGATTCTGTAAAAATAGGTGTTAGTGGTTCAGATACTAGGGTATGGGACTTTGTTTCAGAGAAAGCAGAAGAAGAAGAGGGTATAGAAATTGAAATTGTTCGTTTTTCTGACTATGTACAACCTAATCTTGCGTTAGACGAAGGAGAAATTGATGCAAATGCATTTCAAACTGTTTCTTACTTTGATGCTTTTGTAGAAGAACATGATTTAGATTTAGTTCCAATTGCCACAACAGTAATCGCTCCAATGGGGTTATACTCTGAAAAGCATGACTCGGTAGAAGATATCCCTGAGGGAGGTACAATTGCTTTGGCTAAAGAAGCAACTAATATGGGGCGTGGCCTATTGTTATTACAAGAAGCAGGTTTAATTAAACTTGAAGAAGGTTTTGATGGAAGTGGTTCTGTAGATAAAATTGTCGAAAATCCAAAAGACCTTAATTTTGAATTAATTGTAGCTGCTCAAACACCTCGTGTTATGCCAGATGTGGATGCTTCCATTATTAATAATGGTATTGCAGTAGATGCTGGTCTTAACCCGTTAGGTGATTCTATTTTCCATGAAGATGAAACAGCTACTCCATATATTAATATTATTGCCACACAAGAAACAGATAAAGATGATGAAGTATTAAACAAAATTGGAGAAATTTATCAATCTGAGGAAGTTAAACAATTTATTGAAGATGAATTTAACGGAAACCAAATTCCAACATTTGTACCGTTAAGTGATATCGGACATTAAAAAGGGAGGTGATTGATTATGACAGTAGTACTAAGTAATTTAGAACAAATTAAAAGTAGTCTGTTAAACAATATCGATGAAAATAAGGATCTTTATCTAAAAACAAGCCATGATATCCATGAAAACCCTGAAATTGGAAATCAAGAATTTTTCGCTTCAAACGTATTAACAACTATTCTGCATAATGAAGGATTTGAAGTAGAAAAAGGTGTTGCTGGCCACGAAACTGCATTTTTGGCTAGAAAAAAGGGAAAGAAAGCTGGGTTAACGATTGGCTTCTTAGCAGAATACGATGCATTGCCACAAATCGGTCATGCGTGTGGCCATAATATTATTGGGACAACAAGTGTTGCTGCCGCTATAGCCTTAAGTAAAGTGATTGATGAAGTAGGTGGTGAGCTCGTCGTACTTGGAACACCTGCAGAGGAAGGCGGACCAAACGGAAGTGCAAAAGGTAGCTTCGTAAAAGCGGGATTAGTTAGTGATATTGATGCTGCAATTATGCTTCATCCAGGTAATGAAACACGCCTTACAGGACCTACTTTGGGTGTTGACCCACTTGATTTTGAGTTTTTTGGAAAAACGGCTCATGCATCAGCTAACCCAGAGGAAGGGATCAATGCATTAGATAGCGTAATTCAACTGTTTAATGGTATTAATGCTTTGCGTCAACATTTACCCTCGGATGTAAGGATTCACGGAATCATAACGGATGGTGGAGATGCTCCGAACGTTGTACCAGAATATGCAAAAGCGAGATTTTTCATTCGCGCAGAAACAAGGACAGTCTTAGATAACGTTTCGACAAAAGTAAAAGCTATTGCTGAAGGAGCTGGACTCGCTACTGGTGCAAAAGTGAAAATTAGTGCCTTTCAAAATGAAGTAGATAACTTCATTATTAATGACCGTTTCGATTCGGTATTTAAAGATGTAATCGAAGGGTTAGGAGAAACAGTTACTACAGAACAAAGGAAAGGGAAAGGATCTACTGATGGTGGAAATATAAGCCAGGTTGTTCCTATGATTCATCCATTTATAAAGATTGGATCTCATGACTTAGTTGGACATACTGTAGAATTCAGAGATGCAGCTAAATCGGAAATGGGTGATCGGGCACTTGTTCTAGGGGCAAAAGCAATCGCACTGACTGTTTTGGAATTGTTAACCGATCGAGCTGTATATAACGAGATTTACCAGGAGTTTCTTACGAAAAGGGAAAAAAATTAAGATGATAAAAAAGGAGATTCTATTCTCCTTTTTTGGCAGATAAGAAAGTATAAAATTTTCTTATCCACATAAGTGCAACTAGGTCATTCGCCATATAGGCTTGGCGAATGACAAGTTTTCTTATCATTATAAAAGTTAAATATAAAAAATTAAATAATTTAATTGACATGTAAATAGGATTATTGTATATTAGTACATGTCGCACACGGAGGTATACCCAAGTCTGGCTGAAGGGATCGGTCTTGAAAACCGACAGGCGGGTCAAACCGCGCGGGGGTTCGAATCCCTCTACCTCCTCCATTTATACAATTAGCGCATAAAATTTGGAGATATTTTAAAACCGTTACAATAGTAGCGGTTTTATTTTAGTGTAGGAAGTTATAAAATCAGAAGCCTGTAGATAATTTACGGACTGGTGCCTAGCTCCAGCGCCTAGACCTTCGAGATATAAGCAGTTCGACTCCGTTTGGAAAGGACATCCACACGATGCGATCTGCTTATGCTTGTCGTGTCTTTCAAGGCGCTTCTAGATTTTGCTTCATACTTGACATCAGGTATAAAAATGCATATAGTACAATATAATATAAAAAATATAATGAACGAGGAACAGGCTAGTAGCGAATTGGTTGCCTGAAAGAGAGTGGAATTCATCGGCTGGAAGATTCCATCGTGTGTAACAATCGTGAACCTACCTGGGAGTTGTTAGCTAATACCTAACCGCAATATATTGCGTTATCAAAATAAAGTGGGCACAAGCCAAATTAGGTGGTACCGCGGATATAAAACCTTATTCCGTCCTTTGTAATAGGACGGAGTAGGGTTTTTTGTTTTTATTAATAATATATATTAGAAGGAGGAGAAACTGTTTTGGAAAAAATATCATTTATTGGAGCAGGTTCTATGGCAGAAGCCATTATATCAGGAATTGTTAAAAATGGTTTATTAACAAAGGAGAGAATCTTTGTAACGAACAAAAATAACCAAGAACGATTAGAAAACCTAAAAGAGTGCTACGATGTACAATGTATACATGATAAGCAGCATGTTATAGATGGAGCGGAAATGATCATATTGTCCATGAAACCATATGATTTAGAAGCTGCTATCAATTCGATTAAGGATCATGTTCGCCCTCATCAACTCGTTGTTTCAGTTGTTGCAGGGATATCAACTGATTATATAGTTGAGCAAATTGGCGAAAACATACCGGTAGTTCGGGTAATGCCTAACACTTCAGCTGCTGTAGGACAGTCAGCCACAGCCATTTCGAAAGGAAAGAACGCAACCGAAGAACAAGTTAAACAAGTAAAAGCTTTATTTGAAACAATTGGTACCACCACAGTTGTAGAAGAAACGGATATGCACACGGTCACTGGTATATCCGGAAGCGGTCCAGCTTATGTTTATTATTTTGTGGAGGCAATGGAAAGAGCAGCAATAGAAGCCGGGTTGGATAGAGAAGTTGCAAAAGCATTAATCACACAAACCATTATTGGTGCTGGTGAAATGCTGTCAAATTCAGGTGAGTCTGCGGAAACATTACGCAAAAATATTACAAGCCCAGCTGGTACGACACAAGCAGGTCTTGAGACATTAGAAAGGTTTGATTTTCAAAAAATCGTAATGGAGTGTGTGAAAAGTGCCCGTGAACGCTCCAAGGAGTTAGGAGAATCGAAATAAAGTAAATGCAATCACAGCTGAATGCTAGGGAAAAGGATAAATATCAGGGAAAACCCTGATATTTTTTTGTAGATAGGAAAGTATAAAATTTGCTTATCTACATAAGCGCAACTAAGGCTTTCACCATTAAGGATCGGTGATAAGCCAGGTTTTCTAATGAGGAAAATTATAAGGAGAAAAATAAAAACGAATAAATAAGGTGATTTACATCACAGAATAGGGGAATCTCCTAATTCCGTAAAATGGTAATATTTTATATGATTATATCAAGGAATTAAAATTAGAGGAGAGATTAGTATGGAGCTTGCTTTAGAACAAGAAACGTTTACCGGCGGAAATACAGATCAATTTACAAAAGAGTGGTTTAGAAAAGTTAAAGGATTGATGAACGAGTGTGTATACCCTACTGGAACAAACGTGTTTTTAGAAGGGGACTTAGCAGATAAAATGTATTATGTGAAAAGCGGATCTATTAAATTAACAAAAACCACCGACGATGGGAAGGATCTATGTCTTTATTACTATAAGACCGGGGATATGTTTGGTGAATATAACTATTCAGATGAAAAAATGAGTACATTTACTGCTGAAGTCATCCAAAATGCAACAATTGGAGTAATAGAGCAACGTGATTTGGAAGTATTAATGTGGCGTCACAGCAATTTAGCTATCGAATTTTCAAAATGGTTGGGGTATATGCAGCAATTTACACAGATGAAATTACGGGATCTTATGTTTCACGGAAAAAATGGAGCACTTGCATCGACACTAATTCGAATTGCTAATACGTATGGTGTGCAGGGTAAAAAAGGAATATCTTTTGTTGAAAAATTCACCAATGCAGAACTTGCTAGCTTAATTGGAGCGACACGGGAAACAGTAAATCGTATGCTTGGCCAGTTAAAGAAAGACAAAATTATTGATTATAATCACGGACGTATTCTCATTCTTGATCTTGATGCATTAAAAGCAATTTGCCATTGTGAAGAATGCCCGCTTGGAATTTGTCGTCTTTAGTAACGATTATGAATTTGTGGAGGAATGATCATGTATTTCGATTTGAATTTAGTGTTAGCTATATTTTTACTATTTGGTGTTGCTATATTTTTAATGGGACTTATATGGCAATATGAAGATAGAAGTCATTATAGTACGTCAAATGCCATACATCACCTAAATAAGGTATGTCTAGTTAGTGCTGTTGCGACAGTTTCTACAGGTATTCTTATACTTTTAACAGCAGGTAATATTGTCGCTGGTTTCCCCATTGCGGTTATGATTAAATCTCATATGGTAAGTCTATCTTTATTCTTAGTTATTTGTCCTTTTACAAAGTACATTAAAGATATGAGCGTTCCCTTTTATTTGGCAAAACGTTCTGTTCAACTCATCCGGTTCCTGTTCTCACACCTATTTCAATGGATATATGAAGCCTTTTTATTCATATTTAAGCTTCAATTCGTACGTTAAGGTATATAAAAATAAGTGACCCAAATGCTTTTGGGACACCCATCGTATTACTTGATAAGTTTTCTTGATTTCCAGCGGCGGGATTGTTGTATAAAATGACCAATTTTTTCTAAAATCGGCTCTACTGAATCTTCATTTTGCATGAGATCATAATCAGAAATGTTGATTCGTAAAATAGGGCATGCATTGAAATTATTGATCCAATTTTCATAACGATTATACATTTCTTCCCAATAGGAAATGGGTGTATTTTTTTCCATTTCACGTCCACGTAGTTGAATCCGTTCTAACACTTCATCGAACGTACCTTCGAGGTAAATGAGTAGATCTGGATGTGGAAAATATGGTGTCATAACCATGGCTTCAAAAAGGTTATTATACGTTTCATAATCTGTCTTGGACATCGTACCATTTTCATAATGCATCTTTGCAAAAATCCCCGTATCTTCGTATATAGATCGGTCTTGAATAAAACCACCACCATATTCGAAAATTTTCTTTTGCTCCTTAAAACGTTCTGCTAGGAAATAGATTTGTAAATGAAAGCTCCAACGTTCAAAGTCATTATAAAAATTTCCTAAGTACGGGTTTGTCTCAACCTTCTCATAGGATGTTTTAAACTTTAAAGCATTTGCTAATGCTTTTGTCATCGTTGATTTCCCTACTCCAACAGTTCCAGCTATTGTAATAATACTATCGTTTGGAATGAGATGTTTTTCTCTAAGATTCATTCTATCTGTTCCCCTTTATAAACTAATTAGTTCTTCGCTACGGTTTTATGGTTGTTTAAATGTAAATCTACTTGATTAATGATATAATCCAAATTATCTTGGTGTTTTACAAAATCCATTTCATCTCCATTTATGCGAATTACAGGTATTTCTGGATGCAATTTCTCAAATTCATTCATGTAATCCTCATAATCCTGAGCAAGTTGTGCAAGATAGGAAGCCTTTATGTTTTGCTCAATTTCCCTACCACGCAGGCGAATTCGTTTTAATATCGTATCAAGGCTTGCATGTAAGTAGATCATCATATTGGGAACAGGCATATCTTTTGTTAATATATGGTAGATCTGCTCGTATTTTTCAAATTTATCAGCTTGTAAAGTACGCTTTGCGAAAATCATATTTTTCGATATATGGTAATCAGCAACTACTGCCTTATTTTCAAGTAAGTATTTTTGCTCAATATCTTCTAGTTGTTTGAAACGATTACATAAAAAAAACATTTCCGTTTGAAAACTCCACTCATCTATATCATCGTAAAATTTACCAAGAAACGGATTTTCTTCCACGATTTCTTTTAACAAATGAAAATCAAAATGGACAGAAAGTTTTTTTGCAAGCGATGTTTTTCCAATACCAATCGGTCCTTCTATTGCAATAAACGGAACCTCCGCCATCAACTTCCCCTCCTAATCACCTTAATTTTTTTCGACAGATGTGTCTTATTTTATCACATTAAATCGACCAATTCCATGTTAAAAAAACTCTTCCTTTTCATTATGGTCAGTATTTTGTATAATAGATATTGTCTGATTTTGCCCCCGTAGCTCAGGGGATAGAGCATCGGTTTCCTAAACCGTGTGTCGCAGGTTCGAATCCTGCCGGGGGCATAACACAAAAGAGCAAGGACTATATAAAATGTAGTCCTTGCTCTTTTTTTGTATATAAAACATAGGATTTTTAGAAAGAGTCAAGAAATAATTTTCACTACCTAAGTGTGAAGTACTTTAAAATTGTCACAGAATGTTCTAAAATAGAAATAAGTTACCGAAATGTTTAAATGATTGTTAATAGCATGTTTTTTAAGATTACAAAATAACCTTCTTAGTAGGGGTATTTGTAATCGGTTTCAAAATTTTAGGATGAGGTGATAGGATGGATATGCAGCGCATACCGGCAAGAGATGGTAATCACAATCTACAAGACTATAAGAAAATGCGCGAGAATTTTTCGTGGAATGATGTAAAAAATAATTTTAGCTGGAACGAAACTGGTAAAGTAAATATTGCCCATGAAGCAATTGATCGCCACGCTGAGGATCCAAGTAAAAAAGATAAAGTAGCTTTATTGTATTCTTCCCCAGGTCGTGAAGAGAAAGTTACGTTTGAACAACTTAGTAAGGAAAGTAATAAATTCGCAAACGTATTGAAAAAGTATCATGTAAATAAGGGAGATCGTGTCTTTTTATTCATGCCGAGAAGCCCTGAGTTTTATGCTGCTTTTTTTGGCATATTAAAAACAGGAGCTATTGCAGGACCGCTATTCGAAGCTTTTATGGAGCAAGCTATTCGCGACCGCTTGCAGGATAGTGAAGCGAAAATGTTGATCACAACACCTGAACTTTTAGGTAGAGTTCCACAAGAGGACTTACCTGATCTAGAAAAAATTGTTCTTGTTGGAGACAATAGTGAGGATTCTGACAAATACATTGATTTTAAAAAAGAAATGAACGATGCAACAACTGACTTTGATATCGAATGGGTAGATTTAGAGGATGGTATGCTCATTCATTACACATCTGGTTCTACTGGTAAACCAAAAGGTGTTTATCATGTACACAATGCAATGATTCAGCACTATGCTACTGCTGAGTGGGTAATCGATATGAAACAAGATGATGTGTATTGGTGTACTGCTGATCCTGGCTGGGTTACAGGTACAAGTTATGGTATTTTTGCTCCATGGTTACATGGGGTTACCAATGTGATCCGTGGAGGTCGTTTTACACCAGACGATTGGTATGGTACGTTGGATAAATTTAATGTAACAGTTTGGTATACAGCACCTACCGCATTACGTAAACTAGTAAGTGCGGGTGAGGACACGGTTAAAAAACATGATCTGACATCGTTGCGTCATATTATGAGTGTAGGGGAGCCATTAAATCCAGAAGTTATAACTTGGGGCTTGAAAGCATTTGATCTTCGTATCCATGATACATGGTGGATGACAGAAACAGGTGCAATGCTTATTGTAAATATTCCTTCAGAGGAAATTCGACCTGGTTCAATGGGGAAACCAATTCCTGGTATTGAAGCATCCATCGTTGATAACGAAGGGAACGAATTACCACCTAATCAAATGGGGAATCTAGCAATAAAAGAAGGTTGGCCTGCGATGATGCGTAAGGTTTGGAATAATCCAAGTAAATTTGAAAGCTATTTCATTAACGGTTGGTATGTTTCTGGTGATAGTGCGTATCGTGATGAAGATGGCTACTTCTGGTTTCAGGGTCGTTTAGATGATGTTATTAATACATCTGGTGAACGTGTTGGTCCGTTTGAAGTTGAAAGTAAACTGATCGAACATCCTGCTGTTGCCGAGGCTGGTGTAATTGGGAAGCCAGATCCAGAGCGTGGTGAAATCATAAAAGCGTTTATCACCTTAAATGATGGTTATGAAAATTCTGATGAGTTGCTTGCTGATATACGGAAGTTTGTTAAAACTGGTTTAAGTGGGCATGCAGCACCTCGCGAGATTGAAGTGAAAGATACCATTCCTAAAACGCGTAGTGGTAAAATTATGCGTCGCTTGTTGAAATCATGGGAACTCGGATTGCCGACGGGCGATACGTCCACGTTAGAAGAATAAATAATAAAGGGAGCCTATACTGGCTCCCTTTTTCTATGTTTAATTTCAATACGGGTAGAACCATTTATGTATCAACTTCCAAAAGGAGTGGATTACAAATGAGTAAAAAAATAGCAACCGTTTTAACCAATATGTTCGAGGATAAAGAGTATACAGAACCAGTCAAAGCATTTAGGGATGCTGGACATGAAGTAGTAACCATTGAAAAAGAAAAAGAGAAAGTAGTATCTGGTAAAAATAAGGAAGCATCAGTAACAATAGATGAAGGAATTGATGACGTAAATCCAATTCAATTTGATGTATTGTTTATCCCGGGTGGATTTTCACCAGATCAATTACGTGCAGACGATCGTTTTGTGAAATTTGCCACGGTCCGCAGCTACTAATTACTGCTAAATCGTTAGAAGGACATATGGTGACTGGATTTAAGTCCATTCAGGTAGACAAGGAATATACTGGTGCGAAAGTAAAAGACGAAAAGGTAGTCGTTTTTGGCAATCAGTTAGTTACTAGCCGTCAACCAGATGATATTCCAGCGTTTAATCGCGAGTCGCTGAAGTTATTAAAATAGACGTTTAACCCCCTACGCATGAAGTTGCGCGTAGGGGGTTATTATTAATCTAATTTTGTGATCGTAAAGTTATCCTGCAGGAGGAGCCAGTTTTGCGGGAATGCTAGCCCTAGTTTCCAGTAGCTTATACCTCGTAACCCTAATTCTTTGATCATACCAAATTTCGCCTGGATTGACCTTGCATCCTCAAACCAAACCTCGTGGTCATTTCCGTCTGCATCTGTATACGTATAAAATGGAGCTTGTGCTTCAACATCATATTCAATTTCTACATTTTGCTCTCGTGCTCTTGCGATTGCTTGTTGTGGGCTGATTGCCTCTGCAGGTTCGCCACCTTCGACAAACGGTAGCGTCCAATCATAACCGTATAAATTTTGACCTAATAAAATTTTCTCAGCAGGCATTTCCGTTAATGCATAATTGACAACTTTGCGGACTTCATCAATTGGGGATACTGCTCTCGCCGGTCCTCCGCTATATCCCCATTCATATGTCATTAGTACGACAAAATCAACAATCTCACCATGTACTGCATAATCATGAGCTTCATACCATTCACCAGTTTGTTCTGCACTCGTTTTTGGTGCTAGAGCGGTTGACATTAGTAATCCTGCCTGTGACAGACGATCTTTTGCTTTTAGTAAAAATGTCCTATACGCTTCTCTATCATCAGGTGGTAGAAATTCAAAATCAAAATGAACATCTGAAAACCCAACCTCATTTGCGGTATTGATAATACTATCTAATAACGTGTTTTGTACTGCTTGAACGGTTAAAATGATATGACCTAATTCAGCGCTGAAGGCTCCTTCTTCCAAGTTTGTTACGACAAGCATTAATGCGACATTGTTCTCTTCAGCTATTTGTTTGAAATTATCCAGTGGTGGGGGTGCTAAACTTCCGTCTCGATTAACCATATAACTGAACGGTGCCAGATATGTTAAGTACGGTGCATTCTTATTTGCGGAATTTATGAGTGTTTGGGATACGGTGTCTCCTGTTGGCTCGATGTATGCATTACTCGTAATTTCTCTTTTCGGTTGTTCTGGAATGTATAAACGGGCTCCAACTGAAAGTACTGCATCTACAGATATGTTATTGATTTGTGCTAATTCTTGATAAGACATGCCAAACCGTTGTGCGATTGAATATAAACTATCACCCGGTTGAACAAAATAGAATTGACCAACAATAGGTATAACAAGCGCTTGGCCAACAACCAGATTATTAGGGGCATCAAGTTCATTAGCTTCGGTGATTGAGTTTGGAGATGTATTGTACGTGTTAGCAATAGAGGTTATCGTCTCCCCTTGACTTACAACATGATATTGCAAAAAAACTCCCTCCTTTAAGCAAATAAATACTACTTACACTTTATGAAGAGAGTTTTCCAGATATACCTTTTTAGATTGGATCGAGCTTCGCTTTCATGACTGAATGCATTAAAGATAGCGCGTACTCATTACTTTCTTTTTCCTCTGAAACCATACAATTTTTTGGAATATGCATGTTATATTGATACATATAAGCGTCTTTTGCAGAAAACAAAATACAGATATCCCCTGCAATTCCAGCCATAAGCAGTGTGGTTATCTCCAATTCAACTAATAATGATTGTAATGGTGTTTGAAAAAATGCAGAATGCTGTGGTTTAATAAAGAAATAATCCTCTTTATCAGGTTTGAGTTTATCAATAATCTCTTGATTGGATTCGTTTTTACAATAATTAATGATTTTATCAAAGTCTGCTTGCCACATTCCATAATGATCATTAAGATAGATTAAAGGTATATCATTTTTTTTGCCATAGTCTTTCAGTTTTTTTAAGTTGGGTAAGATATCCTTGGTGTTTTTCAGTAACTTATCACCGCCGATAAAGTCAAAGTCGTTAATAATATCAACAAAAATTATAGCAGCGTTTTTATGTGTGGAATTCATCTATTCGCTCCTTTTGTTTATTTATTAGTAGTGTTCCGCGTTTGGCAAAAAATAAAACTTCTTGAAAGCTGTGATAAAATGATGGATGAAATGTACATGAGAGAAGCAATGAATCAAGCTTTAAAAGCACAAGCAATCGGAGAAGTCCCTATTGGTGCTGTAATTGTTTTTAAAGATCGTGTAATTGCTACTGGATATAATGTTCGAGAAACGGAACAAACAACGTTGTCTCATGCAGAGTTAATTGCAATTGAAGAAGCGAATGAAAATATAGGAAGCTGGCGCTTGGAAGACTGTACGTTGTATGTGACGCTTGAACCATGTCCCATGTGTGCAGGAGCAATTGTTCAATCACGGATCAAGCGAGTTGTTTATGGTGCAACTGATCCTAAAGCAGGCTGTGCTGGTACACTTATGAACCTGTTGAATGATGAACGGTTTAATCATCAGGTGGATGTTGAAAAAGGAATCCTAAAAGAAGAATGCTCAAAATTGTTATCCAACTTTTTCAGAGAACTGCGAAATAAGAAAAAGCAGTAAACTTCCAAATACTCTCATCGATTTCGTATTGCATTTTTACTGGATAATCGTTATAATAAATCATGTCGTGCTAAGCGGGGAGGTAGCGGTGCCCTGTACTCGCAATCCGCTATAGCGAGGTTGAATCCCCATTTTAGGTGAGCCGATTTTAGGGTCTGCCTTAAGGGATTGGTGTTGACGCTCAGGTCCTGCGCAACAGAGACCCATGAATTCTGTCAGATCCGGAAGGAAGCAGCAGTAAGTGGTTATCTCCGTGTGCCGCGGGGAAGCCTAGGCCGAGCCATGAACTTGAGTAACGCTTAGGGTCGACTCATCAACGATGGGTGCACGGCTTACATATTTTATAAAGGCTGTATCAAAAGTCAATCTGACTATTGATACAGCTTTTTGTCTTATTATGAAGTGATTAGACTTTATGTGGTTATTAAATTTATATGTGGAATCGTTCGTTAAGGTTCACATTTACCCCTAAATTCGAGTATAATTAGGGTGATATTGAAAAGGGGAACGAATGTTATGAGCTATCAGGCACTCTATCGCGTCTGGCGTCCGAGGAACTTTCAGGACGTTGTTGGACAAACACATATCACACGTACGTTGCAAAATGCGATTTCACAAGAAAAATTTTCTCATGCGTACTTATTTTCTGGCCCACGGGGTACGGGAAAGACAAGTGCTGCTAAAATATTTGCAAAAACTATTAATTGTGAACACGCACCTGTAAAAGAACCATGTAATGAGTGTTCTGCTTGTCTTGGCATTCAGGATGGTTCCATTTCGGATGTCATTGAAATTGATGCTGCATCAAACACAAGTGTCGATGATATTCGTGAAATTCGCGATAAAGTTAAATATGCGGCAAGCTCTGTTCCTTATAAAGTGTACATTATTGATGAGGTACATATGATTTCTGTAAATGCATTTAATGCCTTACTGAAAACATTGGAAGAGCCTCCAAAACACGTTGTTTTTATTTTAGCAACAACAGAGGCACATAAAATTCCGTTAACGATTATTTCCAGATGCCAACGCTTTGACTTTAAACCAATTTCTAATCAAGCTATTGTAGAGCGTATGAAATCAATTGTTGATGCAGAAAACATCACTGTTTCATCAGATGCACTTGAAACAGTTGCTTTAGCAGCTGAAGGTGGAATGCGTGATGCATTAAGTATTTTAGATCAGGCGATTTCTTATAGTGAAGAAAGTGTCGAATTAGAAGATGTTCTCGCCGTTACTGGTGGTGTTTCCCAGCAAACGCTAACAAATATTATAGAAGCGATGTATAATAAGGATGCCCATCATGCATTAAAGTTGTTGGATGAACTCATTCAGACTGGAAAAGACCCAGGACGCTTTGTCTTTGATCTCATATACTTCCTGCGTGATTTATTGTTATTTAAAAGCGCACCATCATTAGAAGGTATTCTGGAGCGTGCGAGGATTGATGACCATTTTAAAAAACTCGCAGAAACAGCACAAATGGATTGGATTCAAGATGCGATTATGCAACTTAATCAATGTCAGCAGGAGATTAAATGGACAAATAGCCCTAAGGTATTTATTGAAGTTACGTTGTTAAGTCTTACAAATAAACAACAACAAGAACAAACCAGTGTTGCTGGTACAGTTGATCATAATGAGCTATCTAAATTAGCAACTAAATTAGAAAAGCTTGAGAAAGAATTACAAGCAGTTAAAAATGCACCAAGTCAACCAAGTAATTCTGCTCCAGCAAAGGAAACTAGGCGAACGCAGCCCAGGCCAACGAAAAATGGCTATAAGATTCCATATGAAAAGATACGACACGTACTAACTGAGGCATCTAAGCCTAATTTGAAGAATGTACAATCACAATGGGCGACATTTTTAAATAACTTGAAGAATACACATGCACCTGCACATGCAACGATCCAAGATAGTAAGCCGGTAGCATCATCTGATAAAGCTTTAATTGTATCGTTTAAATATGAAATCCACTGTTCATTATTTTTAGATAACCGAGAAACAGTGGAATCGGTATTATCGAATTCTGTTGATAAACCATTGACCATCATTCCTATTCCTGAGAATAACTGGCAGGAATTGCGTAATGAATATATAAATAAGCAAGAACAAAGCGAAACCAAACAAGAAGATAAGGAAGACCCATTAGTTGAAGAAGCTAGAAAACTTGTTGGTGATGATTTGTTGGAAATTCACGACTAACTATATAAAATTTTGAGGAGGCGATTTCCATGAAAGGTGGAAATATGGGTAACATGATGAAACAAATGCAAAAAATGCAAAAGAAAATGGCACAGGCACAAGAAGAGCTGCAGGAAATGAGCTTTGAAGCATCTGCAGGAGGCGGAATGGTTACAGTTAGTGCAAACGGCAAAAAAGAAATTACTGACGTTCAAATAAAAGAAGAGGTCGTTGACCCTGATGATGTTGAAATGCTACAGGATCTTATTCTTGCAGCTACAAATGATGTATTAAAACAAATTGAAGATAAAACAAATGAAACTATGGGACAATTCACGAAAGGGTTAAATATGCCTGGTGGAATGTTCTAGGAGGCATACCGAATGTATTATCCAGAACCGATTTCCAAACTGATTGACAGTTTTACAAAATTGCCAGGGATCGGACCCAAAACGGCAGTCCGTCTGGCTTTTTTTGTTCTTAATATGCAGGATGATGATGTATTAGGGTTTGCAAATGCCTTAGTAAATGCTAAAAGAGAACTTACACACTGCACGACTTGTGGACATATTACAGATCAAGATCCATGC
Organism: Virgibacillus byunsanensis; assembly: GCF_042675965.1. Classification (NCBI taxonomy): domain Bacteria; kingdom Bacillati; phylum Bacillota; class Bacilli; order Caryophanales; family Bacillaceae; genus Virgibacillus; species Virgibacillus byunsanensis. Next base: position 45,897 of record NZ_JBHTKJ010000051.1, on the reverse strand, counting down.
TCCATTTGTCAGGACGAATCAAGAGATCAGTCGATCATTTGTGTGGTGCAGGATCCAAAAGACGTTATCGCAATGGAAAAGATGAAAGAATATCATGGGAAATATCATGTATTACATGGAGCCATTTCACCGATGGATGGAATAGGTCCAGAAGATATTAATGTTCCTGATTTAATTAATCGATTAAAGGATGAAGATGTGAACGAGTTAATTCTTGCTACAAATCCAAACATCGAAGGGGAAGCAACAGCCATGTATATATCTCGTCTTGTTAAACCATCAGGTATTAAAACAACACGGATTGCTCATGGATTACCAGTTGGTGGAGATTTAGAATATGCAGATGAAGTAACGCTATCCAAAGCATTAGAGGGTAGAAGAGATTTGTAAGGATTAGGTGAGGGCATGGCTAGAAAAATTAGAAAACGCGATGTAGATGTACAATTACTAGATTCTATCTTTATAATAGATCGAGAATGGAAACAAATACAATCGCTTTTAGAAAAAAGTGTGGAACCTACTGAAAGTGGTATTGCTAAAGAGGAAATATCACGAGCGAACTATTTATTTCTATTACGTGAAGCACGGCGAAGAAATATCAGTGCAATACGATATAGAGTTTAAGTTCTTTTTTCATGTTTCCTTTCATATGTACTAGTAAGGGGACAAGGAAAAGGAGTTGATAGGCTTGAGTTCTACACTGGTTATTACAATCATGGTAACATTAATCGTGTTACTTCTATTTGTTGGCGCTCCAATCAAGCCAATGCGTTTTCTCGGACAAACTACGATAAAACTAGGGATAGGAATTTTATTTTTATTTTTCTTTAATGTATTTGGTGGAGCAATAGGGTTGCATATTCCAATTAACCTGTTCACAACAGTCGTTTCAGGCTTTCTGGGATTGTTTGGAGTAGCTTCACTTGCAGCGATTCATTTATTTGTCATATAACAACAAGTGCATAATTAAGGTAAAATTGCATGTGAAGTCTATTAGAATTCACATGCAATTTTTTTCTTTAGAGGGTACTAATGAAAAAAACGAGATTGATGTTGTTGCTGTTAATGGCTGTAGTGGTAATCGCTGTAGGAGGCTTTATTATTTATTTTAATTACGGGAAACCATGGGAGTATTTCACTTATAAAGATCAGTTTGAAACGACCCTGGAAGAGAAGTATGATAGGGACTTTGTTATTAAGAAAACAAGATATGATATGAATCATGGGTCAACCTATTACGCATATGCATATGAAAAAAACCATAAGGATATTGAGTTTTATATCGGTCAAAACCCTAGAACTAATAAAATAGAAGATTCTTTTCATAGTGCGACATGGAGATACCAGGCCAGACAAGAATTGAATTCTGTCATTGAAGAAATATATCCTGATAGACAGAACTATTCTGTCGAGACGATTTTGGAGCAGGACCCTTCTGTTACAGAAGATGGAACCATATTTAACTACAAGGATGTAACAAGCGTGGAGGCGGGTATTTCCATGCGTGAAACAAAGATCACAGATCATAATAAAGATAAAGAGCTGCAAAGAGTTTTTCAATTATTGGAATCGATTAGAGAAAAAGGCGTAACATTTCACAGCTTTGGCATTAGTTTTGAAAATAAAACGATGCAACTAGAAACTAACGAAATAGAATCTGTACAAGATTATAACGATTTGGACATAAATCTGGTTAACTACCGAAAATAATAAGAAGTTAAATTGAGAAAAGTGTAAACATACAGGCTAACAACACATATAGTTAAAAATAAGAAAGATTCCTTGTTTCAAAGATTTTTATGTATAGATTTCGTTAGATTAGGAGATACTAAGCTAACGGAGGTGGGGAAATGAAACCTATACAAGTAAGCGAGCGCTGCGGTATATGTGAAGAAGAGAAGGAAAGAGGAATTCATCTTTATAAACTATTTATCTGCTGTGAATGTGAACGCAACATGATTCACACAGAACCAAGGGAAGAAAAATACCACTATTATCTACAAAAATTAAAAAATATGAATCAACCAACATTATATTCATAAATTGATATGAGTCTTTGCAGTTTTACATGCAAGGACTTTTTTTGTACGCTTAATTAAATAAATGCTGGCTTTTTTCGCACAGTTTATTGCTATTGATATAAATTGCTACATAATAGATATAAACTGCGAAGTAACTTGATGTGACGGTTAACCTACCGCTACGGAAATACACTTCGCTTTCACTGCGCAGTGTCTTACCCGTGGGCGGCTGATGAGCCTCTGCTCCCACAGGATAAGGAAAGCTACATAGCTAGACATCGCACGCAGAAAATCGGTTTGTATTTTCAAGGAGTCTACGTGTATTTCCTCCGCTGTTATTTCCGTTACTGTCGTGGGACTGTATTAGTATTAATAGAACCCCTTACCAGTCAGGGAGAGCGGAGGGCGGTGACTCCTGCGGGAACAGCACGTGTCTGAAGACACCGCTTAGATGCGCCTGCGTCTTCTAGTAACGCTTCGAAGTATGCTTCCTCAGCGCAAGGGAACGAAGAAGATGATTCAAGTAGTACCCTGGCTGAGACCGTGCCCGCGGAAAGCATCCGCCCGTAGCGATCCCAGACGGCGGCAATAGCACGCGTTCTTAGAAATAAGCCTAAAGTTACGTCGCATTCTATATCAACTGTTGAATAGTTGTAGAGCAACAATCTTTAAGAAAACAGCCTAAATAAAAAAAGAGGACGTAATAACAATGAAATATGATCAACAAACCATGCCACTGTTTGAGAAGCTTAAACAATTTAGAACGAGTGAACCAATATCATTCCATGTGCCTGGTCATAAAAACGGAACTGTATGGCCAGGAAACGCACTATCATTTTACAACTCCATACTTCCCTTTGATGTGACGGAGCTTACCGGTATGGATGATTTGCACGCTCCACATAGTGTTATTGGCGAAGCAGAATTACTAGCTGCTGATTTTTTCAACGTAGATCATACTTTTTTTATGATTGGGGGCAGTACCATTGGTAATTTGGCGATGATCTTAGCAACTTGCCAACCAGGGGAGAAAATAATTGTACAACGTAATTGTCATAAATCAGTTTTAAATGGCCTTGAATTAAGTGGAGCAAAGCCTATATTTATTGCTCCTGAATATGAAAGTCGAATGGATCGATATACAGCGCCTAGTTTTCAAACATTAGCATACGCACTTGATGCACATCCTGATGCAAAGGCGGTTATATTAACCTATCCGGATTATTTTGGTAAAACATTTTCAATAAAACAAATGGTTAAGTATGCACATGAATGTAACACACCTGTACTTGTTGATGAGGCACATGGTGTTCATTTTTCATTGGGTACACCTTTTCCAACTTCTGCAATAGAGCATGGGGCAGATGTGGTAGTTCAGTCTGCGCATAAAATGGCACCTGCGATGACGATGACAGCTTATTTACATCTTAATTCTACTCGTATCCCCGCTACTCGTATCGCACATTTTTTACAAATGCTTCAGTCAAGCAGTCCTTCTTATCCGTTAATGGCATCACTGGATATTGCCAGATCTTTTTTAGCAAATATGAATCCCGAACAAGTGGATGAAGTTCTAACTAGTACTAAACAATTTCGTCAGCTTATGCAAGAAAGTGATTTATGGAGGGTTATTCCAATGGAAGAAAATGATGATCCATTAAAACTAACGATACATATCAATCAGGGATTATCTGGGGAAGATGTAGCAAAAATGTTTGAGCAGGAAGGAATATATCCAGAGCTAACCACACACAATCAAGTACTATTTATTCATGGACTAGCTCCATTTAAACAATTTTCTAAAGTTAAACAAGCACTAAAAAGAATAAATGAAAGATTAAAAATGGAGCCTAATCATGCTACAATAGATATAACAAAGCTTTTTACAAAGCCTATACAAGAACTTGTATTTTCCTATCAAGAGATGCAACAACGAAAAACAAAACAAGTCAAATTAAACAACGCAAAAGGACATGTAGCAGCTGAAGCAATCATCCCTTACCCCCCAGGTATTCCAATTGTTCTAAAAGGGGAACGGATTACAGCTATACATATAGAGTTGTTGGAACACTTACTAGGACATGGTGTACAGGTCCAACATCGTAATATAAATAATGGAATTAGCGTTTTTCAATAAGGAGATAAAGCTGTGAGTGGATACTTTATAACATTTGAAGGTGGAGAAGGTGCTGGTAAAACATCGATTCTTCATTCTCTTCAAGATAAAATTGCCAACTTGGGTTATGATGTTGTAACAACACGTGAGCCTGGAGGCATTGAAATAGCAGAGAAAATACGTAACATTATTCTGGATCCAACTCATACCACAATGGATGGGCGAACCGAAGCATTACTATATGCTGCAGCACGCAGACAGCATTTAGTAGAAAAAGTACTACCAGCATTGGAAAATGGGAATATAGTATTATGTGACCGTTTTATTGATAGTAGTCTTGCGTATCAGGGACACGCTAGAGGACTCGGGATGGACGAAGTATTTTCGGTTAATCAATTTGCAATTCAGGAATGTATGCCAGACTTAACATTATTTTTTGATATTGAGCCAAAAAAGGGATTACAGCGTATAGCCGCGAATAAAGATAGAGAAAGAAATCGTTTAGATTTAGAAAATATTCATTTTCATGAGAAAGTATACGAAGCATATCAGCAACTTGTTAAGAAATTTCCTGCACGCATTAAAACCATTGATGCAGATCAAAAGCTTGAAAAGGTTGAAACGGATTCACTTGAAAAGATTACGTCATATCTAAAAAAATAATTTATGGTAAAGGAGGTAAAGTTCATGAAGTTAATCATTGCTGTTGTTCAAGATAAAGATTCTAATCGCCTGACTGATGCTTTAGGAGATGAAAATTTTAAAACGACAAAGCTTGCAACAACTGGTGGTTTCTTAAAAGAAGGTAACACAACGCTTATGATTGGTTGTGAGGATCAATATGTTGATGAAGCCTTAGATATCATTCGGGACAACTGCTCGCAACGCGAACAAATGGTAGCTCCAATTTCACCGATGGGTGGGAATGCCGATTCTTATATTCCAAAGCCTGTTAAGGTAGAAGTAGGTGGCGCAACAGTATTTATTTTGCCAATCGAATCGTTTTTCCAATTTTAACCAAGATAGTTTTTTAAAATATGAAAGAAGGGGCTGAACGTATGAAAATTAATCAAGAGATGCGATCACAGGTAGAAGCGACAACAAATAACCAACGTTCAACAGTTGGTGGAAATCCTTCTTTTAATGCAATGGTTCAGTCCCAAACTGCACAATTGAAGCAAGAAGAGCTTAAGAAGTTAATGAAAGATATTACACTACAAGGTGACAAGCTTGCGCGATTTCGTTCGTTTCGTGACCTTGTAAAATTTAAACGAATGGTAAAAGGTTTTTTACAGGAAACCGTTTATAATGGCTTAGACCTTCAAAAAACACATAGCTTTAGCATAGATGGGCAAAATCGAAAACTTGCTATAGTGAAAGAAGTAGATGAAAAATTACTTGAACTAACAGAAGAAATTATGAATCAGGAAAAAAAGACAGTAGACATTCTTGGTCTTATTGGTGAGATAAAGGGTCTGCTGGTTAATTTATATACTTAACTGTACAGAAAGGTACTGGGAATTATGAAAACGTGGTCTGAGGTAGCACAAGTCCAACCATTAGCTAGTAAAATCATTACAAATAGCATGAAAAAAGGACGTGTTTCTCATGCCTATTTGCTTCAGGGAGAAAGAGGAACGGGTAAAGAAGAGATCTCATTGTTATTGGCGATGGCCTTATTCTGTAAGCACACCTCAGATGCAGAGCCATGCCATGATTGTAATACATGTAAGCGAATTACATCCGGTAATCACCCAGACGTGCATTGGATTGAGCCAGAGGGACAATCGATTAAGATTGAACAAATAAAAAATTTGCAAAAAGAATTTACGTATTCTGGACTTGAATCCAACCAAAAAGTTTATATTATTAAAGGTGCTGATACGTTAACTTTAAATGCTGCAAATCGCATTTTAAAATTTCTGGAAGAACCGAGTAAAAAAACAACAGCTATTATGCTGACAGATAATAGTCAATCCATTATTCCAACGATCCGTTCGCGTTGTCAGATTATTGATTTGCAGCCCTTAAACCCACTTCATTTTCAAAAGCAATTGATGGACGCAGGGTTAACAGAAGCAAATGCGCGCTTGATGAGTGCGTTAACAAATAATTTGGATGAGGCGATTGCTTGGAATGAAGATGAGTGGTTTGCAGAGGCAAGAAAGTTAATGGTACAATTAGTAGAAATGTTTTCATCAAATCCAAATGACGTGTACTTATATATTCATAACCATTGGATCCCTCATTTTAAAGAAAAAAAGCAACTGGAGCAGGGCATGGATTTATTATTGCTAGCTTTCAGGGATATGCTTTACTACCATCTGGAAAAGGGAGAAACAATGGTGGTTTTTCAAAAAGATGATGAAAAGCTTGAAATGGCAGTGATGTATTTTTCACAGGAAAAGCTAATGGCTATCCTCCATGCCATTTTACAAGCAAAGCAAAAATTGAAGCTGAACGTTCATCCAACATTAGTGATGGAACAGCTTACACTTCAAATTAAGAGGTGATATAAATGGTAGAAGTGATTGGTGTTCGCTTCAAAAAAGCGGGTAAGATATACTATTTTGATCCAGATCAACACGACATTTCTTTAGACAGTTACGTTATTGTAGAAACAGTGCGTGGCATTGAATTTGGAAAAGTTGTGCTTACAAATAAACAGGTAGACGAGGAAGATGTTGTACTTCCACTAAAAAAAGTACTTCGAATTGCTAATGAAAAAGACAAATTAAGTGTTGTTGAAAATAAAGAGCATGCAGAAAAGGCTTTTAAAGCGTGTACCGATAAGATAGTAGAACATAATTTAGATATGAACCTAGTGGAAGTAGAATATACATTTGATCGTAATAAAATTATATTTTATTTTACGGCTGATGGCCGTGTTGATTTCCGTAATTTGGTCAAGGATTTGGCTGCGATGTTTAAAACACGTATCGAACTTAGACAAATCGGAGTACGGGATGAAGCAAAAATGCTAGGTGGAATTGGACCTTGTGGTAGGATGCTCTGTTGCTCAACATTTTTAGGAGACTTTGAACCAGTTTCTATAAAAATGGCAAAAGATCAAAATCTATCACTTAATCCGGCAAAAATTTCAGGCTTATGTGGCCGTTTAATGTGTTGTTTGAAATACGAAAATGATGATTACGAATCTGGAAAGCGAGAACTACCTGATTTAGGAGAACGAGTTAAGACACCTTATGGTAAAGGTAAAGTAGTTGGTTTAAACATCCTTGAACGTGTTATCCAAATCGAAATTCCAGAAAAAGAACGAGTAATCGAATATACATTAGACGAACTTATTGAAGAAGGAATTATTACAGCACAAGCCACAGAATAGTGGGGTGTAACCAGTCGTGAATAAGAGACAAATTTTTGATCAGGTATCGGATATGGAAAAGCAAATCGGTGAGTTGTATGAGCAGCTTGGTGACCTTAAGAGCAAGTTAGGTGATTTGTTAGAGGAAAACAATCGATTGTCTATGGAGAATCACCATTTGCGTAATCGATTCGACGCCACTGAAGATGAGGACAACTTAGAAGAAAGCCGAACTGAGAAGCAACTGAAGGAAATACCCGGTGAAGGGTATGATAATTTAGCAAGATTATATGAAGAAGGGTTCCATATTTGTAATGTTCATTTTGGTAGCCCAAGACAAGATGAAGATTGCTTGTTCTGTCTGTTATTTTTAAACAAAACAAAATAAGTAATAATTGGCTGTCTCTATAACCTAGAGACAGCTTTTTAAACATAGGAAGGAACTAATAATGGTACAGTTACACGATGATGAACGTCTTGATTATTTGTTTGCAGAAGGAGATATGCAGATTATTCAAAGTCCTACCGTGTTTTCATTCTCCCTTGATGCTGTGTTGCTTGCTCATTTCACATATGTACCCATAAAGAAAGGGGCAATTTTAGATTTGTGCACGGGAAATGGTGTCATTCCACTTATCCTATCAAGACGGACAAATGCTCATATCACTGGTGTTGAGATTCAGTCCAAGCTAATAGATATGGCCAGGAGGTCGGTAGAAATAAATATGTTAAAAGAGCAATTAACAATGGTTCATGGTGATCTGAAGGAAATGCGACCAATACTCGGTCATAGCAGTTTTGATGTAGTTACATGTAACCCACCTTATTTTCGTACACCGTCAAAACAAGAGTATAATCAAAATGAATTTTTGACGATTGCCAGACATGAGGTTTATTGTACATTAGAGGATGTTGTAAAAGCGTGTAAACTACACGTAAGACCTGGTGGAAAAGTTGCTATGGTTCATCGTCCAGGAAGACTAATAGATATAATAACATTATTTCGTTCCTATAACCTAGAACCAAAACGAATGCAGTTTGTCTATCCCAAAAAAGGGAGAGAGGCGAATATACTGCTAATTGAAGCCCTACGTGATGGAAAAGCAGATTTAAAGATACTCCCACCTATATATATTTATAACGATGACAATACATATACCAAGGAAGCAGAGGTTATTATAAATGGAAGATAACGAACATATTGTTTACATGTTGAAATGTAACGATAATACACTATATACCGGTTATACAAATGATTTAGAACACCGACTGGAAATGCATAATACTGGTAAAGGTGCCAAATATACACGAGGCCGCGGGCCATTCCAAGTGGTATTTGTGGAAAAATTAACGACAAAAGAGGCAGCTTTACAAAAGGAATATCAAATTAAACAACTTACCAGAAAGGAAAAATTCCAATTAATCCGGGATAAACTGAAAGAAGTGATGCAATATGAAAATACAGAAAAGCTTTAATAACAGAGCAGAAGGAATATTGTATGTTGTACCAACGCCAATTGGTAACTTAGAGGACATCACTTATCGTGCTGTAAAGATTTTACAAGAAGTTACAGTAATTGCTGCAGAAGACACACGTAATACGAAGAAATTACTTAATCATTTTGAAATCTTTACACCGCTAGTAAGCTATCATGAACATAGTAATGCTGGACGTGAACAACAATTACTTAATCGATTGGAAAATGGAGAATCCATTGCGATTGTGAGTGACGCCGGTATGCCCGCTATATCTGATCCTGGATATGAACTTGTTCAAGCTGCGCTGGAAATTGATCAACCCGTCGTCGTGTTACCTGGGGCAAATGCTGCACTATGCGCACTCGTTGGTTCTGGACTTTCTACAAGCGAGTTTTATTTTTACGGGTTTTTACCCCGAAAAAAGAAGGATAAAGAAGCGGAATTAAATCGATTGAAGTCTATTCAGGCTACCCTTTTGTTATATGAATCGCCTTACCGGGTTAAAGATACGTTGAAGACCATTTTTGAGCAACTTGGTAACAGACAAATAGCTGTAGCACGTGAGCTAACGAAAAAGTTTGAAGAGTATGCACGAGGAACTGTGCAGGAATTAATGGTCTGGGTTGAGGAAAATGAATTAAAAGGTGAGTTTTGCATCATTGTAGAAGGTACAACAGAAATGGAAGAAGCAGGAGCTAATTTGTGGTGGAGCCATCTTTCGGTAAATGATCATGTGAATTATTATATCGAAGAAGAGAATTTAACAAGTAAAGAAGCTATTAAAAAAGTGGCTACCCAAAGGCAAATGCCAAAGAGGGACGTTTATCAAACATTTCATATTGAAGACTAAGTAGAGCACAAGAATTAATACTAATAAAAAAAGGGGGTGAACGCTTACGTAAAGCCTTCATCCCCTTTTGTCCATACTAACTATTTATTTAATCGAGATTCAATTTCTGTAATTAAATCTTTTGCACCTTCTGGACTTAGTACAATCTTTCCGTTAGCTAAAGAAATATTATCATCAGATGCTTTTCCCGTAATCTGACAACTCATACTAGTTTTGTATTTCTTTAAAATAATTTGATCGTTATCTACATAAATCTCTAATTCATCTTTTTCACGAATATCAAGTGTTCGGCGTAGTTCAATAGGTATGACAACTCTGCCTAGCTCGTCAACCTTTCGTACAATTCCAGTAGACTTCATACTCTTCATTCTCCCCTTCATACACGTAACTCGGAAATAATTTTCGCTATGTTTCGACATCTTCCTAAGCAATATAGTACCAACCATTACCATAAGTGTCAATAAATTTTTGTTAAAAAATAAAGATAAATTTGAAAATTTCTTCTACTTTACTATTCCTTTACTTTTATATTAAAAAAGAGGAATAAATTGTAATATTTATGGTTTTTAATAGTTATTGTGGATCATAATAGCTATTATTGCGGATATTTGCTAACTTCACTGTCCCTCAATGGAAATCTTATGATAAAATCGCTACAATAGAAGTAGTTTTCATGTAATTAGGAAAGTTTTTAGTTGAGGAGGAAAACACATGCCGAAAGAGAAAAAGACATTTTATATAACAACACCAATTTATTATCCAAGTGGTAATTTACATATTGGTCATGCATATTCGACAGTAGCTGGAGATGCGATCGCTCGTTATAAGCGGATGCGAGGATTTGATGTCATGTATTTAACGGGCACAGATGAACATGGGCAGAAAATTCAGCGCAAAGCAAAAGAAAAAGGGATGAACCCACAGGCGTATGTAGACGAGATAGTCAGTGGAATTCAGGAACTATGGAGTAAACTTAAAATAACTAATGATGACTTTATTCGAACAACGGAAGAACGTCATAAAAAGGTGGTCGAAAAAATCTTTGACCAGCTTTTAAAGCAAGGTGATATTTACCTTGATCAGTATGAAGGCTGGTATTGTACTTCAGATGAATCCTTTTTCACAGAACGCCAACTAGAGGATGGACATTGCCCTGATTGTGGCGGTGCTGTTGAAAAAGTAAAAGAAGAGTCATATTTCTTTAAAATGAGTAAATATGTCGACAGGCTTGTCGAGTTTTACGACGAAAACCCTGAATTCATTCAACCGGAAAGTCGTAAAAATGAGATGCTTAATAATTTTATTAAACCTGGATTAGGAGACTTAGCTGTATCACGTACAACCTTTGATTGGGGTGTAAAAGTTCCAGGTGATCCGAAACATGTTATTTATGTTTGGATTGATGCGTTGAGTAACTATATTACAGCGCTCGGGTATGGCACGGATAATCCGGAAAAATATGAGAAGTTTTGGCCAGCTGATGTTCATTTAATGAGCAAGGAAATCGTTCGTTTTCATACCATCTATTGGCCGATCATGCTTATGGCGTTGGACTTACCGCTACCGAAGAAAATTTTTGCACATGGCTGGATCCTAATGAAGGATGGTAAGATGTCCAAATCCAAAGGGAATGTGGTAGATCCAGTTAGTCTAACGGATCGATACGGTCTTGATGCACTACGTTATTACTTATTACGTGAAGTGCCATTTGGTTCTGACGGTGTGTTCACCCCAGAGGGATTTGTAGATCGGACGAACTATGATTTAGCTAATGACCTGGGGAATTTGTTAAATCGTACAATTGCGATGGTTCAAAAGTATTTTGATGGTGAAATACCTGCATTCAAAGCTTCTGAAACAGAAATCGATCAAACACTTGAGGAATTTGCGAAAGAAACAATCGGAAAAGTTGAAGATGCAATGGAAAACATGCAATTTTCTGTAGCACTTTCTTCATTATGGCAATTAGTAAGTCGTACCAATAAATATATTGATGAAACAGAGCCATGGGTATTGGCGAAAGAGGAAGCAAAGAAAGAACGTCTTGGTAATGTAATGGCACATTTATCCGAATCGCTTCGCAAAGTTGCTGTTATGATTCAACCATTTCTAACAGAAGCACCTGTCGAGATCTTCAGGCAATTGGGTGTTACAGATGAGACACTGCAACAATGGGATAGCATCTATACGGATGGACAAATTAAAGCTGGAACACGTGTTCAAAAAGGAGATCCAATTTTCCCTCGTTTGGAAGTAGAGAAGGAAGTGGAAGCAATTAAGCAAATGATGCAAAATCCTTCACAGGAAAAGAAAAAATCTCCTGAAACAGAACCAGCTAAGCAAAAAGAACAAATTGCATTTGATGACTTTATGAAGCTTGATATGCGTGTTGCTGAGGTTCTAAAAGCAGAAAAAATGAAAAAGGCTGATAAGTTGTTAAAAATGCAACTCGATATTGGAAATGAAAAGCGCCAAGTGATTTCAGGAATTGCAGAATATTATAAACCCAAGGACTTGGTAGGGAAAAAAGTAATTTGTGTAACAAACTTGAAGCCTGTGAAGTTACGTGGTGAGATGTCAGAAGGAATGATTCTCTGTGGTGAAGATGACACTGGGAAATTAGTTCTTACTTCTGTTGAAGAATCATTATCCAATGGTTCTGTTGTTAAATAATTTTTTTAGCAGATAAGAAAGTATAAATCTTTCTTATCTGCATAAGTGCAACTAAGGCTTGGCGATAAGCCAAGTTTTCTAAGAAGGTCAAACTCTTGTTATTTTTAGGGTTGGCCTTTTCATTTGAAAAATAGGAGGATTATTGTGCTATTTGATACACACGTGCATGTAAATGCCAGACAATTTTTTGAAGACCGTGATGAGACAATTCAACGTGCATTTGATCATGGAGTAAACTATATGGTAGTTGTAGGTTTTGACAGAGAGACGATTCCATTAGCAATTGAAATAGCGGAACAGTATGAAACCATTTATGCTGCTGTAGGTTGGCATCCTGTAGATGCAATTGATATGAAGGATGCGGAATTAGCGTGGATTGAGGAGTTATCCTCCCATCCAAAAGTGGTTGCTATTGGAGAGATGGGACTAGATTATCACTGGGACAAGTCACCTAGAGAGGTACAAAAAAATGTCTTCCGAAAGCAAATTCGTCTTGCTAAGAAAGTGGATATGCCCATTATTATTCATAATCGAGAAGCAACGGAGGATATTATTGAAATTTTACAGGAGGAAAATGCTAAAGAGGTTGGCGGAATTATGCACTGTTACAATGATTCTGTTCAATATGTACAAGCATGTCTTGATATGAATTTTTACATCTCACTTGGAGGCCCAGTTACATTTAAAAATGCGACGATGCCAAAAGAAGTGGCTATTCAAGTACCGTTGGACCGATTACTTGTGGAAACCGATGCCCCGTTTTTAGCACCACATCCTAACCGTGGAAAGCGAAATGAACCTGCATACGTAAAATTAGTAGCGGAAAAGATTGCAGAACTACGAGAAATGTCATTCGGGGAAATTAGCAAAGTTACGACAGATAATGCTTTCTCGTTGTTTGGAATTAACGGAAAACCTCGTAATTAGTCGTAATTTTTTTGTTATAAACTACAGGTGAACTGGATAACCTTTTGAGACTAGTCTAAAAAGCTAGTCTCTTTTTTAGTGGAGCTAAGTTGTGTGTAAATCTAGCATTATCAATGGTTATGTCTCTAAAAAGGTTGTGATATAGGGCATGTATTATCAAGTGTAATCTAATTGTAAAGGAATCGTAATCGGATATGCTTTGACTTTGCATATACTTGTTTACTAGAATAGATTTCGTATACCAAGGAGGCAAGAAGCATGAAAATTTTTTCAAAGCTATTGCCGGCATCAAAAATGAAGCTGGTTATTTCGAGTATAGGTGTTTTGGCGCTTTTGGTTTTTTCTAGTATGATGATATTCGAAGCTACAAAGGCTGAGGTAATCGTAACAGAAAATGGCAAAGAGCAAACCGTTACAACACATTCAGATACAGTAGAAGAACTGCTTGAAGAAGTAGGTATCTCTGTTGGAGAACATGATGCTTTATCGCATGACGAAACAGCACAGGTTGAAACAGGGATGGAAATAGAATATAAAACAGCAAAAGAAGTTACTGTAACCATAGATGACAAAGAAGAAGACTATTTTACGACGATGGATACAATCGAACAATTCCTAAAAGAGCAGAACCTTACACTTTCAGAATATGATGAAGTATCACATCAAACTGACGAAAGTATAAAAAACGGCTTACAATTAGATATAGCAAAAGCTTACCAGGTTACCATTAATGATGGTGGTAATAAAGAACAAGTATGGACCACTGGTGGTTCGATTGAGGACATATTGCAGCAAAACGATATTACATACGATGAGAACCTTGATAAGATCAAGCCGGCTATTGATGAAGAAGTAACGAAGGATGAACCAATTGTCATCACTCGTGTACAGAAAGAAATTGATGAAGTTGAAGAGACAGTGGCATTTAGCACAGAACGGAAAAACGACAATTCACTTGAAAAAGGGAAAGAAAAAGTCGTTACCCAAGGTAGGAACGGCACTATTGTTAAGAAATATGAAATAGTGAAGGAAAATGGTGAAGAAGTAAGTCGTGAACTAATAAATGAAGAAGTAATCCAGGAAAGTCAAAATAAAGTTGTAGCAGTTGGGACAAAAGTAGAGCAAAAAGAGCTTGTTACATTATCAAGCGATAGTTCAAAAAGTAGTTCAAAAGAAATGACTATGACCGCAAGTGCATATACAGCTGGGTGTAGTGGTTGTTCTGGTTATACATCAACTGGAATCAATTTAAATGCTAATCCCGATATGAAAGTAATTGCAGTAGATCCAAGTGTTATCCCTTTAGGAACAAGAGTCTGGGTTGAAGGATATGGAGAAGCAGTTGCTGGTGACACAGGTGGTAGTATTAAAGGCCATCGTATTGATGTACACGTTCCAACAAAATCGGATGCGTATAGATTTGGTGTAAGAAAAGTTAAAGTAAAAATACTTGATTAGAATAAATACGCTCTTACCATGTTATAGTGGTAAGAGCTTTATTTGTAGATAAGATAGTTTAAAACTTTCTTATCTACTATAAGTGCAACTTAGGCTTTCGTCATTAAGGCTTGCACTCCAAAGCATAAGAGATTCTAAGAAAGCATACTATGCTTTCTTAGAATCCCTTTAACGATAAGCCAAGTTTTCTAATATTTTTATGTATGAAAAGAGGAATACTGATTTGAAGATCAAAGAGGTTATTATTGTGGAAGGTCGAGATGATACAGCAAAAATTCGCCTCGCAGTTGATGCGGATACGATTGAAACCAACGGATCAGCTATAAATGAGTCTATATTAAAACAAATACAGCATGTTAAAAATAAACGCGGTGTCATCATTTTTACAGACCCGGACTACCCAGGGGAACGAATCCGACATATTATAGATGATGCTGTTCCAGGTTGTAAGCATGCCTTTTTATCACGTAATGAAGCAAGGTCTAAGAACCCCCATAATCAGAGTTTGGGGATTGAACATGCATCAATTGATGCGATCCAACAGGCTTTAAGGGACGTATATGAATTGAAGAGTTTCGAAAAAAGCGATATAACCAAAGAAGATCTAATTTTTCATGGTTTTATTGGAAGTTCCAATGCAAGTTCAAGTAGGGATAAGCTTGGTGAAATATTGCAAATCGGACACACTAACGGGAAGCAGTTATTGAAACGGTTAACCATGTTCCAAATAACAAAGCAACAATTTAAGGACGCTGTCAAACAAATACAGCAGGAGGAGAGCCATGATCTCTAAAAAACATATAGCAACTCCGATGA
Source organism: Virgibacillus byunsanensis (assembly GCF_042675965.1). Lineage (NCBI taxonomy): Bacteria > Bacillati > Bacillota > Bacilli > Caryophanales > Bacillaceae > Virgibacillus > Virgibacillus byunsanensis. The sequence goes on along the minus strand of NZ_JBHTKJ010000051.1, from coordinate 30,232 downwards.
GGACAAAAGAAATATTAGCAAAATATAAATTTTCATTTAAAAAAAGCTTGGGTCAGAACTTTCTAATTGATGTAAATATTTTAGAAAACATTATCAGGCATGCGGGGATAGATAAAAAGTCCGGAGTAATTGAAATTGGACCTGGAATAGGTGCATTAACAGAACAATTAGCTATTCATGCTGAAAAAGTGTTAGCTTATGAGATTGACCAACGACTTCTGCCGATCTTAGCTGACACACTTGAAGGCTATGATAACGTTGAATTAATTCATCAGGATATTTTAGAAGCAACAGTGGAACAAGCAATAAAAGCAAATTTTAAACCAGATCAACCAATTCATATAGTAGCCAATTTACCTTATTACATTACCACACCTATTTTAATGAAATTGTTACGGGAGCAGTTACCTGTATCTAGTTTAACGGTAATGATTCAAAAAGAAGTTGCTGAACGAATGGCTGCAAAGCCGAATAGTAAAAGTTACGGATCGTTGACAGTTGCTGTGCAGTATTACACCGAAGCTGAGGTTGTAATGAAAGTACCTAAGAGTGTTTTTATGCCTCAACCTAATGTCGATTCTAGTGTATTAAGACTAACCACAAGAGAGAATCCGCCAGTTCATGTTGAAAATGAAGATCACTTTTTTTCTATCGTGCAGGCAAGTTTTGCCCAACGAAGAAAAACGTTGCGGAACAATTTAAGTCATTTTTTTAAAGAGAAATATGACAAAGAAACCATTGGTAAAATGTTAGACGGTATTGGGATAGATGGTACCAGGCGCGGCGAATCCCTTGATATAAGTGAGTTTGCAGCATTGGCCAACTTATTCTATAAAGATAATAATTAATTGAGGAGAGGCTATTTATGCAATGGCCACTCCTCATTTTTTATGGGTTAATTAAGCACAGTAGAGACTATCATCACATAGTCTATGTTAGGATGCTTAGGCTGTGAGGTGGCTTTATGAGCTTTAAAACAGGGGAACTTGTGACACGCATTTCCTATAATCATGACTTATTATTTCGTGTTGTATCAGTAACAAAGGATACAGCACTATTACATGGAGAGGATATTCGTTTAGAAGCTGATGCGTCAGTAGACGATTTAACACGTGTTCAGGATGCAGAATTGGAAAAGAGACGTCGAAAAGGAAAGGAGCATGAGGACTTTTCCTATCGTCTATTTCGCCAGGACTATAAACTTATGAAAGAAAAACGAACATATCAATCAACAGATGGTTATCATCATTCAACTAAAATTTTTCAAATACCTGCAAAAGTACTGCACTTGGATGGGGATAGTATGTATTTGCGAAAATGTATTCATTTATACCAGCGAATGGGTTTGCAAGTACACGGGGTTCACTTAAATGAGAAAGAAATGCCGTTAGAGATCGCATCATTGGTAGATAAAATTCAACCAGATATTATTGTGATAACTGGGCATGATTCGTTTTCGAAAAATAAAGGATTAAAAAATGATATCCGTGCTTATCGTCATTCGAGATATTTTGCTGAGACAGTACGCGAGGCGAGAAGGATTACACCACACCTGGATCAGCTTGTAATATTCGCAGGTGCTTGTCAGTCTCATTTTGAGTCGCTTATTCGTGCTGGGGCTAATTTTGCAAGTTCCCCATCTCGTATAAACATTCATGCCTTAGACCCTGTTTATATTGCTGCAAAGATTGCCTATACGCCTTTCATGGAAAAAGTGAGTGTTTGGGATGCGTTGCGCAATACATTAACCGGAGACAAGGGAATGGGTGGAGTAGAAACCAGAGGCCTTCTTCGTACTGGTATGCCTTATATAGAGGAAGATGAGGAAAACGAGGACGAAACAATGGAATCTTTATAGTTTGAGCTGGTGTAATCATCAGCTCAATTGTTATTTAGCACATTACCTAAATCTGTGCCACTTCCAACAAATAACATACATAAATTGTTAATAATTTGAGATAATAGTAAAAAATTAGCTTTTTGTTATTGCAAGGGGAAAGATATATTGTTATAATATAAAGTTTTATTTGACCATTAATACAAGCTTGTGTTATAGTATAAATAGTGAGGTGGAGTATAGTGGCTAAAACATTAATCGAAATTAAGCAAGGTCTGGAATGTCAAATTGGTAATAAATTGCGTCTTAGAGCCAATGGCGGAAGAAGAAAAACAATAGAACGATGTGGAATATTAGCAGAGACATATCCTTCTGTTTTCATTGTTGAGCTAGACCAAGACGAAAATGCATTCGAACGTGTTTCGTATAGCTATGCAGACGTTTTAACAGAAACAGTAGAATTAAGCTTCCTAGAAGAAGCGGCAATTGCTTTGAAGCAGTAAACTAACGTTTACTGCTATATTTTTGTCTTAGGAAATTATCACATTAGAAGTCTGTAGATAAATAGTAACTATTTTAATCCACGTCCGGTTCCCAACGACTAGCGATCATCCTTACGATAAGTCAACATCGATTCGCTTACTCTTTTGTTCTGTCTAAAATTTACTTTTCGAAAGGGAATCGAATACTGGTTTCGATAGAAGACAAAACTGTAAAAGAGATATGGGAATTAATCACGAATAAACTAGAGGAAAAAAACCTATTCAGAGATAAGAGTTACATATGAATTTCAGATCACGGATATGGGAAATGGAGTATATCAATTAGACTTTAATGATGGGATTGCTACTGTTTATACTGAGAATACATAAGAAGCATCTTGCCGTGCTAAAAATAAAAGATAAGGAATTTTAAGATCTGATTGTACTACCGCATTTATGACGGGTAAATTAAAAATGAACGGTAATATAGGTTTAGCATTAAAACTTGAAAATATGTTAAAGTAATATGACTTTTCCAATTAAAAAATTTCCTTTTTTGTATAGTTATAACACGGTTATTTTTAGTTATTAAACAAATGATAAGTGTGTCGTAAGTACTCTTAACAGAAAGGGGTTGTTCTTTCATGGCTAGACGTCAAAGTTTTATGTCAGACCATATGAAAGAAGAAATTGCCAAAGAGTTAGGTTTTTACGACACCGTGCAAAAAGAGGGATGGGGCGGTATCAAGTCGCGCGATGCCGGTAATATGGTGAAACGAGCGATTGAAATAGCCGAGCAAAGTATGCAAAAATAAGACAGACCCTGAGGGGTTTGTCTTTTTTAGTAGATAGGAAAGTATAAAACTTTCTTATCTACATAAGTGCAACTAAGGCTTTCGCCATTAAGGCTTGGCGATAAGCCAAGTTTTCTAAATGATCTTATCTGCTTGTTAAACATTCAAGTCGCTTGCGCTTTTGCATTGAAGTCGCTTCAGAGTAATAAAATATGATACAATTTGTGTAGATATTTAAAGTGGGTGACGGCGATGGTTCTTTTTGAAAAGGCACCAGCAAAAATTAACTTATCACTGGATGTACTAGGGAAAAGTGATGATGGTCATCACGATGTAGAGATGATTATGACAACAATCGATTTAATAGACCGAATAGAACTACATCCTTTAGATTACGATTTAATTGAAGTGACAGCAGACAACCAGTACGTTCCAAACGATGAACGTAATTTGGCTTATAAGGCTGCGGATCTTATTAAACGAAACTATAATATCACCAAGGGTGTTTATATCAAAATAGAAAAGCATATACCTGTTTCGGCTGGTCTTGGTGGTGGAAGTAGTGACGCAGCAGCAGTACTGCGTGGCTTAAATCGGTTATGGAAATTAAATATTCCGCTTCATGAGCTAGCTGTCCTGGGTGTGAGTATCGACTCGGATGTCCCTTTTTGTGTTTACGGATCAACTGCTATTGCAAAAGGGCAAGGAGAAAAAATTTACTACTTACCACAACCACCCCCGTGTTGGGTTGTGTTAGCCAAGCCAAATATAGGGGTATCCACGAGAACAATATTTCAGCAACTTCGCCTTGAGGATATAGTGCATCCTAATACAGAAGAGATTATAGATGCCTTACACAAGAAAGACTTTTCATTGCTTTGTGGTAATATAGGTAACGTTCTAGAAGGAGTAACGTTAAAGCTATATCCTGAAGCACAGCGTATAAAGGAAAAAATGACGATGTATGGAGCCCTTGGTGTACTTATGAGTGGAAGTGGACCTACTGTGTTCGGTCTTGTTGAACACGAGAGCAAAGCACATCGCATATATAATGGTTTACGAGGGTTTTGTCATGAAGTGTATGTAGTTCGAATGTTTGGTCATGGATAACACTTGCTAAAACACGTATAAAAGTGTTATATTCAGTACTAAATATTCGGTTTTTGAGGTGAATGTATGAGAAGGAGCGACCGTTTAGTTGCGTTGACTAATTATTTTTTGACAAACCCACGAGAGCATACACCGTTACCAAGTTTTACGCTAAAGTATAATGCAGCAAAATCTTCTATAAGCGAAGACTTGGATATTATTGATAAAGTGTTCAAACAAGAAGGACTCGGTTTTTTAAAAAGAATTGCCGGGGCTGGTGGTGGAGTTACCTATATCCCTAATGATACTGAAGAAAAGAGCATGAAGATCATTGATGAGTTATGCCATAAATTGGAGGATCCAAACCGCATCCTTCCAGGTGGGTACCTTTACATGAGTGATATACTAGGTAATCCTAAAACGATTCGTCAAATAGGCCATATATTTGCTTCAACATTTTCTGACTTGGAAATAGATGCCGTTGTAACGGTTGCGACAAAAGGTATTCCTCTTGCTTATGCAGTGGCATCATTTTTGAATGTACCAGTTGTTATTGTGAGAAGAGATCCAAAAGTGACAGAAGGGTCATCTGTTAGTATTAATTACGTCTCAGGATCATCCCGTAAAATACAAACAATGGTGCTACCAAAGCGCAGTTTAAAAGAGGGAGCTAATGTTTGTATTATTGATGACTTTATGAAAGCAGGAGGCACCATCACTGGAATGACAAGTTTATTGGAAGAATTTAATGCTAATGTACAGGCTATAGGTGTCTTGGTTGAAGCAGATGACGAAGAGGATGAGCGTATTGTTCATCATTATAAATCATTAGTAAAAATAACTAACGTAGACTTGAAGCATAAACGAATTGAAGTTCGTCGTGGAAATTTCACTTAATAATAGATAAACCTTTCTTTTTATAACCTAAGAAAGGTTTTTTATTTATACAATAATAGAAATATCTACGTTTTTTCTAATCAAACAGGACATTTTACCTCTTAAAGTAATCTTTTTAATCTTTTTTTAACTTTTTTTTAATATTAAGCAGGAATTTTTTAAAATTTGTTGAATATTTGTAATAAGTTCAAAAGGGAAAAGGTGGTGAATCATCATGGAAGTAACTGACGTAAGATTACGCCGCGTGAATACAGAGGGAAGAATGCGAGCTATTGCATCAATTACTTTGGATCAGGAATTTGTAGTCCATGATATCCGCGTAATTGACGGAAATAATGGACTATTTGTAGCTATGCCATCTAAACGTACTCCTGACGGCGAGTTCAGAGATATTGCACATCCAATTAATTCGAATACCCGTGCAAAAATTCAGGATGCAGTTTTAGAAGAATACCGCCGTGCAGGTGAAGCTGAAGTTGAATATGAAGAAGCAGGAGCTTCCTAATTCGTACGAACAACAAGAGGACTAATCTTACATGGATTAGCCTTCTTTTTTTGCCTGAAATAGATAGATAATCATAATTGAATTTAGTTTTCGTTCTACATAGGATCAAAACTGTGTACAGATAGTATGACTATTTTACTTAGGCTGTTTCCGTAAAGATTTTTTCTTTTGAGAGAATAGATATAGACTGCGACGTAACTTTAGGCTTACTTCTATTGCTGCCGTCCGGGATCGCTACGGACGGATGCTTTCCGCGGGCACGGCCTCAGCCAGGGTACTACTTGAATCATCTTCTTCGTTCCCTTGCGCTGAGGAAGCATACTTCGAAGCGTTACTAGAAGACGCAGGCGCATCTAAGCGGGGTCTTCGGACACGTGCTGTTCCCGCAGGAGTCACCGCCCTCCGCTCACCCAAACTGGTAAGGTGTTTTATCAATACAGATACAGTCCCACGACAGTAACGGAAATAACAGCGGAGGAAATACACGTAGACTCCTTGAAAATACAAACCGATTTTCTGCGTGCGATGTCTAGCTATGTAGCTTTCCTTATCCTGTGGGAGAAGAGGCCTAGTTGAGACCCAGAGAGCGTTAGCTCGAGGAGGGTCATCAGCCGCCCACGGGTAGAAGACACTGCGCAGTGAAACGAAGCAGATGTCGCACTTGTACCCGGATGGGTGAAAGCGAAGTGTATTTCCGTAGCGGTAGGTTAACCGTCACATAAAGTTACGTCGCATTTTTACATCAACTATGAAGGATGAAAAAGCAACAATGCGTGTGAAAACAGCCTAAAATTACATTCTGGTACTTCTAATCTGTTGAAATGACTTGGTATTTAGGATATATTCGTAATGGATAATCAGAATGGAGGTTTCTTCATGTCAAATCGTTATGCTGTCATACTTGCAGCAGGACAAGGCACTAGAATGAAGTCGAAGTTATATAAAGTACTTCATCCTGTTCTAGGCCGTCCAATGCTTCAACACGTTATAGATCAGTTAGAAATAGTTCAATTAGATGAAATGGCTACAGTAGTCGGTTTTGGTGCTGACAAAGTAATCGATCATATAGGAGATAAAAGTCAATTTGTTTTGCAAGAAGAACAATTGGGAACGGGTCATGCTGTAATACAAGCAGAAAACGTATTACAGGATAAAGAAGGTACAACTATCGTTGTATGTGGTGATACACCGTTGATAACAAGTGAGACATACAAAGCTCTTTTTGATCATCATGAACAAGAAGGTGCAAAAGCCACCATTTTAACTGCTAAAGCACCCAACCCTACAGGATATGGCAGGGTGATTCGTAATGAAAAAAATGAAGTGGAACGTATCGTTGAACATAAAGATGCAAGTGAAAAAGAGCGTCAAATAGATGAAATTAACACCGGAACCTATTGTTTTGATAATAAGGCATTATTTGCAGCATTACAGGAAGTTTCAAATGATAATGTACAAGGTGAATATTACTTGCCAGATGTCATCGAAATACTCAAGAATAAAAACGAGAAGGTTATTGCTTCATTAACACCTGATTTTGAAGAAACGCTAGGTGTTAATGATCGTGTAGCACTTGCTCAAGCGGAAAAAACAATGAAAATGCGAATTAACGAAAAACATATGCGAAATGGCGTTTCCATCATTGACCCAGATAACACATATATCGGCCCAGATGTTATAATTGAACAAGATGTAATCGTCCACCCGGGAACAATTATTACGGGTGACTCAACTATAAAAACCAATGCTGAATTAGGCCCGTATAGTGAAATTTCAAATTGTGTGGTTGGAGAGGCAACAGTAATAAAACAAAGTGTTGCAAACGACAGTCAAATTGGTGCGCGGGTAAAAATAGGTCCATATGCTCATATTAGACCAGAAACAGCCATTGGAAATGAAGTTAAAATAGGCAACTTTGTTGAAATAAAAAAGACAAAGATTAATGACTTCAGCAAAGTTTCCCATTTAAGCTACATTGGCGACGCACAAGTTGGTAACAATGTGAATGTAGGTTGTGGTACAATAACAGTGAACTATGATGGAAAAAAGAAGTTTCTAACAACAATTGAAGATGATGCATTTATCGGCTGTAATTCTAACCTGGTTGCACCAGTGACCATTGGAAAAGGCTCGTATGTAGCTGCAGGCTCTACGATCACAAAGAATATACCTGAAGATTCTTTATCGATAGCCCGTGCACGACAAACGAATAAAGAAGGCTATGCATCTAAAATTAAAAACAGACAAAAAGATTAGCGGAGGGTTTATTTCATGGCATCTAACTACAGGGACTCATCCTTAAAGGTATTTACGTTAAATTCAAATCGTGAATTAGCAGAAGATATTGCAAATCATATTGGAACTTCTCTAGGCCAGTGTTCTGTAACTGCATTTAGTGATGGAGAAATTCAAATCAACATCGAAGAAAGTATTCGTGGTTGTGATGTATACGTTGTACAATCAACATCCTCACCTGTTAATCAACATATCATGGAATTATTAATCATGATTGATGCATTAAAGCGTGCATCAGCAAGGTCTATAAATATCGTTATGCCTTATTACGGTTATGCTAGACAGGATCGAAAGGCACGATCCAGAGAACCGATAACCGCTAAGCTTGTGGCGGACCTAGTAGAAAAAGCAGGTGCAGATCGAGTAATTACGCTCGATTTACACGCACCACAAATTCAGGCTTTCTTTGATATTCCAATTGATCATTTACAAGGTGTACCAATTTTGTCTGATTACTTTAAGAAGAAAAACCTAGAGGATATCATTATTGTATCACCAGATCATGGCGGTGTTACACGTGCACGTAAAATGGCTGACCGACTAAAAGCACCTATCGGAATAATCGATAAAAGACGCCCGCGTCCAAATGTTGCTGAAATTATGAACATCGTCGGAAATATCGAAGGCAAGACAGCGATCTTAATTGATGATATTATTGATACAGCTGGAACTATAACACTTGCAGCTAATGCCCTAGTTGAAAATGGTGCAAAGGAAGTGTATGCATGTTGTACACATCCCGTTTTATCTGGTCCAGCAATCGAACGAATCAATAATTCAAAAATAAAAGAACTAATCATTACAAACTCAATTCCGTTGCCAGAAGAGAAACATAGTGATAAGATTACACAATTATCTGTCGCACCGCTCATTGGTGAAGCAATAATTCGTGTACATGAGATGCAATCAGTAAGTATTTTATTTGATTAAGCGTTTATACAATGAAATAATCGGGTAAATATTTTGGGGTAGAAATTCTCCCAAATTCATCATAACAAAGTGTTTTTCAAGCTTGGTCATACCAAGTTCAAATAATGGAGGGTGATAACATGGCAGTAACATTAAAAGCAACTAAAAGAAATAGTTATGCAAAATCTGCAACTAGACAAATCAGAGAGAGTGGACATGTTCCCGCAGTAGTTTACGGGAAAGAAAAAGAGTCTAAATCTATTGCTGTAAATAGCATAGATTTGGTGAAGACTGTACGCGACGAAGGAAGAAATGCAATCATTTCTCTTGATATTGAGGGCGATAAGCCAGTAGATGTAATGCTTCATGAATATCAAATGGATCCACTTAAAGATGAACTTGAACATGTTGACTTTTATATTGTAAATATGTCTGAGGAAATGGATGTTGAAGTAGCTCTTAATTTAGAGGGTGAAGCAATTGGCACAAAAGATGGTGGAGTACTACAACAGCCATTATATGAATTGCAAGTACGTGCAAAACCAGCGGATATTCCAGAAGAGATTTCTGTTGATGTGTCTTCATTAGCAATTGGTGATTCAATCGCAATAGCGGATTTACCGAAATCGGATAAGTACGAATTTACCGATGACGAGGAAACGACAATCGCTACTGTTGTTCCACCGGACACATTAAATGATGTGGAAGAAGCTCCAGAAGAAAACGCAGAGCCAGAATTAGTGGGCGCTTCTGATGATGAAGAAGAAAAATAAGACGTTAGTAAAATAGTAAAATAATTTATAAAGCCCTCCTATTAAAAGATTGACATGTATAACATTCTTTATAGGAGGGATTATTGTATAGGTGACTCTGTGATTACATAAAAAAAGTAACCCAACGTAAAGGATAGAAATGAAATGAAATGTATTGTAGGTTTAGGTAATCCAGGAAGAAAGTATAAAAAAACGCGACATAATATTGGTTTTATGGTTATTGATGAATTATTAAGCCGATATAAATGGAAACTTAATAAAACCAAATTTAATGGCAACTATACACTGGAAAATGTTGATGGAGAAAAAGTAATTCTCCTACAACCGCAGACATATATGAATCTTTCTGGTGAAGCGATTGGACCATTAATTGATTTCTATAATATTGATGTGAAAGATACGCTTGTTATTTATGATGATTTAGACCTTCCTACTGGTAAAATCAGGTTGCGTCAAAAAGGTGGTCACGGAGGTCATAACGGCATCCGATCAACAATTGACCATTTAGGTACGAAAGAATTCAATCGAATTCGTATTGGTATTGGAAGACCAACTACACCGATTCCAGTAGTTGACTATGTACTTGGAAAGTTTCCAAAACACCAGCAGGAAGATGCTTCTAAAAGCATTAACAATGCTGCGGATGCATGTATTGCATGGATGGAAAAGCCATTTAATGAAGTGATGAATGAATTTAATAGTTAATAGTCACATACAATTATATGGAACCAAGATGCTATCTTAAAAACGTATAAAAGTTTTCTTTTCGGATAAACTTTATTATACCCCATGTTTATTCGAGGAGGTTTTTTCTATGTCTATTGTCTATAAATGCAGGCACTGTGGACATGTCGTTGGAAAGTTAGATCAGCAGGTTATTGATTCAACCATGCTTGGTTTTGATCAATTGTCAGTCGAAGATAGAAAAGAAATGATCGAGTATCAGAATAATGGAGATGTCCATATAACAGTAATATGCGAGAATTGTGAAGAATCATTGGGACATAACCCGCACTATCATGAATTAGATTTTTTTATACAATAAAATATGCAAGGAAGGCTTTGGTTTAGAAACCAAGGCATTTTTGCGCTATTATACCAACTAATATGCAGTTCGCCTGCACTTTTATTTATCTAGTTTCGGCTCCTAGGGTTCGCGTCATAAGCAATGAACACTCCGAGCTCTAAGTACATGAGCTCTACGGTTCCTTGCTTATGCGTTTCACCCTAAACAGTCGCCTGCACTTTTATTTATACTTCGGGGGTTTAATGATGAACGGAATAAATGAATATTTACGATCAAAGGAAGATGTAGAATCGATCATAAGTGGTATTTCTAGTGGGATGAAAGAGCAATTAGTAGCTGGATTATCCGGTTCTGGGAGAAGTTTGCTTGTATCGATTATAAACGAATCTATAAACAAACCAGTTTTACTAGTAACACATCAATTAGTGCAAGCCCAACAGCTATATGAAGACTTATCAGAATTCATGGATGAACGCGATATTCATTTATACCCTGTTAACGAATTAATTGCTTCAGAAATTGCTATTGCTAGTCCTGAGCTGAGAAGTCAGCGGATTGAGGCATTAACGGAATGGGTAAGAAGAAAATCAGGAATTCTAGTTGTCCCGGTTGCTGCATTAAAGCGTATTTTACCGCCTCCTAACTATTGGGAAAATTACCAACTTCCATTTCGGTTAGGAGAAGAAATTGATGTGGATGTATATTTAACGTCATTAGTAGATATGGGCTATGAACGAGTATCTATGGTAAACACGCCTGGTGAATTTAGTTTGCGTGGAGGTATCATTGATATATATCCTGTTACAGAAGAACATCCAATACGTATAGAATTATTTGATGATGAAATAGATTCTATACGCTATTTTGATGCGGAAACACAACGTTCGTTGAACAAAAAGAAAGAAGTAACAATTGGCCCTGCAACAGAACTTTTACTGAACCAGGAAGACATATTGACAGGTGCGAATCGACTTGAAGAAGCGCTAGCTAAAACACTGAAAAAACGTAAGTCAAATGAAGCAAAAGAAAAGTTACTAGAAGTAATAGAATATGATATTGATCGGTTGAAAAACTTAGAACATTTTCAGGAAATGAATAAGTATATCGGATTCCTCTATAAAAATCCTACTAGTTTGTTAGATTATTTACCTTCTAATGGACTAATTATTATGGATGAGTTGAGCAGAATTCAAGAGACTGCAACTAACTTAGACACAGAAGAAGCTGAATGGTACAGTAGTCTACTGGAGTCTAATAAAATGGTTATTGATAGTACATTTTCATTTGATTGGCATGCAATTTGGGAAAAAATGTATCATCAACGATTATATTTTTCCGTATTTTTAAGACATATACCAAATACACAACCACAAAATATAATTAATTTCTCCTCAAGAGCAATGCAGGAATTTCATGGTCAAATGAATTTATTTAAAAATGAGGTAAAGCGTTGGGAAAAAGGGGAAAATTCAATTGTTGTTCTAGCACCTAATGAAAAACGGGCTGAAAAAATACAATCTATTTTTACGGATTATGATATCGAGGCAACTACAACAAAAAATTTAGTTCTCCCTGTTGAAAAACCAACAATAGCAATTGGTAATATTAGTAGTGGTATTGAATTTCCCATGCACAAGCTGGTTATTATTACGGAAAATGAATTGTTCAAAAAAAGGACGAAACGACCCCGTAAAAAGCAAAAAATATCAAATGCAGAACGAATAAAGAATTATCAGGATTTAAAAATAGGAGATTATGTTGTCCATGCCAATCACGGAATAGGGAAGTATATAGGAATTGAAACGCTCGAAGTTAATGATTTACATAAGGACTACATGCTAATTAAGTATTCTGGTGATGATAAATTATTTGTACCAATTGATCAAATCGATTTAGTACAAAAATTTGTAGGTTCAGAAGGCAAAGAACCGAAACTTTACAAGCTAGGTGGCAGTGAATGGACGAAAGTTAAGCGGAAAGTACAGTCATCTGTTGAAGATATTGCAGACGATTTAATTAAGCTATATGCTGAGAGAGAAGCGAGAAAAGGCTATGCATTTTCCGAAGATATTGACATGCAACAAGATTTTGAAGCTTCATTTCCGTATCAGGAAACAGATGATCAAGTACGGTGTATCGAAGAAATAAAGCAGGATATGGAAAAAGAGCAGCCAATGGACCGATTACTGTGTGGGGATGTAGGGTATGGAAAAACAGAGGTAGCTATTCGTGCAGCATTCAAGGCTGTAGCAGACAACAAGCAAGTGGCTATCTTAGTTCCAACAACTATATTAGCACAGCAGCACTATGAAACAATACAAGAACGATTTCAGGATCACGCGGTAAACATTGGTTTACTGAGTCGATTTCGTACAAAAAAACAGCAAAAAGAGACCACCGAAGGCTTACGAAAAGGAACTATGGATATTGTTATTGGTACTCACAGGTTATTATCTAAAGACATTAATTACAGGGATTTGGGCTTACTTGTCGTTGATGAAGAACAGCGTTTTGGAGTTAAACATAAAGAAAAAATCAAGCAACTTAAATCAAATGTGGATGTTTTGACGTTAACTGCAACACCGATTCCAAGAACCTTGCATATGTCGATGCTAGGTGTCCGAGATCTATCTGTAATAGAAACGCCACCAGAAAATCGCTTTCCTATTCAGACATATGTATTGGAATACAATCCAATACTAATCCGGGAAGCTATCGAAAGAGAAATGGCTAGGGGCGGACAGGTATTTTTCTTATATAACAGGGTTGAAAATATTGATCAAGTAGCCCGTGACGTTGGAAATCTTGTAGATGATGCTAAAATTGCAGTCGCACATGGTCAAATGAATGAAACAGAACTAGAGAATGTCATGTTTGGATTTTTAGAAGGAGAATATGATGTATTAGTGAGTACAACGATCATTGAAACGGGAGTAGATATTCCAAACGTTAATACATTAATCGTAAATGATGCAGATCGTATGGGACTAAGTCAATTATATCAACTAAGAGGGCGTGTTGGACGTTCGAATCGTGTAGCGTATGCATACTTTACCTATCAAAAGGATAAAGTGCTAACGGAAATTGCTGAAAAACGATTAGAGACCATTAAAGAATTCACAGAGTTAGGGTCAGGGTTTAAGATTGCAATGCGTGATTTATCGATCCGTGGAGCTGGTAATTTATTAGGGGCTCAACAGCACGGGTTTATTGATTCTGTAGGTTTTGATATGTATTCTCAAATGCTAAAAGATGCAATTGATGCACGTAAGGCAGGCAAAGAATTGGATGATATCAAGCCATTTGAACCTGAAATGGCGCTCACAATTGATGCCTTTATCCCAGAGTCATATATTAAAGATGAAAAACAAAAGATCGACATATATAAACAATTTCAAACGATCAGTACATCAGAAGATATGGATGATCTAAAAGATGAGTTAATAGACCGTTTTGGTGAGTATCCTATAGAAGTAGAGCAATTATTTGTAGTCACTTCATTAAAAATGCTGGCAAAACGTGAAAAAGTTGAATCCGTGACAGAAAAAAACAAGAAAATAGAGTTGTTGATTGATGAGAATCGTAGTAAACAAATTGACGGTTCCAAGTTATTTGAACTTGCAAATGCGTTTGGACGTGGTATACAACTAGGGACTGAGAACAATAAATTGAAAATAACATTTACAGGATCCAAAGATACGAAACATAAGCGATATGACATAATGGAAGATATTATCGATAAGTTGTCTACAGTAGACCGTGTTGAATAGAAAATATTGTGTATACTTCTTTCCAGATGATTCATACTAAAACCACAACTGGTGATTTTTGCACTTTTGGGAAGTAACTTACATTCTAGGTTTAAACTACAAAGATGGGGACTTTTCGCCATATAAAAGCTTACCGGCCAAGTTTTTCTAATTAAATCTAACTGAAGAAAGTGTAAGTTCATCAGAGAAAATCATCATAGGAAAGTGAGGCTTCATTAATGAAGGCAACAGGTATCGTACGTCGAATTGATGATTTAGGAAGGGTCGTAATCCCGAAAGAAATAAGAAGGACCCTAAGAATTCGGGAAGGGGACCCACTGGAAATCTTTGTGGACCGAGAAGGCGAAGTAATTCTAAAAAAATATTCACCAATAAGTGAGCTCAGTAATTTTGCTAAAGAATATGCAGAGGCATTATTTGATTCTCTTCATTTCCCAGTTTTCATCTGTGACCGGGATGAATTTATAGCTGTCGCAGGAGAATCAAAGAAAGATTACTTAAATAAAAACATCGGTTCTAAATTAGAATCTACAATGGAAAACAGATCGCCAGAAATGGAATCTGAAGTTGGATCTGTAGAATTACTTCAAGGGAAAGATGAAGATGTTGATTCTTATTGTATAAGTCCAATCATAGCAAATGGTGACCCAATTGGGTGTGTAATGATGATTTCAAAAGATGGCAACAAACTTAGTAATGTGGAACAAAAAGCAATTGAAACGGCCGCAAGCTTTTTGGCAAAACAAATGGAGTAGGTTGTAGGAAAGAATAAGATTTATTGGTTTAACGTGTAAGTGATAACCCACTTACGCCAGTATGAATTTGGCGATAAGCAATTATTTTCTAAGAAGCGGATAAAATAGCGGACTAATATTACCGCTGTTTTATCCGCTTTCTATACATTTATCCATCTATGCTATAATGGCTATAAAATAACGGAAAGGCGTTAATCATGGATGGTAATGAGACAAATAAGTTAGTAAAAGGTGCATTACTTCTTACCTTAGCAGGATTGATAAGTAAAATATTAAGTGCAGGTTACCGGATTCCACTGCAAAATATGACAGGGGATCTGGGCTTTTATATATATCAACAGGTTTATCCGATCCTCGGTATTACGATGGTTTTAGCTTTGTACGGATTTCCTTCAGCAATTTCAAAAATGACAGTAGAACTAAAAGCAGATGGAAAAGGGTTATCGTTTCAGCAATTCTATGTCCCGATATTTTCTATTCTAATCCTTGTTAATGGCGGGGTATTTTTGTTTTTATACTTAAATGCAGGCTCTCTTGCCGCTTGGGTCGGGGATGCTAGCTTGGAAAGTACCTATCAATATGCGTCATTTGCTTTTTTACTCATCCCTTTTTCAGCCTTACTTAGAGGGGTATTCCAAGGTAATTATATGATGAAACCTACTGCCTATTCTCAGGTTAGTGAACAACTTATCCGAGTATCTATCATTATTGCTGCTGCATGGATCATTACTATGCAAGGTAAGGATATTTATATAATTGGACAAGTAGCCGTACTGGCTTCAGTGTTAGGTGCAGTTACGGCAGTCATCATTTTAGCTGTATTTTTTATAAAAAAGAAGCCAACTGTTATGGCCAAACGGAATTATCTTATTCCCTGGACTTACTATGTAAGGACGCTATTAATTTTTGGTATTATTGCTTCACTAAATCACATGGTGTTGTTGGTTATTCAATTTTCAGATACGTTTACATTAATTCCAAGTTTGATGGAGTATGGTCTTATGCAACAAGATGCAATGCAAGCTAAAGGGATATTTGACCGAGGCCAACCATTGATACAACTTGGAACAGTTCTCGGCTCCTCTTTTGCATTAGCGCTTGTTCCTACGTTATCTAGGAGGAAGCTGGAATTAGACCCTAATGCAATCTATTTGTATATTGAGCGTGCCTTAACGTTTAGTTTTTATTTAGCAGTAGGTGCTACAATTGGCTTAATAGTAATATTTCCACAAGTGAATGTATTACTATTTCAAGATGATAGCGGAACAGTTAGTTTACAAGTATTGGTTATTGCTGTTTTACTAAGCTCTATTGCTATAACAGCAGCCTCTATTCTTCAAGGATTAGGGTATATTAAACGAACAGCAGGATTTATAGTAATTGCTTGTTTTATCAAGTGGACCGCTAACCAAATGCTAGTTCCGATATGGGGCATTACAGGTGGTGCCATTGCTACTGTTATTAGTCTATTGATACTATGCGTAATAGTGTTAGTGGAGTTAAAAAGGAAATTACCAAGACTGGATTATAAAAGGCAAATTAAATGGCAAGCACTTATGATAGCAAGTGGTGGGATGGTCATCTATTTATATATCATTCAGTACGCTACTACATATGTAACCATTTCATCACGTTTAGAATTATTAGTCTATGTTATGTTCGCAGTTATAACGGGCGCTTTTATTTACATATTTTTGTTACTACGCTTTAAAGCATATACAGAAGTAGAACTTTCCATGCTTCCGTTTGCAGGGTTTTTTATTCGAATACATAAAGGGAGGAACATCCATGACTAAAAAAATAGAAATAATCGGTTTAGGTGCGGGTGACATTAATCAGTTGCCATTAGGTGTATATAAAAAACTAACAAATAAAGAAGTGAAAATCGTAGTACGTACGTTTGATCATCCTGTCTTATCTGAATTGCGGGATGAGGGGGTTGTCTTTGAATCCTTTGATAATGTCTATACATCACATGAGATGTTTGAAGATGTCTATTGCAGCATAGTTGAAAAGATAATCGGTTTTGCTAAAAATGCCCCTGTTATCTATGCTGTCCCAGGCCACCCAATGCTAGCTGAGAAGACTGTACAGTTATTACTCGAACACACGGAAGCTGATGTGGAGATTATTGGAGGGCATAGCTATTTAGATGATTTATTTACATCCTTAAGAATAGACCCAATTGATGGATTTCAGTTTGTTGATGGCACTTCCTTTGATCGGAGCCAGCTTGATTATCGGCACCATATTGTTTTTTGCCAAGTATATGACCGGATGATAGCAAGTGATGTAAAACTAGCGCTATTAGAAGATTTGCCACCCGATTACCAAATAACCGTAGTAGAAGCGGCAGGCAGCCATCACGAAAAGATTACAACTATTTCCCTTGAAGAACTTGATCATTCACTTGAAGTAACTAATTTAACGAGTGTCTATATACCACCCGCTCCACCTAGTATGTTACATCATACCTTTACACGTCTAAGAGAAGTTATTGCAACATTACGCGGTCCAAACGGTTGTCCTTGGGATCAAGCACAAACACATGAGTCGTTACGTGAATATGCGATTGAAGAAGTTTATGAATTAATCGAGGCAATCGACGCACAGGATGATGAATGGATTGTTGAAGAATTAGGCGATATTCTTCTGCAGGTTATGCTTCATAGTCAAATTGGTGAGGGTGAGGGCTATTTTATGGTCGATGATGTTATACGTTCGATCACAGACAAAATGATTCATCGACATCCACATGTGTTTGCAAATACAAGTGTGGATTCAGTGGAAGATGTTTATAAAAATTGGGATACGTTAAAACAAGAAGAGAAAGGGGAGCAGCGCGTATCAGTACTAGACGGTGTACCTATTGGCCTGCCTTCACTTTCCAAAGCTTATAAGTTACAAAAAAAAGCTGCAAAAGTAGGCTTCGACTGGGATGATGTTAATGATATCTGGTTAAAGCTTGATGAAGAGTTAAAGGAAGTCCATGAGGCAATTGAACAAAAAGATAATACAGAAATAATAAAAGAGTTAGGGGATGTATTATTTGTACTAGCCAATGTAGCTAGGTATTATAAAATCAATCCAGAAATCGCCCTACATCAAACCAATGGAAAGTTCATTTCCCGGTTCACCTATATTGAAAATCAATTAAATGAAGCCGATAAAGATATTAGTACAGTAACATTAGAAGAAATGGATAGTTTGTGGGAACAAGCTAAAGGAAGAGAGTGATAGAAATGCGACTAGATAAATTTTTAAAAATTTCCCGTCTTATAAAACGTCGTACTATGGCAAAGGAAGTAGCAGATCAAGGCCGCATTACCATTAATGGAAATAAGGCAAAAGCATCATCAAATGTGGAACCAGGTGATGAACTAGTAATTAAATTTGGCCAAAAACTAGTAACATTACAAATAAACGATATAAAAGAAACAGTAAAAAAAGATCAAGCCGAAATGCTATATAACATTATTAAAGAAGAACAAGTTAATAGTTAAGAGAAAATTTAATAGTTGATATAGTTCTATACTTGTCCCTCCTTTCATACAGTAATACTGATAAGGAGGGCGAAAAAATGAATTATTATGATAAAGAAATTACTACACGCGTACAACAGGATCATCAACTAACAATTAATAACCGTAAAAGCCTAGAGATCACAGGTGTCAAGGAAGTAGATAGTTTTGATAATGAGGAGTTTTTGCTCGAAACTGTAATGGGCTATTTAATTGTACGTGGACAAAATCTCCAATTACAGAACTTAGATGTTGGTGAAGGTATTGTATCGATTAAAGGTAGAATTTATGAGCTTTCCTATGTAGACGAGCATCACCAGGAGAAAGCTAAAGGATTCTTTAGCAAGCTATTTAGATGACTTTAAACGATCAGTTTATTACGATGATTGTAATGGTTTCAGGTGGTATTTATTTAGGTATGACACTGGACACCTTTCGTCGGGTATCTGTTTACTGGAAGGGTAACATATTTCTATTATACTTTATGGAAATTTGTTTTTGGTTCACCCAGACTCTTGTTTTGTTTTATGTGCTATTTCTAGTAAATGCAGGGGAATTAAGACTATATGTATTCCTTGCTTGTTTATTAGGCTTTGCAACATACCAGTCATTATTTGCGAGCTGGTATAAGCAGCTGTTGGAACACATCATTAACATTATCGCGGCGATTTATCGATTTTTGGAAAAAATGGTCCAATACCTTATTATTATTCCAATCAAATTTATTATAAACTTGTTACTGACGTGTCTTTTGTTTATAGTACATATAATCAATGCTATCTTTTTTTTCGTAGTAAAAGTGATTTATATACCAATAAAGTGGATTCTAGGATTACTCTATCGACTATTACCTGAGAATACCAAAATCTTTTTAAAGAAAATTAAAGGATTTTATTATAAAATGAAGAATATAGTTAAGAAATACTTGAAGCACATGAGGAGGTAAGCAGCCTGTGTCTAAAAGAGAAAAAACAGTAACTAGATTAGATTCAAATTATATGCAGCAATATGATACTTACCTAGAAAGGCAGAGAAAGAAAAAACAGCGATTATTTCGCCGTCTTGTGCTATTTTCTATTTTGGTAATGATTACGATTGGATCCATGGCGGCCTACCATATCAAACAACGCACACTTCAATCTGAAAAGGCTGATCAATATGAACAATTACAGGAAGAATACACGTCTTTAAAAGAAGAAGAAGAAAATCTTCGTGAAGAGATTAATCTGTTAAATAATGAGGATTATGTACTAGAGATAGCGCGTACAAACTATTTTTTCTCCAAAGAAGGCGAGCTAATTTTTAAGATGCCTGATGAGAAACCCTCATATTGACACACTTTTATAAGGTTAGCTATAATATATAGTAACAATATTTTTAATGACATTAGAAGCTAATTAGTTTCTAAGGTCTAAAATATATGTGAAAGCTTTGTCTTTCGCCATTGGCGATAGGTAGGTTTCTAAAATTCTAAGGAGGAGCATTTTTTTTATGTCAATCGAAGTAGGCAGCAAGCTGCAGGGAAAGGTAACTGGTATCACTAATTTCGGAGCTTTTGTAGAGCTTGGGGAAGGAAAAACTGGACTTGTCCATATTAGTGAGGTTGCTGACAACTATGTCAAAGACATTAATGAACATCTTACTGTTGGTGATGAGGTAACGGTAAAAGTTATTAATGTTGAGAAGGATGGTAAAATTGGTTTATCCATTAAAAAAGCAAAGGATAAACCACAAAAACGTCCAAGAAATAATCGCGATCGCGGTGAAACGTTTGAATCAAAAATGAACAAATTTCTTAAAGACTCTGAAGACCGTTTAGCCTCTTTAAAGAAGCACACGGAATCCAAACGTGGGGGTCGAGGTGCTAAAAGAGGATAGCAGTTGCTGTCTATGACAATGCTCTATATTTTAATAGAACAAAAAGGCAGGTACCACAACATGTTGGTACCTGCCTTTTTGTTGTTTTGGAAATTATAAAATTAGGACTCTATAGATAATTTATTAACTGTGTAAACCTCGTCCAGCGCTTAGCCACTCGAGACATAAGCAGTTCGACTCTGTATGGGAAAGGTATCCAAACTACGCGATCTGCTTATGCTTCTCGTGTTTTTCGAGACGCATCCGCTTTTGGTCTATGTAAATAAGGTATATAAAAAACCTGGTATGCATTAGCACACCAGGTTTTTAATGAATAGCGGCGGAGGGGATCGAACCCACGACCTCACGGGTATGAACCGTACGCTCTCGCCAGCTGAGCTACACCGCCAAATAAGTCACAAGTGCTATAATACAACAGGCGATAAATTGTGTCAATAGGATTTCTTTGGAATGATTAGTCGAATCTTTAGTCGGAAGATGGCAGTTCAGCATAGGGGGCACGTTATAGCTTTGATCCTAAATCAGCTTATAAAATAAAAATGCCAAAATAAACCACCAGCTTGGAGGATGTAATAACGGAATACGTTAGTTCGTGTAGAAATCAGCATGTCCCTTAAGAATGTAGTCGAACGATTTTTTTGACATGCTCTCTTGTTTTGACAAAAAAAGAACGCATCATATGATTTAATATGCTTCATAGATAGGAGTGGTTTTATATGATGGATTCAATTCCAAGAGTGGAATCAAAAACGTACGGGGTAAATAATAATCACTGGATGAAATTTCGTCATAGAGTTTATAATCAAGTAAAATCGATTTTGCTGGAAAAGGGCTGGCTGTTTTATATTGTTGGCTTCTTATTGGGACGAGCTATAATATTATCAATGGTATCTCCGTTTGCAGTAGCGTTTTTAGCAACGATCTGGATTGTACATAAAGAGAAAACTCCAACGGTTATGCTTGCAGTTCTAGCTGGGGCAGCTAGTTATTCCATTGGGCACGGTGTTTTCGTTGCTTTAGCAATGATTGTATTTATTTTGCTTGCAGGTATATTTAAACGTACTTCTAAGCAACAAATCATAATTCCGGTGTTTGTATTCTTGTCCACTGTGGCACCACGTATATTTTTATATTCGATAACCGATCAACTTTCCACGTATCAATGGATGCTTTTACTTGTTGAAGGTATTTTAGGAACTGTCCTAGTATTAATCTTTATGCAGAGTATTCCATTATTATCACCAAACAAATATAAACCCACATTAAAAAATGAAGAAATTGTATGTATGATTATTTTGATTGCCTCGATTTTGACAGGAACAATTGGGTGGCAGTTATATGATGCTTCTATTGAGCAAATTTTTTCACGTTACTTTGTATTAGTATTGGCATTTGTAGGCGGCGCTGCAATAGGATCTACGGTAGGTGTTGTTGCGGGTTTGATTTTATCCTTAGCCAATGTAGCAAATTTATATCAAATGAGTCTGTTGGCGTTTTCGGGATTACTAGGAGGGTTACTGAAAGAGGGAAAGAAAGTAGGAGTTGCAGCTGGTTTATTAGTTGGAACATTTTTAGTTGGAATTTATGGTGATTCATCAACACTACTGCCATCTGTATTAGAATCGTCAATCGCTATAGCCTTCTTCTTCTTAACCCCGGCAAGTTGGTTCAAAAAGCTTTCACGTTATATACCTGGTACAGAGGAATATACAAATGAACAAGAACAATATTTACAAAAGGTTCGTAATGTGACAGCAAAACGAGTTGAACAGTTTTCAGATGTATTTGAAGCATTGTCTAAAAGTTTTACGACGGCGGAGGAGTTTTCGCAAGATGAAAAAATAGAAAAACGAGAGACGGATTATTTTTTAAGTCAAGTAACTGAAAAAACGTGTCAATCGTGCTTTATGAAAGACCGCTGTTGGCAGCAGCAATTTGACAAAACCTATGAATTAATGGAGGACTTAAAAGATGATTTAGGAGAGAACCCTGAACCAAATCGAAAATTAGTCCGTGAATTCGAAAATCACTGTGTAAAATCAAAAAAAGTACTGGAAACAATGAAAGAAGAATTGTCATTTTTTGAAGCCAACCGAAAATTAAAAAAACAGGTACTAGAAAGTAAGCGTTTTGTAGCAGATCAATTACAAGGTGTATCTGAAGTAATGGAAGACTTTGCAAAAGAGATATTAAAAGAACGACAACATCATGAAAATCAAGAAATTCAAATTATGCATGCGTTAAAGCATATGGGCATTGAACTGGAAAAACTAGATATCTATCAGTTAGAGAAGGGGAATGTCGATATAGAAATCACTGCCTCATTTTATGACTATCATGGGGAAGGTTCGAAATTAATTGCCCCAGTATTATCAGATATTCTAAATGAAATGATTATAGTGAAGAATGAAGAGGTTTCCCCTTTCCCTAATGGATATTGTTATCTGTCTTTTGGTTCGGCTAAAGAATTTGTTGTAGAAACAGGTGTTGCACATGCTGCCAAAGGTGGAGGATTAATCTCTGGTGACAGCTATACGACGATAGAGTTAGGGGCAGGAAAATATGCTATGGCAATCAGTGATGGGATGGGGAATGGAAAACGGGCGCGAGAAGAAAGTGGTGAAACACTAAGGTTATTGCAGCAAATATTGCAAACGGGTATTCCGGAAAGAGTAGCAATTAAATCAATAAATTCTATACTGGCTTTGCGTTCAACAGATGAGATGTTTGCGACACTCGACCTAGCTGTTATTAACTTGCACAATGCATTTGTGCGATTTTTAAAAATTGGTTCTACCCCTAGCTTTATAAAGCGAGGCGATCAAATGTTAAGAGTAGAGGCTAGCAACCTACCGATGGGAATCATTCAGGAATTTGACGTCGACATCGTCAGCGAGCAATTAAAATCCGAGGATTTGCTAATCATGATGAGCGATGGAATATTTGACGGACCAAAACATGTGGAGAACACAGATGTTTGGTTGAAACGAAAAATTCGAGATATGGAAACCAACGAT
Source organism: Virgibacillus byunsanensis (assembly GCF_042675965.1). Lineage (NCBI taxonomy): Bacteria > Bacillati > Bacillota > Bacilli > Caryophanales > Bacillaceae > Virgibacillus > Virgibacillus byunsanensis. The sequence continues at coordinate 6,683 of NZ_JBHTKJ010000051.1, read as the reverse complement.
CCACAGGAAATAGCAGATTTGGTTTTAGAGGAAGTAATTCGCACAAGGTCAGGTGCTATTGAAGACGATATGACGGTACTCGTAGCAAAAGTTGTAAAAAACACACCACAGTGGGCTTCCATCCCACATTATGTGGAAAAAGCACAGTAACAATAAAGCGCAAGCGCCCGGAAAGGCTTATGCGTCTGCTTCTGAACAGTCGCCTCCGCTTTTCTTGTCTAGCTGCGCGAGCTAGCGGCTCGTGACGTAAGCAAATGACACTTCGAGCATAAAACCGTTGCTCTACGGTCACTTGCTTACGCATGTCGCCGCTGGGCAAGCTCGCTCCGCTTTTCTTGTCTAGCTGCGGCTCCTAGAAGCTTCCGTCATAAGCAATGAACACTTCGAACGCTCAAACGCATGCGTTCTACGGTTCCTTGCTTATGCGTCTGCTTCTGAACAGTCGCCTCCGCTTTTCTTGTCTAGCTGCGCGAGCTAGCGGTTCGTGACGTAAGCAATTGACACTTCGAGCATAAAACCGTTGCTCTACGGTCACTTGCTTACGCATGTCACCGCTGGGCAAGCCCTCTCCGCTTTTCTATTCTATGTATAAATATTCCTTTTTCTGGTGATGATGGTACTGGAATAGTTGGAGGTGTTTTGTGTGAAGAAAGGTACGTTGAAGCAGATTTTATTAATTACAGACGGGTGCTCTAACAAGGGTGAAGATCCTTCTGCAACTGCTGCATTAGCTTACCAGCAAGGAATAACGGTTAATGTAATCGGTATTTTAGATGATGATCAAACAGAAGATCCTGAAGGGTTACAAGAGGTAGAAGAAGTTGCATCATCTGGTGGTGGTGTTAGTCAGTTAGTTTACAAGCAAGCTTTATCACAAACAGTCCAGATGGTAACAAAGCAAGCGATGACACAAACGTTACAAGGATTTGTGAACAAAGAGCTGCAACAAATTCTTGGACCAAAGCAAAATATGGAAGATCTTGACCCTGAAAAACGTGGAGAGATAATGGAAGTTGTAGAAGATTTAGGGGAGACATGTGATTTAGAAGTGCTCGTATTAATCGACACAAGTGCAAGTATGCATGATAAACTTCCTACTGTTAAGGAAGCGTTGATTGATCTGTCTATAAGCTTAAATGCACGAATAGGACGGAATCGCTTTTGTATTTTTAGCTTCCCAGGTAAAAGGAAGGATATTCAAAAAGTGTTTGACTGGTCCCCGAAGCTAGATGCGGTTTCCACTATTTTTCCTAAGCTTTCAAGTGGTGGAATTACTCCCACTGGACCGGCAATTCGGGAAGCGATGTATCAGTTTGGCAAGAAAAGCTTGTTAAGGAGCTTTAGAGATGAAGATGAACCAGACGTGGAAGAAGCATGGCATTGACATTAGACCTGGAATGCGTATTAAAGGGAAATGGCATAAAAAGACCTACTTAATTAAAAAAACACTTGGTCAAGGTGCAGTTGGAACTGTTTATCTATGTGAATATCAAGGAAAACAGGCAGCATTGAAAATAAGTGATAAAAGTTCGTCGATGACTACGGAAGTAAATGTATTAAAGTCGCTCCAAAAGGTCCAAGGAAATCGTCTTGGACCTTATTTATTGGATGTCGATGATTGGGAAGCGCCAAATGGCATGAAATTCACTTTCTATGTAATGGAATATTTACAGGGAGAAACAATATCAACCTTTATTAAAGCTAACGGCGGTGAATGGGTAGGCGTCTTTATGCTCCAAATCCTCGAAGATTTAGAAAAGTTGCACCGAAGCGGGTGGGTATTTGGAGATTTTAAAACCGAAAATCTATTAGTTGTGAGTTCACCTACTAGAATTCGCTGGATAGACGTTGGAGGTACAACCCAGGTAGGAAGAGCAATTAAGGAATACACCGAATTCTACGATCGTGGATACTGGACTATGGGTTCGAGAAAAGCAGAGCCAAGTTATGATTTGTTTGCACTTGTGATGGTTATCTTAACTATCTATTACCCAAGGAGGTTTGAAAAAGGGCCAAAGCCTGAAGTGACACTTCTGAACAAGTTAAATGAAGTGAAACAACTAAAAATTTACCGGGATTGCCTTAAAAAAGCTATTTATGGAAAATATCAATCTAGTGCGGAGATGAAACAGGAAGTTGCCGCTACATTATATCGTGTTCAGCGAACTAGACAACAAAGAAAGGGTACAGATGCAAAAGAAACTTCTAAAAGACCACTGTTAATAGAAACAGGTTCGATTTTCTTCATTGCTTTATTTTATTATGTATTCTCCTTATTTTTACCATAGTATCGCAAGTTTCTTTGTTTGGGAAAAAAGGTATGATAGGATTAATATATTCTATCAAACAGTAATATAATGGAGAGGGCATACATGAATGACGTTGTTACTGCGTTTATGAAGAAACATCAATTACTAACAAGAAATACGACCGTATTAATTGGTGTTTCTGGTGGTCCAGATTCAATGGCACTCCTACATTTTTTATGTTCTATACGGGAGGAATGGAATATAAAAATTGTGGCTATTTCGGTGGACCATCAATTACGCGCTGAGGAATCTAAGGCAGATCTTTATTATGTAAAGGCAATGTGTGAAAAATGGAATATTAAATTTGATGGAACTTTTTTAGATGTCCCATCGTATAAGAGAGATAAGCATCTAGGTACACAAGTAGCGGCTCGTGATTTACGGTATGCCTATTTCAAGGAACAAATGGAAATATACCAAGCAGATTATATCGCATTGGGGCATCATGGTGATGATCAGATTGAAACAATGATGATGAGCTTTGTTCGATCAAGTAATCCAAAAGCTTTATCCGGTATTCCGATGAAGCGTCCATTTGCTACTGGGTATATTATTCGCCCTTTTCTATGTGTTGATAAAAAAGAACTAGAAGATTATTGTTACACAAACAACATTACACCACGATTAGATCCATCAAATGAAGAGACTAACTATACTAGAAATTATTTTCGCAAACATCTTCTGCCACTACTAAAAGTCAAAAATAGTAATATACATAATACGGTGCAACGTTTAAGTGAGTCGTTACAAGAAGATGAGCAGTTTTTAATGAAAGAAGCAAGAAAGCTTGTTGATCATGTGGTAATTTTAGATGAAAATAAGAAAAAAGCATCATTTAATAGTAACTTATTTGAAACCTACTCATCTGCTTTACAAAGGCGAGCCTATCATCTAATATTAAGTTACCTATATGATGAATTGCCTAAAAATTTATCATATGTACATGAAGAACAATTTTTTGCTTTATTAAGAAATGAAAGAAGCAATGTAAAGATTGACTTTCCTCATCATTTACAAATTAAAAAAGAATATCAAAAAATTGTTTGTGATTTCCCAAACAAAAGCCTAGAATATTCCTTTCAAGAAATAATATCTATTCCAGGCGAGACAGAATTACCTGATGGTTCAAGGATAATTGCCTCTTATGCAGATGAGATTGAGAATAAGGATCAGGATACATTTGTATGTGATACATCTCAAATATCACTCCCACTACATATAAGGACGAGGCAGTCAGGTGATCGGATGCGGTGGAAAGGGTTAAAAGGAAGCAAAAAGGTTAAAGATATTTTTATCGATGCAAAAATACCATTAACTGCTCGTGACAGATGGCCAATCGTTCATGATAGTAATGGTGAGATTTTGTGGATTGTCGGTTTAAAGAAAGGTTACCCTACAAAGCAAGGAAAAAACACCTCATTTATTCAACTAGATTATGATAAGGGTCATGCATAGGAGGATCTAAGATGCATAATGAAATCGAGAAAATATTAGTAACAAGAGAAGAGATCGCAAAAAAGTGTGCTGAAATTGGCCAACAGCTCACAACAGAATACGATGGTAAGTTCCCTTTAGCTATCGGCGTTTTAAAAGGGGCAATGCCTTTTATGTCTGATGTACTTCGCTACACAGAAACACACCTTGAAATGGACTTTATGGATGTCTCCAGTTATGGTGGCGCAATGCGTTCGTCTGGGGAAGTAAAAATTGAAAAGGACTTAAACACAAAAGTAGAGGGACGAGATCTACTTATCATTGAAGACATTATTGATAGTGGTCTCACGTTAAGTTACTTAGTCGATTTATTTAAATATCGTAAGGCTAAATCTATAAGAATTGTGACATTGCTAGACAAGCCATCAGGAAGAACTGCAGAAATTAAAGCTGATATTATTGGATTCAATGTACCAGATGAATTTGTAGTAGGATATGGCTTGGATTATCAGGAGAGGTATCGTAACTTACCATACATCGGTGTATTGAAGCCTGAAATATATGGTGGAGAAGAAGCATAAAGATATAAGAGTTACGTTAACAATGGTCACAAAAAGGTAAAATTTGCTTTTGTAGTACATAGTTTTCACCCTCTGCAAAACAAAATGTTTTTTGTAAGTGGAATTAGTTGTATTAGCACTTTTTCCTATGGTACTATTTAATATAGTTTTTCCCGCTTGGGAGGAGGTAAGTAATGAACCGGATATTTCGAAATGTCATCTTTTATTTACTCATATTTCTAGTCGTTATTGGCGTAATAGGGGTATTTAATGGACAAAATGATCAAGCAGAACAATTTAATGTACAAGAATTTTTCGATGCTTTAAATAATGGTGAAATTGATGAAATGACAATGCAACCAGCAAATGGAATTATGCGTTATACTGGAACGTTGTCAAATGATCAGGAGTTTGTTGCACAAGTTCCGGACAATACTGAAATCATTGCAAGCATTACAGAGCAAGCTAATGAACAAAGTGTACTTAACGTTGCAGAAGAAGAACAACCAAGCGGATGGGTTACCTTCTTAACAACGATGATACCTTTTCTAATATTAGGTCTATTTTTCTTCTTTATACTAAGCCAATCTCAAGGTGGCGGCGGTGGCCGTGTAATGAACTTTGGTAAAAGTAAGGCTAAAATGTATAGTGAGGATAAAAAGAAAGTTCGCTTCAAAGATGTTGCAGGAGCAGATGAGGAAAAGCAAGAACTTGTTGAAGTTGTTGACTTTTTGAAGGACCCTCGCAAATTCACAGCAGTTGGCGCACGTATCCCTAAGGGTGTTCTTTTAGTAGGACCTCCAGGGACAGGTAAAACATTGCTTGCTCGTGCGGTTGCAGGTGAAGCAGGTACACCATTTTTCTCCATAAGTGGTTCAGACTTTGTGGAAATGTTTGTTGGTGTTGGTGCTTCTCGTGTACGTGACTTGTTTGAAAATGCAAAGAAAAATGCTCCCTGTATAATATTTATAGATGAAATCGATGCAGTAGGTAGACAGCGTGGTGCTGGCCTTGGTGGTGGTCACGATGAACGTGAACAAACACTAAACCAATTGCTTGTTGAAATGGATGGTTTTGGAGCTAATGAAGGAATTATCATGATTGCTGCTACAAACCGCCCAGACATTCTTGACCCGGCACTTTTACGTCCAGGTCGTTTTGACCGTCAAATTACAGTGGATCGCCCAGACGTTAAGGGTCGGGAAGAAGTGTTACAAGTTCATGCTAGGGATAAACCACTTGATGACACAGTAGAACTTAAAACAATTGCTCTACGTACTCCAGGATTTTCGGGTGCTGACTTGGAGAATTTACTAAACGAAGCTGCATTGGTAGCTGCTCGTCATGATAAGACGAAAATTGATATGCTTGATGTAGATGAAGCTATTGATCGTGTAATTGCCGGCCCTGCTAAGAAGAGTCGTGTGATTTCTAAAAAAGAGCGCAATATTGTTGCGTATCACGAAAGTGGACATACGATTATTGGTATGGTACTTGATGATGCAGATATGGTGCATAAGGTTACGATTGTACCTCGTGGTCAAGCAGGCGGGTATGCTGTTATGCTACCTAAAGAAGATCGTTACTTTATGACAAAACCGGAATTACTCGATAAAATCACTGGGCTTTTAGGTGGAAGAGTAGCTGAGGAAATTATTTTCGGTGAAGTAAGTACTGGTGCTCACAACGATTTCCAACGTGCGACTGGAATTGCTCGTAAGATGATTACCGAATATGGTATGAGTGATAAGATTGGCCCGCTACAGTTTACAAGTGGTGGTGGAGAAGTGTTCCTAGGAAGGGATATTCAAAACGACCAGAACTATAGTGATGCGATCGCACATGAAATTGATAAAGAAATGCAAAACTTTATTAACTTCTGTTATGACCGTGCAAAAACGATTCTTACAGAAAACAAAGATAAGTTAGAACTAGTAGCTTCAACACTTCTTGAGGTAGAAACTCTAGATGCTAAACAAATTAAATCATTATTTGAAGATGGATTCCTTCCAGAACCAGAAGAAGTAGAGGAAGTTAAGGAAGATAAGAAAGACAATCTGAAAAAAAGCAATGAGGCAAAAGAAGACACTACAAACAACGTAAAAGAAAATACAGATTTAAAAGTGAACATTCAGTCGAAGAGAGAAGAAGACGATGTTGAGCCTCAATCGTATGAAGATGCTAAAAAAGAGTCAGAAGAAAAACGCAAAGAAGAATTAGAAGAAAAAAAGAACGATGAACCAGATGTTCCTTCAGATGATAATAAGAAGGAGTAACAGGGATTTCACACAGCCTCTCATGAAAATGAGGGGTTTTTTTTAGTAGATAAGAAAGTATAAAATTTTCTTATCTACATAAGTGTAACTAAGGCTTCCGGAGC
>NZ_JBHTKJ010000050.1:0-2215 GCF_042675965.1 Virgibacillus byunsanensis | reverse complement strand
ACATTCCACGACCGCGATATTAACGCAGGATTAAATCTTAAAAATGAGGCTATAAGGCTTCTAACCGCAGGGACTACGGGGATAGCCTAATCAATAACTAGCGGTTACGCTGGTGTTCTTAGGAATCCCCCACTTCAATCAGACCGCAAGGTCGATAAGTGGTGGGTAGTTCAATATAACTACATAATTTAAAATAAGCAAGATTTCAATAATTAGTAAGCAGGCATTGGTATAATGATCTATAGAGGATTTTCGAGAGGAGAATACGTATGTTTAAAAAATTGTATGTAGAACGAACAGCATGTTATGGAACTTGTCCAATTTATCGAATCGAATTACTAGCAGATGGAACTGTCCATTGGAATGGTGATATGCATGTCTCTTATTTAGGCGAGACATCATTTGCGATTTCGGAAAGTAAAATGCAGAAAATAACAGCGTTACTACAATCATTTGATTACCGTAACTTCAACTATAAACCAGGGGATTTATTTGCTACTGATCACCCGGCTTGTCTGATACGTGTAGAATTTGAAGATGGATATATCAAAGAGATTGATCATGATTTGGGTGAACAGGAAAGTTACATAAATGATTCAACGCATTCTTTAAAAAATCTGGAGAAGTTCGAGCAGAAACTTGAACAACTTATTGGTGTTCGTCCCTATGTCAAACAGACACTTTCGATCTATCATATTATTTCAGGCTCTGTTGAGTGTGTCGTTTCTGCACCAAATAAGAAAGAAGCCCTGAAACTGGTCAGGAACAAATCGTATGAAGGAGAAAGACAAGTTCATAAGATAGGAAAGGATACAACAGATACATTATTTCCTTACGTAGTGATGGAAGCTAGTAATATGCAAGAGTTATATCGCACCATCCATGAAATTGCAGATTCCATTGAAATTGTAAATCCATATAGCAGGGAAGCAGTCAAAATTGACCACTTCTCTTGGAATGAAAGTATCGAGGACTTTCGCTTATCATTTCGCATAAGTAATAATTACTATATTTTTCATATGAATAGCAGACGCGCAGGCAAGAACCTGACTCAACAGGACGTACTGGAACAATTAGAAAAAGAGTTAAACTATTTAAAGCGGTCGTATAAAAGAGGAATATCATCGAAGGAATATTTGCCGTTTACCAAGAGAGTAAAGTAACAGTGTTATCATAACGTAACAAGTAATTACCATTTTTTAACTTATGTGGTAATAATAACCTAAACTGACTAGTGGGAATATTTTGTCGAATAAATGAATTTAATGTTGAAAAAATTCAGATAATATTATATAATTTGTCTAATACCTTCTTCATATGTCAACTATGGGTCAATTCCAAATTGCAATTAGTACGAAATGGCAAATTCATCGAAAGGTGATGACGCAAAGCTATAGGGGCTAAGTTCTGTTGAATAAGCCAGCCAGCTACCGAATATTATTACTCCTGAAAAAATGATAAAAAGGGGGGTTTGTAGTTTGGTTTTGAAAAGAGTAGACTCCTTAGAAATAGTCAGTAAGGATATTTATATGTTACGAAACTTGATGTATAAAGTAAAAGATCGTACAGGAAACATGCACGATCCACTGGTGATAGAAATTAGCCAGTTTTTAGATCTAAAATTAAATCAACATGGAGAATTAAGTGATTCCTATAGATGGCAAAACGGAGGGATGTATATGACAAACAGTGATAAGCCAAACCAACAACAGTCGAAGAAAGATGAACAAGAGCAAATACAATGGCAAAAGTCAGTGATCAGAGAAGAACACATTAGTTCTAAATAAGTATAAATAACGGATTGATCTAAGACTAAGTTATATCGGAGAAGGTTAAACAGTTCACCATGTTAAATGGTGAACTGTTTGTTTGCGTATTAGTTTACGGGTACGATAGAGTACAGGAAATGTATCTATGTTAAAATTAGTAACTAGATCACGAATTATTATGCTACCCCTAACGATTAGGTGATTTCTATTAAAAAAAAGAAATTTGAGGTGACAACATGTTCTTAAAAAGAATTGAGTTGCATGAACATATTCCATCTTTTCATACATATCCTTTTTCTATTCCGAGTTAATAACAATGTCACATTTTTTGTTGGAGAAAACGGTTCAGGTAAGTCTACACTATTAGAGGCAATTGCTGTTGAACTACCCACCACTTATCGACCTTGCGGTCTGATTGAAGTGGGGGATTCCTAAGAACACCAGCG
>NZ_JBHTKJ010000049.1:0-667 GCF_042675965.1 Virgibacillus byunsanensis | reverse complement strand
AGATGTTTCAGTTCCCCGGGTCTGCCTCACGTATCCTATGTATTCAGATACGTGTACTGCTCCATTATGAACAGCGGGTTCCCCCATTCGGAAATCCTCGGATCAAAGTCTACTTACGACTCCCCGAGGCATATCGGTGTTAGTCCCGTCCTTCTTCGGCTCCTAGTGCCAAGGCATCCACCGTGCGCCCTTATTCACTTAACTAGCTTACAAAATAAATAAAAACGTACTATTTGAATCTAGCTTCAGCTCCTAGCAGCTAGCGTAATAGTTAATCTCTTTCCAAACTCCCAATTACATGGAGTTCTCCATGAGCTTATCTATTCGTACGCTGCAAATCAGTCGCTTCCGCTTTTTAGATGTCGCTTGAATGTGTTGCTCTTATTTAGTTTTCAAGGTACAAAAATGGAGCCTAGCGGGATCGAACCGCTGACCTCCTGCGTGCAAGGCAGGCGCTCTCCCAGCTGAGCTAAGGCCCCATATTTACTATAGATGGTGGGCCTGAGTGGACTCGAACCACCGACCTCACGCTTATCAGGCGTGCGCTCTAACCAGCTGAGCTACAGGCCCATCTATAACTATATTATTTATAATAAGGAATTACTCCCTCAAAACTGAACCAAACAACCATGTATGTCCTTACTGAGAGGGCCAACTCGTGGCACCT
>NZ_JBHTKJ010000048.1:0-27125 GCF_042675965.1 Virgibacillus byunsanensis | reverse complement strand
AGCCGTGTGCGTTAATTGCGCCCGCACGGATCTGTGAGGGGGGCGGGACACAATCCTTGAGGAAAGGCCCCCTCCTACTTGACCCATTAAGGCTTGGCGATAAGCCAAGTTTTCTAATAACGTTGTAGGTTACTTCTATTTCTTATATTCAACCTCACCCTATTCATCTATTGAATACATACATTTTACGTTAATAGGTTCTAACCCTTACATTTTAGGACGGTTTTGAATTAACTATAGTAGGGGGTAAAAAGATGCCTAATATTAGATGAGAGGAACATAAGTATGGATACGAAGTACCTGAAACGGTGCATTAAAGAAATTCAAGTCACTAACTTGGATAATGCTGATGTGGGAGTAGTTAATGACTCACCATTGGAAATGATTGGTAAGGGACGTCAAGGTGCAGTTTTTAAATTTACAGACGATATATGTGTGAAAGTATTTGGGAATTACGAAGACTGTGATCGGGAGCACTATGCCTTATCATTGGGGCAAAAAACAGGTCTATTTCCATTGATCTATGCAAAAGGATCGCTTTATATTGCAATGGAGTTTATTAGAGGGGTAGATATACGTGAATACTTGCAATCGCAGACGCTAACGGAGGAACTCTCTTTAAAACTAATTGACATGTTAATAACGTTTAAAAAAATTGGTTATGATCGAATTGACCATCATAAAAGGCAAATTTTCCTACAACCTGATGGTAGTTTGAAAGTAATTGATGTAGCTAGAGCAGTATGGCGTGACCGTGTGTATCCTTACCCCCGGAAATTATTGACTTCTCTTGGTGAAGAATATAAAGAATTATTTTTAACGCATGTACAATCACTTTCTCCGGAATTGTATGACGAGTGGAAGCATTATATCCATATGGAAGAACTATCACGGGAAATTTACCAAAAACTGATACCAGTTACAACAGATACTGCGAAGTTGAAAACGTCTAGTAATAAGCTATTAACCAATGAGGATAACAAATTATATGCTTTTCAACTGGAGAGTTTAATGCACAAAGTATTTAAGGAAGAATGGGTCAAAACGATGCTTGCACGTGGTTATAATCCGGATACCGTAAAAGAAGAAATTGATGAGTATTGGGATAAATATGAATTGAAATACAAAGAGAAAGACAAGGGTAATCAAAGAAGCAATAATAGAAAGGTAATCAATAAAAGATATAAAAATTCTAAGAACCTAAAAGACAGTAAAAAAGAAAATGACTATAAAAACAACAAAGGTAAAAAGAGTAGTAGTGGAAGACCTAAGCCACAAGGTAAAAACAGACGTCGAAACGCGAACCCTCCTAAAAGTAAAAGAAGAAGGTAAATTAAATTCTAAGTGAGGAGAAACTAAGATGAAAGTGTTAGTAATCTGGCGTTTGCTCACAGTTGGCGGGGTGAATGCCGGATGGCGAAATCGTTCCATCTATTTTAAGAAACATGGAATTGATACAGAATTCCTCTATACAACAGATCATGGTGGTCGTCATATTATGGAGGATATTGCCCCAGTATATTTAACGAAAGATAAACAGGAAATCATAAAGATTATCCAAGAAAATAATTACGATGCCATAATCGTTATCGACACAAGTGCTGCTTATAAATGGATCCGAAAAGCAAAATTTCAAGGACCTATCATTATAGAAGCCAGAACACCAGAGCTCATTAAACTACAACCCCACTTAAAATCTTTCAAGGGTATTGAACCGGTATCGATTAATGTTCCTTCACATTATCAGAAACGTTTAGTCTCTATATTGACTGAAAATATACCCATAAACGTTATTTATAACGGTGTAGATACGTCATTTTTCCGCGCTTTATCCTCTGAAGAAGTAGATTTTAACAAAGATCCTATATTACCTAAGAATAAAAAGGTTATTGGATGGATAGGTAGAGTGGACAAACGTAAAAACTGGCAGATGTTAATAGAGGTTGCCAAATGGATTAAAAAAGAACGCAATGATATTGAAATTTGGGTCGTTGGAGGGGCGCAAAGTGTCCAGCGAGAAGAATTTAAAAAAAGATGGCAAGAGGAGGATCTTACCGACATCATTAAGTGGTACCCTGTCATTCCTTATCAACAAATGCCACACGTTTATGCGAAGATTCGTCAATCTGGCGGTTGTACCCTCGCAACCACAAAATCAGAATCATTTGGTAATACCTTTATTGAATCAATGGTTTGCGGTGTACCTGTTGTGGCCTCCAATATAATGCCAATAACAGAACTAGTTGATAAAGGGAAAACCGGGCTTCTCTACCGGGGACAAAATGTTGAGGATGCAGTAACGCAAATCTACACAATCCTAGATAATTCAGATCTCCATGCTAACATGTCAGAATCAGCTATTCAACACGTTTATCATAAGTTTGAAATTGGTGTGGTTGCAGAGCAATATGTTGATTTGTTACAAAAGCTCATCAAAAATGCTGGAGTGGACGATCATGATTAAGCCAGTTGCATATCTTAAAAAACTAGAAGGTAAGTCAAATGCACATTTAATTAGGTTTAATGACAATAGAGAATATGTAGTGAAATATTTTCAACCAGGATTTGAAAAATCTCTGTGTAACGAATGGATTGGCTATTGTTTAGGCCGTTATATTGGACTACCAATTCCATATGCCAAAATCGTACAAATCCCACAAGAATTCTCTTCTCAAATACCTGAATTAAAAGAGATGAGTACTACACAACATCAATTTGCTTCGTTGTACGTATCTGGGTGCATGGATGCACACAAAGTTTCTTCTGTTCCTGAGATTATAAACTATCAGTCATTAGCTAGTATTATCGTCTTTGATTACTGGCTTTGTAATGGAGACCGAACTCGAAAAAACATATTACTGTGTGCGGAACAGGAGAGCGTTTATCGGTTATGGGCCATAGATCACGCGGAAATTCTAGGTGGTTACAATTGGGTTGAGTCTGAATTAGAAAACCTGTCATTAGATTTAATGAAAAGTGCTACACATCAATTGATGGCAAATTTTATTAAAGATGAGGAAGACTTTCGTAAACAAGTTGAAATTATTCAGACGATTCCAATCTTACTGATGGAGGAAATTGTTACGTTAATTCCTGATGATTGGATGGTAACAAAAGAGGAAAAAAAAGCGATTGTTACCACGCTGCTAAAACGTCGTGATAAAGTACTTCCTAGGATGATGAAATTGTTTTTAAATAAAACATATAAGGCGTAACACATGTATTACCATGAACTCCTTTCCCAGTAGGGTAAGGAGTTTTACTAGTTCAACAGACTAGTATGACTACTAATGACTCAAGGACAATCGCCAATTTCTATTACTGATAGGCCTTCAACGTTCCAAAACTAGTCCAGTTGAATATAAAAGAGTAAGAAAGGAGCAAGAATAATGAACATTCGAAAGGCTATAATTCTCGCTGCTGGCCTAGGAACACGTCTTTTACCAGCAACTAAAGTGCAGCCAAAGGAAATGATCCCAATTGTTGATAAACCAACTATTCAATATATTGTCGAGGAAGCTGTTGCATCGGGGATTGAAGAAATTGTCATTGTAATTGGTAGAGGAAAGAGGTCAATAGAAGATCACTTTGATAAAGCCTACGAGTTAGAAGATGTATTATTTATAAAAAATCAGCTAGCTGTATTAGAAGAAGTTCAAAAGATATCAAATTTAGTAAATATCTATTACGTCAGGCAACAGGATCCAAAAGGGCTTGGACATGCCGTGCTTTGCGCTAGAAGCTTTATTGGCAATGAGCCTTTTGCTGTTTTGCTAGGAGACGACGTCGTTATGTCCCAAACGCCGTGCTTAAAGCAAATTATCAATGTTTTTAACTATTATAATAGTTCGGTAGTAGCTGTTCAAAACGTTCCCAAAAGTCAAGTTAGCAAATATGGAATTATTAAAACAAAAGGGACAAATATCGATCCTAACCTGTTAACTATTGATTCAATGGTAGAAAAACCGAGCATAGACAGTGCCCCATCAAATTATGCGATCATAGGTCGTTATATATTAAGGCCAGAGATATTTGATATTCTTGAAAGTCTTCCAATGGAAGAGGGAAAAGAATTACAATTAACGGATGCTATTAATGAGCTTAATAAAAGACAGTCGGTTCTAGCTTATAACTTTGAGGGAAGTCGCTATGATATTGGTGATAAAATAGGATTTGTTAAGGCAACATTGGATTTTGCCTTACAAAGGGATGATATAAAAGAAGAGATACTAGCTTATTTAAGAGGTGTAGATGTAAGTGAAAGTCCTGTAGAAACGGTTGAAGAGAGTCAGAATCAAACTAAAGATGAGAGCCAGGATATAGAAACTGAAGAAAGCAGTCGGAAAAATAGTAAGAAGAAAATTAAAACGAAAAACAAAAAGTCTGATTGATATGAAAGTGGCTATATTAGGAACAGGATATGTTGGCTTGTCAACAGGTGTTTGTTTGTCAGATATAGGGCATGATGTCATTTGTGTCGATCTGAATGAAGCGAAAATCAATAAACTTAGCCAAGGAATTTCTCCAATCTATGAACCAGGTATGCAAAGATTACTTACAAAAAATATCGATGCCGGCAGATTGTCATTTACCACATCTCATCAGGAAGGTCTAGATCATGCAGAAGTTGTGATCATTGCCGTAGGTACCCCGCAAAAGGATGACGGTGGAGTCGATTTATCGTATATAGAGCAAGCGGGGAAGGATATTGCCGTACATGTAAAACAGAGTACAATAGTTGTCATAAAGAGCACTGTTCCTGTTGGTACGAATGAGTATGTGAAGCGCATAATAGATGAACAATTCGATGGAAATCATTCCATTGAACTGGTATCAAACCCTGAGTTTCTAAGACAAGGATCCGCTATTATGGATACGATAGAAGCGGATAGAATTATTATCGGAGCTGAAAAAAAAGAAGTCGCTATGAAATTGCAAGAAATGTACCGACCGTTACATGTTCCCATTATACTAACTAGTATTAGAAGTGCTGAAATGATTAAGTATGCTTCAAATGCTTTTTTGGCAACTAAGATTAGCTTTATTAATGAAATTGCAAATTTGTGCGAGTCAGTAGGAGCAGATGTTGAAGATGTAGTGAAAGGTATGGGAAAGGATAAAAGAATCGGTAATTCATTCTTGCAGCCCGGAATTGGTTATGGAGGGTCGTGTTTTCCCAAAGATGTTAAAGCATTACTCCATACAGCAGAATTAAACGGCTTCGATTTTTCGATGTTAAAAGAAACGATAGCTATTAATGATTCTCAGCGAAGACTTCTTGTAGCAAAAGCAGTAAACCGATTTGGAAATTTAAAGGGGAGAAAAATTGCGATGCTTGGTCTGTCTTTTAAACCTGAGACAGATGATATGAGAGAAGCACCTTCCATTACAATTGCACGTTCATTAATCGAACATGGCGCAAAGGTTACCGCGTATGATCCCGTAGCAACTGATAACGCTAAAAAGATAGTAGAAATGGATAAAGTTAGGTTTACCAGTACCATCAGTAAAGCAGTTAAGGAAGCAGATGCTATATTTATTGTTACAGAATGGAATGAGTTTAGACAAATGGATATCTCAGAAATAATCAAAAAAATGAAAAGCCCAATCATTTTTGATGGAAGAAATTGCTTGGAAAATAATCGAATAAAAGAATGCAAAACTATTGAATATTATCCAATAGGCAGACCCCCTATTATTATTGGAAAGAACTAAAAAAGTACCTTTAACTAAGAGGTGCTTTTTCGTATTAATATTACATTTCTATAAAAGCAATCCGCATCATGAAGGGTACTCGTGCATAAAATGTATAAACCTCGACATAGATGGAGGGAACACAATGGATATACTAAACAAAGTAAGAAGCCACCGTGAAGAAGAAAGGCGGCTTAAATGGGAAGGGACGTTCGCTGAGTATCTCGAAGTTGTGAAACAAAGGCCAGAAGTTGCTCAAACAGCTCATTCACGTGTTTATAATATGATTAAAAACTCTGGAGTAATAGAGAGAGACGGACAACGAATGTATGAGTTTTTTGGGGAAGGAATATTTGGTCTTGAAGATGCAATTGAAAGGTTAGTGGAGGAGTACTTTCATCCCGCTGCAAAAAGACTTGATGTCAGAAAACGGATTTTATTATTAATGGGTCCAGTTAGTGGTGGTAAATCAACAATTGTAACTATGCTTAAACGTGGTCTTGAACAATATTCCCGAACAGATGAAGGGGCAGTTTATGCGATAAAAGGGTGTCCCATGCATGAAGATCCACTTCATCTTATTCCACATCATTTACGGGAAGACTTTTATGAAGAGTATGGCATTCGTATTGAAGGTAGCTTGTCACCGTTAAATACGATGCGGCTTGAAAAGGAATATGATGGTCGTATGGAAGAAATGATGGTTGAACGTATTTTCTTATCGGAGGATAAACGTGTCGGGGTCGGGACATTTAGTCCATCCGATCCGAAATCACAGGATATTGCAGATTTGACAGGAAGTATTGATTTTTCAACGATAGCTGAATATGGTTCAGAATCTGATCCACGAGCATATCGTTTTGACGGAGAATTGAATAAAGCAAACCGTGGGATGATGGAATTTCAGGAAATGCTCAAATGTGATGAAAAGTTTCTCTGGCACCTATTATCATTAACACAGGAAGGTAATTTTAAGGCAGGAAGATTTGCCTTGATTTCAGCTGATGAATTAATAGTTGCCCATACCAACGAAGCAGAGTACCGCTCCTTTATATCCAATAAAAAGAATGAAGCACTTCATTCTAGAATTATTGTTATGCCAATACCTTATAATCTTAGAGTGAGTGAGGAAGAACGAATATATCAGAAAATGATTAAAGAAAGTGATATGGCACACGTTCATATTGCTCCACATGCACTGAAAGTTGCTGCCATTTTTTCGATTATGACAAGACTTAGTAATTCTAAAAAACAAGAAGTTGATCTCGTTAAGAAAATGAGACTTTATGATGGAGATAGTGTGGAAGGGTTTAACCAAATCGATGTGGAAGAGTTGAAGAAGGAATTTAGTGACGAGGGAATGAATGGAATTGATCCCCGTTATGTAATCAATCGTATTTCTTCTACCATTATTCGAAAAGAAGTACCTTCCATTAATGCCCTTGATGTATTGCGTTCCTTAAAGGATGGATTAGAGCAGCATCCTTCCATTTCAGCGGATGACAAGGAAAAGTATATGAACTATATTTCCGTTGCGAGACGAGAATATGATGAAATTGCCAAGAAAGAAGTTCAAAAGGCTTTTGTATACTCCTATGAGGAATCAGCGAAAACACTAATGAACAATTACTTGGATAATGTAGAGGCGTATTGTAATAAAAATAAATTAAGAGACCAGTTAACGGGAGAAGAAATGCAACCGGATGAGAAGCTCATGCGGTCCATTGAAGAACAAATTGGAATCTCAGAAAATGCTAAAAGAGCTTTCAGAGAGGAAATCCTCATTCGCATTTCAGCATATGCAAGGAAAGGGAAACGCTTTGAGTACAATTCCCATGAACGTTTACGAGAAGCAATACAGAAGAAATTGTTTGCTGACTTAAAGGATGTTGTCAAGATTACCACGTCCTCCCAAACACCTGATGAGTCACAGCTTAAGAAGATTAACGAGGTGATTGCAAGGTTAATTGATGAACATGGTTATAATTCGATTTCAGCAAATGAGTTATTGCGATATGTAGGAAGTTTATTGAATCGCTAAAATAATGTAAGGGAAAATAAGTTAGTTTGGAGAACATTCTCTAAGCTAACTTATTTTTATGTGAAGGATAATCTTCTCCTATTAAAGCAACCTAATTTTAGGAGGTGAATGTTATGGCAGACGATAGAGATTATGGTGAACAGCATCCGCACTTCGATGGAAAGAGAGAAGGGATTATTTCAGACACTGTCGGGAAACAAATTGGTGTTCGAACCGATACTGACAAAGAATCAACTAATCCTTATCATGTTAGATTATTAAAAAAGGATCAGGAAAAGAAATAAACCATGAAATGAACGTTTGATGTAGATGCCTGGCCTTTCAGTTTTCGTGTTGGCTGGGCATTCTCATTTTCATTTCAGTATCAAGTTATGGAAAAGAAAAAAGGATAAAAATGGTTGCACTTCTATCCTACATTGATTTATAATTAAATAAAATATTCTGAACATACTATCCGGTTAGTTTGTGGCGTGGCTGCCAGGTTGATTTCCGCTGCGGGGTCTTCAGACACGTGCTGTTCCCGCAGGAGTGGACTGACCTCCGCTCCAATCAACCATCATTAAGTAGCAGTTTATGTTATAAAAAACTGATAGCAGTTGTTTTATTATACCAGCCGCCCTAAGGTGCGCGAATGTATTTTCAGAGAGAGTAAAAGCACCAACCATCATCTCAAGTTACGTCGTGTTTTATATCAACTACGAGGGTTAAAAAGCAACAAAACTTACAAATGAGTCTAAAAGATAGGGGGTGAAGAGGATGGATTTTTCATATTCAGACGAGGTTGTGGGTTTACAAGAAAAATTAACCGTCTTTATGGGAGCATATTTATCCAAATGAAAAATTCTATGAGGAACAATTGAATCAACAGGAAAACCGTTTGGAAAAAGTCCCCCCCAATAATGGATACAGTTGGTAATAAAGAGGCAAAAACAGAGATTGCCATGATAAAAGTGGTTGCACCAAGTATAGCGTTACGTGTAATTGATCGGGCCATTCAAGCGTTTGGTGGTGCTGGCGTAAGTGAAGTCTCCACCGTTGGCTGCACACTGGGCAAACGCACGAACACTCCGATTAGCAGATGGACCTGATGAAGTACATCGCAGGCAAATCGCCAAATTAGAGCTAAGAAAATATTCGAAGTAGAAAAGGAGATGTCTTATGAAAGTACTGGACTTATTTAAATTAGAAGGTAAGACAGCAATTGTAACTGGTGGGGGACGTGGACTCGGAGCGCAAATTGCACAAGCGTTTGCTGAGGCTGGTGCGAATGTCGTTGTATGTTCTCGTAAACTAGAAGCATGCCAGGAAATGAGTGAGGAGTTAAAAAAGGCTGGGGTTGATTCATTGGCATTCAGTTGTGACGTTACGAATCAAGATGATGTGAAACGAGTAGTAGAAGAGACAAAGGCACATTTTGGATCAATTGATATATTAGTAAATAATAGTGGTGCGACATGGGGAGCTCCAGTTGTTGATATGCCGCTTGAAGCTTGGCACAAGGTAATGAACGTGAATGTTACCGGGACATTCTTGATGAGTCAGGAAGTTGGAAAAGCAATGATTGAACAAAATAGTGGGAAAATCATTAACATTGCTTCAGTAGCTGGTTTTGGTGGTACAGATCCCCGGTTCATGGACACCATTGGATATAATACAAGTAAAGGTGCAATCATGACATTCACGAAGGATTTGGCGGCAAAATGGGGGCAGCATAATATTAATGTGAACGCAATTGCTCCAGGGTTTTTCCCAACGAAAATGTCACAAGGGTTAATTCACTTAGGAAAGGATAAAATCCTGGAAGGAACCCCTCTAAATCGATTGGGAAGTGATGAAGATCTAAAAGGTGCCGCACTGTTTTTAGCCTCAAAGGCTTCCGATTATGTTAGTGGAGATATTTTATCTGTAGATGGCGGAGCACATGCGTTATAAATAGTGATTTACGATAGGCGTATGATAGATTAGGAATCACAAGACTAAAGCAGAGTGAGGATAATGGATATGAAAGAAAAAATTACAACACAGAGTATTAAACTTTTCGAAAAAAAGGGTTTTAGTCAAACGTCTATCCAGGATATTGTTAATGAACTGGAAGTAACGAAAGGAACGTTTTATTATTATTTTTCCAGTAAAGAACAGCTGCTGATGGATATTCATTTGGACTACATTACCAATCTATTAGAACGTCAGCACCGAATTTTGGATAACGAAAACCTATTACAAAAAGAGAAGTTAAGTAATATAGTCCGTTTACTGATTACAGATATTACAGATAAAGGCCCCAGTGCACGCGTGTTTTTCCGTGAAGTACGTCATTTGACGAACGATAACATCGAAAGCATCAAAGAAAAACGGGATCAATTTCGCTTGAATATCGAAAAAACAATCCAGGAAGGTGTTACCATAGGTGAATTTCGTGCCGGTATTCGGACTGATATGGTAACGTTCGGGCTTTTAGGTATCACAAATTGGAGTTATCAGTGGTATAAACCAGACGGTGATGTATCAGCAGAAGAGTTAGCGGATATTTATGTAGATATGATTTTAAATGGAATTGAACAGTAACGACTTAAAATTACTATCGAAAAAGGTAGTAAAATTAGTTAAATTAACTGAATATTATAAATAAAAATGTTAGTCAGCATAGAAATTCATATATGATGGAACTATTTCAGGAGGTGAAATAGCTGGATATTAAAGTACGTGTTGGAGAAACAGATGCATTAGGCCATATCAACAATACGAGTTACTTTATATATATGGAGGAAACAAGGATAGAGTTCTTGTCTGAAATTGGTATTCGTGTACATGATCAAGATTTCGCTTTCATGCTAGCATCAACAAAATGTGATTTTTCCAAGCAAGGATACTTTGGGCAAACATTAGAAGTATTAACGGAAGTAGCAAAAATCGGTACAAAAAGCATTACGTTGTTAAGCACGATTGAAGATAAAGAATCAGGTGATGTAATTGCTAAAGGAGAGGCAGTCATTGTGTATTTCGATGTTCGAATGCAACAGTCTATTAAAATTCCTGAATCGTTCAAGACGAAGCTAGGAGCGCATTTACGTTCAGCATGAAGGGAGTAGATAAAATGGAAACGGATTTTAAGGACACCATCAGCGTTCGAAAAGGCGAAGAACTAAATAAAGATACACTATTCAAATTTATTCAGGGAAATATAGCAGGAGTCCCTGATGGGGAGCTGGAAGTGGAGCAATTTAGTGCAGGGCATTCCAACTTAACTTACTTACTGCGGATTGGGAAATGGGAAGCTGTATTACGCAGGCCACCACTTGGTCCTGTTGCACCAAAAGCACACGACATGAAGCGGGAATATACGCTTTTATCGGGTTTACACCCGTTATATCCAACTGCCCCAAAGCCGTATGTATTTTCTGAGGATAAAAATATTGTTGGAAGTTCCTTTTTTAGCAGGTAAGAAAGTATAAAACTTCCTTATCTGCATAAGTGCAACTAGGCCATTCACTATAAAGGATTGGCGAATGCCAAGTTTTCTAAAAAGATAGGAAAGTATAAAAAATTGGCTCTACCACAGCGTTTGTTGCTGTGGCATTTTATGTTGTCTTGTTAAATTTTAGCATCCGATTGCTTAAATAGAAATTACACTGCTTGAACATAAGATAGCCTATCTTTTTTGCGGACTCAGTGGATCTTATTTGTAACAGTTCCAGGAGTTATGGACTGTTTTTCATGCAATAAGATCCCCTGAGTCCGCTTGACCTTAAAAATAACTGTTTTTGACAATAATAAGGGCACTGGAGTCCGATTAAAATTCGTTCGTCTATTATCGGCCTCTAGAAGCGACTGCTCTTCTGGAGAAATCGCCACCCGTTACTTGAATAAAATTATTTCTTTGTTCTCATGGAACGACGAAAAGGGATTGTACTTGATGCAGCATTTCCAGAAGAAATCACATATAATAAAGCGCTTGGCCGAAAGATCTCAGAACTTATGGTAGACAAGTTGGTGGAACTTCACAGGATTGACTATACGAAAACCAACCTGGTGGAAATTGCTAAACCGGATGGATTCATGGAGCGTCAAGTCAAAGGATGGATTAATCGTTATGAACGTTCCAAAACGGATGAAGTTCCAGGGCTGGTTCAATTAACGAACTGGTTGGAGAATCATATCCCTATTTCACCAGAACCGACCATTATCCATTGGGAAGGTTGGAACAAAGTGAAACGGTTCTTGTCCATGTTGCAAAGATCTTCGGGGCAGGAAAAATAATTTCTACAGCTAGTACTCAGGAGAAACTAACATTTTCAAAAGAGATGAGGGCAGACCATGGTGTGAATTATACAGAGGAAGGTTGGGAAGAAAAGGTACGAGAACAACTTACAGATGGAAAAGGAGTTGATGTTGCACTGGAAATGGTAGGGGGGAGAAGTTTTTTATTTACCTATTTATTCGAGTAAAATGCAATAACTCACCTGTAGATGCATATGATAGAGAAACTACCAAATTGGTAAGTTTTAAAAAAAATATAGGAGGCGAAGGTATGCAGGAGAAAAAAGAAAGTTTTGCTGTCTCCCAAGAAAACTGGTCCCTCCATCGCAAAGGCCATCAAGATCAACAGCGGCATATGGATAAAGTGAAAGAAGCCATTAAGAATAACTTGCCGGATTTAATTAGTGAAGAAAATATCATTATGTCAAACGGTAAGGATGTAATAAAAATTCCAATACGTTCATTGGATGAGTACAAAATACGCTATAATTATAATAAATCAAAACATGTAGGGCAAGGGGATGGTGATAGTCAGGTAGGTGATGTGGTCGCTCGCGGTCCTAGCGACAAACAAAACAGCGGATCTGGAAATGGAAGAAAGGCAGGAGAACAACCAGGTCAAGATTACTATGAGGCTGATGTATCTTTAGATGAAATAGAGGATGTTTTATTTAAAGAGCTGGAGCTTCCTAATCTACAACAAAAAGAACAAGCGGAAATTACAATCGATGAAGTTGAGTTTAATGATGTACGTAAAAAAGGACTCATGGGTAATATCGATAAGAAAAGGACCATATTAACTGCAATAAAACGAAATGCAAGAGATGGAAAACCGGGAATCACTCCCATCCATAATGACGACCTCCGTTTTAAAACATGGAATGATGTAATAAAACCTGAATCAAAAGCTGTTGTTCTTGCGATGATGGATACAAGTGCATCAATGGGTAATTTTGAAAAGTATGTAGCAAGAAGTTTCTTTTTCTGGATGACAAGATTTTTGCGATCTAAATATGAAACTGTAGAAATAGCTTTTATCGCACACCACACCGAAGCAAAAGTAGTAACAGAGGAAGGGTTTTTTTCAAAAGGGGAAAGCGGTGGAACGATTTGTTCATCAGCTTACTATAAAGCATTAGAGCTAATTGAAGAACAATACAATCCAAACCGCTACAATATCTATCCATTTCATTTTTCAGATGGTGAGAACGTTATTTCTGATAATACTAAATGTATCAAACTTGTTAATGAAATTATGGATGTATCAAACATGTTCGGCTACGGGGAAGTGAATGGGTATAGCCGTACTTCCACATTAATGAGAGCATATAAAGAAATAGAAGACCCAAAATTTCGTCACTATATCCTAAAAGAAAAACGGGATGTATACGATGCAATGAAAAGTTTCTTTAAAAAAGAAGCAGTTACAACCTAAAGTCTCCTTTTAATGGAGATTTTTTTTTGTTATTAAACCCTTGTTAGATTTGTAGCCGAATCTTATATACGCCTCGTGAGGTGCTTAATAAAAATTCTGATCCGTCGAATTCATACATGGTACTGTCCTCTAATGGTATTTCATACAAGGATGACGGAAGAGATTGCGGATTGTTGGTCTCTGACAGAATGTGTCCAGTTCCATTTAAGTGCAGAGAATGCATTGGTTCATAATCATCAATCCTTCTTGTGTCTCTATCATACGAAATGGCCTCTAACTTCATCTGAGTTTCGTCAATATCATCCATTTCATGCTTTGTAATGGTAATGTTTTGCCCATTCCAGTTTTTGAGTAATTCATTAAATTCTTCTACAGATAGAAAATGCTGTTCCATGTTAAACCTCCTCCTCTATAAACTATCCTGGATTAATGTAAAAATACAGGTATTCAAGTATCAATCAGTGGTAAAATTTATCGTGAGTATTATTTTCTTTTCGCTAATTTATATCAAATTATTCTAATTCTCCCGTTTCTGGTTTATTATTGTATTAGGACATAAAATTTTATACGTTTACTTATAAAGTAAGGCTGTTTTCGCACGCATTGTTACTTTTTTATCTTCATAGTTGATGTAAAATGCGGCGTAACTTAGGCTTATTTCTAAGAACGCTCGCTATTGCTGCCGTCTGGGATCGCTACGGGCGGATGCTTTCCGCGGGCACGGTCTCAGCCTCCTCGAGAAAATCACTCTGCGGGGTCTTCGAACACGTGCTGTTCCCGCAGGAGTCACCGCCCTCCGCTCACCCTGACTGGTAAGGTGTTTTATTAATACTGATACAGTCCCACGACAGTAACGGAAATAACAGCGGAGGAAATACACACAGACTCCTTGAAAATACAAACCGATTTTCTGCGTGCGATGTCTAGCTATGTAGCTTTCCTTATCCTGTGGGAGCAGAGGCCTAGGAGGCTGTCCGACGAAGTGAAATTGCCGAATATTTATTCAAAATATGGTGGATTATACATTAATAATTCAGTGTGAATGCATATATATTCACAGAAATTATTCCATCGGACAGCCTCCTAGTTGAGACCCCGCAGAGCGTTAGCTCGAGGAGGCTCATCAGCAGCCCACGGGTAGAAGACACTGCGCAGTGAAACGAAGCAGATGTCGCACTTGTACCCGGATGGGTGAAAGCGAAGTGTATTTCCGTAGCGGTAGGTTAACCGTCACATCAAGTTATGTTTATATCTATTCTCTCAAAAGCAACAATCTTTACGAAAACAGCCTAAAGCTAAAACACAGAATTCACTTGTAGATTTGCCAAGGGTTTCTAAAAGGAAGGTTTATAATGACAGAAGAAAATATTACACGGATTCAATTAGATGGAAAAGAATATATACTTATTGGAACAGCACATGTATCCAAACATAGCGCTGAGCAAGTAAAGGAAGTCATCGAAGCTGAACAGCCGGATTCTGTTGCAATCGAATTAGACCAACAACGATTTCAATCAATTAAGGACGGAAATAAATGGAAGGATATGGATATATTTAAAGTTATCAAAGAAAATAAAGCGACACTGCTTTTGATGAACCTTGCAATATCCTCCTTCCAAAAACGCATGGCTAAACAATTCGGTATTAATCCAGGTCAGGAAATGATTCAAGGGATTGAATCAGCAGAAAAAGCCGGTGCTGAACTTGTACTGGCCGATCGAAATATTCAGCTTACATTTTCCCGTATTTGGCGTGGTTTAGGACTCAAAGGGAAGGCGAAGTTGCTTACACAGATTATCGGTAGTATCTTCTCCAAGGAAAGCATCTCTGAAGAAGAACTGGAGAAAATGAAATCACAGGATATGATCAATTCCATCCTGCAAGATTTCACGGATCATTTCCCTGAGTTAAAACGACCGTTAATTGATGAACGAGATCAGTACTTAGCTCAAAAAATTAAAGATTCCCCAGGAAATAAAGTGGTGGCGGTCTTAGGTGCAGCACATGTGCCAGGAATTAAAGAAGAAATTAAAAAAGATCATGATTTGGATCGGTTATCGCAAGTGCCAGTCAAATCAAAGGTACCCAAGGTTATTGCCTGGTCGATTCCTGCCATTATTATCGCTATTATCGCTTATACATTTTATACAAATCCTACTGCAGGAATCCAGCAAACGATAAGCTGGTTTTTATGGAATGGGTCGTTTGCAGCACTCGGAACCGCAATAGCGTTAGGTCATCCGCTTACTATAATTACAGCTTTCGTTGTAGCTCCAATAACTTCGCTAAATCCGTTAATAGCTGCTGGGTGGTTTGCAGGAATTGTGCAAGCATTGATCAGGCGTCCAAGTGTAGGAGACTTCGATACGCTGTCTGAAGATGTATTTAGTGTAAAAGGCTTTTGGCAAAATAAAGTAACAAGAATTTTATTAATTGTTGTATTAGCCAATTTAGGAAGTAGCATTGGAACATTTATTGGCGGTGCAGATGTGATTCGGCTGTTTATTGAGAATATATAAAGAAATGTAAAACGAGCTTGGATTCCAAGCTCGTTTTGACTTATCTTATCTACATAAGCGCAACTAAAGATTGGCGATAAGCCATAATGTTTAAGAACATAATCTTATTCACATACTATTGTTGGTGATTATAATGGCTTTTACAATAATAATAATCTTAACATGGTTGATAGGAACTATATTTTATTTCACACCCAAAACATTATCCTTTTTACAAAATAGTATTGTGTTTATGTTACTTGCCATCATTTCAAGAAATAATATGACCATTGTCACGATGGAATTAGAGTCAATTCAAACTTCTCAACAACCAATCATATATATGTTTTTTCTTATACAAAGAGAAGTCATTATACCGATACTCACACTTATATTCATAAACATCTATTATAAAATAGAAACAATAAGCAAAAAAATCATACTTTTTCTTATTATTTATTTAGGGATGTTTTCATTAAACTATTTATCAATTACTCTGGATGTTGTTACATATCTAAAGTGGAACTATTTTTATGACCTCTTACATGATACTATCTATCTGTTAGTTGGTTTATGGTTAAGTAAAATTATTTTACTTATTGAAAAAAAGGAGTCACAACATAATGGAAGCGGTCACTTATTATGACCATTCTTTTAATCTAAATGAATGGTTTGTTATTATTTCCACTGTCGGATTATCTATAATTGTTTGGAAACTACCTAAGATTTTTTCAAGATTAGAATCTATTGCCTATTATTTATATGGTGTTTTTACGGGAATGTTTTTTGACCATACGATAAGTGTGGCACCTCTTGATTATTATGATGTAAATGATAACTCTTCCTATGAATTTATTGATTTTATCAGTTACATTATGTATGGCCCTTTCAGTTACATTTTTATTTATTTCTACGTTAAGTTTAATATAAATGGATATAAACATATCGTTTACATCGTAATCTGGACAGCTATATCTATTTTAGTGGAGTGGATCAGTGTTAAAGTTGGACTTTTTCATTATAAACAAGGTTATACGTTGTTTTACTCCATACCTATTTATTTGTTTGTTCAGACTTTACAAGTTGTCATTTATAATGTTATTCAACATAAAAGTAGGAGGGGATAATTGTTTTGCTATCAATCATCCAATTCTGTCAAAAACTCTCCAATCTCTTTCCCATTAACCACTTGGTCTGCGTACAAATCAAAATCAGTTTCTTCCCTGTTCACAATTACTAATTTTGCACCCTTCTCCTTCGCAACTAAGGGAAACTGGTTTGCTGGAGTCACACTTAGGGACGAGCCCAATACGATAAATAACTCCGCTTTTTCAGCTTCTTCCAACGCAAATTGAAACGCATCTTGAGGCAATGTTTCCCCAAATAACACAATCGACGGACGAAGGGTTCCGCCACAGGAACAATAATACTCCCGCTGAATATATTCTTCACTACTGTAAATTTCGCCACACGTCTGACAATGCAGTTTTTGCAAGGTACCGTGAAGCTCGGCAACTTGTTTACTGCCTGCTTGTTGATGAAATCCATCTACATTTTGCGTAATAATGGAATTCACTTTTCCTTGTTTCTCCCAGTCTGCTAAAATATAGTGCCCCTTATGCGGCTTAAATTCTTTAATGCCAAGTACACGTTCACGGTAAAAGGCTATAAAGTCATGAACATTATTATTTAACGCCTCTGTACTTGCAATTTTGCTTGGATCTTTTTTGTTCCATAATCCCTGGTTCTGGGAGCGGAAATCGGGCAAGCCACTTTCTGTTGACATGCCTGCTCCTGTGAATACGACTGTATATGAAGATTCGTTTAACCATTTTGATAGCACTGTATTTCACCTCCGTCACACTTTAATAGTAGTATACATATAATACCCGCATCTATTAAAGAAATTGACATATATGGCTACGGAAGAGTAGTATTTTCACTAATAATGATGCAGGAGCGAGCCACTATGAAGTTGTTAGTTATTCAGCCGTATATTAAAATCCAACAGGAAATAATTCGTAACGAAAAAATAGAAACGAAACAAGAACGCAATATCCATTTATATGATGAAAAGATCACTACCCGGTATCGAGAGTTTTCTATAGAAGATGTGTTGGATATGTCCTATCGTCAAGTTGGTGGTGGGGGAGGACTTCTTTATTTACATACGAGTAGAGGGTTGTTTTCTTATACGGTAAAAGAATCACCAGAAAAGCTTATAAACGCATTTAAGGAATTAAGTGAAAAATAAGTTCATGGAGTTGTGTCAGACACTAGGTGCTAAATCACCCTAGTGTCTTTTAATATTCCTGAAGTGACCAAGGCCACAACACAAAACAGCCGATTATGATACCATACTTCTGCTAACAGACTTGGAAAAAAGAAGGGATAACGAATGATTGAATTAATAGCAACTGCAGAATCAGTTAATCAAGCAAAGGCATTAATCCATGCCGGGATTGATACATTGTATATTGGTAATGATGAATTCGGTTTACGCTTGCCTTCATCTTTTTCACAAGAAGAAATAAAAGAGATAACCATATATGCTCATCTTCACCACAAGAAAGTCACCGTCGCAGTTAATGGATTAATGCACAACGACAGGATAGAAAAGGTTGTGCCATATTTGAATTTTTTACAAAGGACGGGAATTGACTCGATCACAGTTGGAGATCCGGGTGTCATCCATCTCCTGCAATCAAACCACATAGATTTGGCTTACGTATATGATGCTCAAACGTTAGTGACAAGTGCTAAACATATTAATTTCTGGGCAAAACGTGGTGCGAAAGGTGCCGTTCTGGCTAGAGAGTTGACGTTTGTTGAATTAAAAGCTATTCAAACACAAGTTTTGGTCCCAACTGAATTATTAGTCTATGGAGCAACATGTATTCACCATTCGAAGCGGCCACTTGTAGAGAATTATTATAATTTCACGGAACAAAAGGATCCGGCAACGAAAGATTTATTCATTTCAGAGCCTAAAAAACCAAATACGCATTATTCCATTTACGAAGATCGTAACGGGACTCACGTGTTTAATACGAAAGATATTAATCTGTTGCCATACGCGGGAGATTTAGTGGAAGCGGGTCTAACACAATGGAAGCTAGACGGAGTATTAACACGAGGAGATAGGTTCGTTGAAATTGCTAGTCTATTTGTGGAAGCGAAACAAGCTTTTGTCGAAGGTAGCTGGTCAGAGCAATTGATGGAGCAGTTAAACGAACAGCTTATTGTTACTCATCCACAAGAACGATCATTAAACGAAGGATTTTTCCTGAAAGATCCTAACGATGTCCAATAGGTAGGAGGGATAAAGTTATGAAAACAACTAGTACAAAAAAACCAGAAGTTCTAGCCCCTGCTGGAACCCTAGAAAAGTTAAAAACGGCTATTCACTATGGTGCAGATGCTGTCTATATCGGTGGAAATCGATATGGATTGAGAAGTCGGGCTGGTAATTTCACCTATGAGGAAATGCATGAAGGGGTGGATTTTGCAAAAAAACACGACGCAAAAGTGTACGTTGCTGCAAATATGGTTACCCATGAGGGAGATGAAGTCGGTGCTGGAGAGTTTTTCCGTACACTTCGAGATATTGGTATCCATGCGGTGATTGTTTCAGATCCTGCTTTAATTGAAATATGTGCAATGGAAGCACCGGGTTTGCCAATTCATTTATCAACGCAAGCCTCTGCAACGAATTATGAAACACTGAACTTCTGGCAGCAAGAAGGACTCGAACGTGTGGTTCTAGCAAGAGAAGTAGGAATGGATGAACTTAAGCAAATACGTCAGCATACATCAGTTGAAATAGAGGCTTTCATTCACGGTGCCATGTGTATTTCCTATTCAGGTCGCTGCACATTATCCAATCATATGTCTGATCGTGATGCGAATCGTGGAGGCTGTTCACAATCATGTCGTTGGAAGTATGACTTATTTGAAATGCCACAACCTGGTGAGCATAAAACAGTTCTTGCAGGTGAGCCAGTAGAGGACTTTTCGATGAGTGCTGTAGATATGTCTATGATTCGCCACATTCCAGATCTAGTGGAAAATGGGGTAGATAGTTTAAAGATTGAAGGCCGTATGAAATCAATCCACTATGTTTCCACCGTTTCTAACGTTTATCGTCAGGCAATTGACGCTTATTGCAACGATCCTGACAACTATGCGTTTAAACAGGAATGGGAAGATGAACTATGGAAAGTGGCCCAGCGCGAATTAGCTGCAGGCTTTTACTATGGAATGCCAACTGAAAATGAACAGTTATTTGGCGAACGGAGAAAGATCCCAGCTTATGCATTTATTGGCCAGGTATTAGCCTATGATGAAAAAACACAAATAGCAACGATCCAACAACGAAATAATTTTGGTGTTGGAGATGAAGTCGAATTCTACGGGCCAAACTTCACACACGTTCAGCAAAACATTAGGCAGCTATGGGATGAAAACGACACGCCAATTGATCGTGCCCCACAAGCTATGATGGTCGTAAAAATGAAAGTAAATGCTGCAGTTAGACCGTACGATATGATGCGGAAAAGAAAATAGGAATTAATTAATCAATATAAAACAGACGAAGGCGGATAACCCTCGTCTGTTTTATGTATAACTTAAGTTTAAGAATTTATCTTCTAGCTCAGAAGTGACTAATGGTTTACTAAAGAAATAGCCTTGACCATAAGGGCAATTTAACTGTACCAGAATATGAAGGTGCTCTTCTGTTTCTACTCCTTCCGCGACAATATCTAGATTAAGTGTATGACCTATCTTAAGTATTGCCTCTACTATTGAAATATCTTTTTCATTTAAAGAATCACGTAAGAATGATTGATCTATTTTTATCGTATCAATTGGTAAATTTTTTATTAGTGAAAGTGATGAGTAACCCGTACCAAAATCATCAATAGCAATCCCAACACCTATTTCCTTCAGTCGATTTAATTGTGGCGTAACCAATTCAAAGTCTTCTATTACACTTTCAGTTATTTCAACTTCTAGGTATTGTGCATCTATATTAAATGTGTTCAAACATGATTCGATATAACTCACTAACATACCGTCACGAAACTGTTTTTGAGAAACATTAACAGAAACCTTTACTAAGGGATAACCGCTCTTTTGCCATATATTCATCATTGTAAGGACTTCTTTGATGACCCAGTTTCCAATGTCGTTTATTAAACCAATGTCCTCAGCAATCGGAATAAACTCCATAGGTGAAACGGTACCTAAGCGTGGGTTTTTCCAACGAATTAATGCTTCCAAGCCAACTAAGTTTTGATTTCTTAATGCACATTTAGGTTGGTAACAGATGAATAATTCTTCATTTCTAATAGACTTTCTTAATTCAGTCTCGATTATTGCTCTCCTATTTAGTTGTAACCTAAGGTCATCATTAAAAAATTTATAAGTGTTTTTACCATCTAATTTAGCATAATACATAGCAGTGTCGGCAAAATTTAATAACTTATCCATATTATCGGTATGTGTTGGAAAGATACTTACCCCGATACTGGACGTTATGGTGATTTCATTCCCGTTAATATAGAAAGGCTTATGCAATGATTCAGATATTGAATTTACGATACTATGAATGTATTCATTATCTGATGTTCCAATCAATACGATAAATTCATCTCCACCTAAGTGGTAAACATTAATATCATCATTTTTAAAGAACGACAAATTCTTAGCGACACTTTTTAATAATTCATCCCCAATATCATGGCCAAGAGTGTCATTCGTAATTTTAAACCTGTCTAGATCAATAAATAGTATAGATAAGTCATTTAGTTTTTGCTTAAAACCCTCAAGATCTTTATGTAAACGACGACGATTAGGCATTTTTGTTAATTCATTTTGCTCAGATATATATGTCATGTACTCTTCATATTGTTTTTGTTTTGTAATATCTCGACATACGCATATCATTTTATTGTTTTCTTTGATTTGGGATAAAGTAATTTCTTGAGTGAATGTTTCTCCATCATGTCTAACGCCGATTACCTCTTCTCTTGATTGACCATGCTCTTTTACATCAGAAATCATAGGTTTAAGTAAATGAACGGTGGATTCCTTTGATAAAAGATTCCCCCAATTTAATGATAATATCTCTTTATGATTATAGCCATAGAGTTTTGTAAGTGCATCATTAGCAAATTCTATTTCCCCTTTTTCATTGATAATACAAATTGCATCTGCCGCTGAATCCAAGGCGTAAGAGTAATTTGCTAGTGCATTATTTGCTGTACCAAGTTCTTTTTTGGAATAGAGATATTTATCAATCTGTGTCCCAACTATCCAACCTATGAGTAGATTAAGAATAAATGAGGTAATATGTATTGTTGTAATCGTATCTGAATCTACATAAGAAAGCGAAATCAAATTTGAAACTAGTAAAATAGACGTACAGATAAACCTCCAAGTGTATTGCATACTCTTCTCCCTTTGATAAGTATTGAGAAACGTAATGGATATGTTAATTATATACCAATTATGAATGGATTGAAAATTGTTACATATGTATTCTTTAAACACATTTTACTGTTCATCATTCCCCTATCACATCATAAACTATAAAAAGTACAGATGGAGGGATCATATTGACGGATGCAAAGGCACTGGATAGAGCGATAAATGAAATTACAGAAATTGCCTCTGGATTTGGTCTTGATTATTACCCGATGCGTTACGAAATTTGTCCTGCTGATATTATTTATACATTCGGGGCTTATGGAATGCCAACACGGTTTAGTCATTGGAGTTTTGGAAAGCAATTTCATAAAATGAAGTTGCACTATGACCTTGGTTTAAGTCAAATATACGAACTGGTCATTAACTCAAACCCCTGTTATGCATTTTTATTGGACACAAACAGTCTTATTCAAAACAAACTGATTATTGCTCATGTACTTGCGCACTGCGATTTCTTTAAAAATAACGCACGTTTTTCAAACACAAGAAGAGATATGGTAGAAAGCATGACGGCAACTGCAGAACGTATTGCCAACTACGAAATGATTCACGGAAAGGATGAAGTTGAACGATTTCTGGATGCAGTTTTATCTATTCAGGAACATATTGACCCATCCCTGGTCAGACCAAAACTACCCGACTACGAAACAGAATCAGATAACGACGAACAAACCGAACGAGTAACACCATATGATGATTTATGGAAATTGGATCAAAAAGAAACTAAGAAAAAGAAAGAAACAGGTAAGAGGAAGAAAAAATTCCCACCGAATCCAGAGAAAGATATACTACTGTTTATTGAAGAATACAGTCGTGAGTTAGAAGATTGGCAGTGTGATATTTTAACGATGATGCGAGAGGAAATGCAATATTTCTGGCCACAGCTTGAAACGAAAATCATGAATGAAGGCTGGGCTTCGTATTGGCACCAACGAATCTTAAGGGAACTGGACTTAACATCAAGTGAGGCTATTGAATTTGCTTCATTGAACGCTAGTGTAGTGCAACCTTCCAAACAACAAATTAACCCTTACTATCTCGGTTTGAAAATATTTGAAGACATAGAGGAGCGTTACAATAATCCTACAGATGACATGAAGGAGTTAGGTGTCGAGCCAAATACGGGCAGGGAAAAAATGTTCGAAGTAAGAGAAGTGGAGTCAGACATTTCTTTTATTAGAAACTATTTAACCAAAGAGTTAGTATTTCAGGAAGATATGTATTTATTTGAAAAAAAAGGCAGAGATTATCTTATAACGGATAAAGATTACGAAAACGTGAGAGATCAGCTTATATCAATGCGGGTGAATGGAGGTTTTCCATATATAACGGTAGAGAACGGTGATTATTTACGTAATGGAGAACTTTATTTAGTGCATGGTTATGAAGGAATTGAGCTTGATCTAAAGTATTTGGAAAATGTGCTCCCCTATATTTATCAACTGTGGGGACGAACGGTGCACATGGAAACATATGTAGAAGATAAACAGGTAGTGTATGCGTATAACGGGAAGAAGGTGCATAGAAGGCATTTGTGATTACCAGTAAACAAGAGCAGGTAATGATTGATATTCCTGCTCTTGTTTTTTGGATTAAATTATCTTCATTCCTTGATTCCGGTAATTAAAATAAGAAGCTAATCCCATTGCCATTGACTCTTCTTCAAAATCGAACTATATTCAATTTTTCGAGCAATTAAAGATAACTTATGATCATTTCTTTTCTTTATATATCATAGTAAACCACCTATAATCAGGAACTGTATTGTCAATATAATTTCCATGTTTTTTCACCTCACTATTAATCAAGGCATCTAACTTAATATTTAAACGGGATATGTTGATTATTCTGATAAATGTATACATTAACAACAAATGAGCGATTTGGAAGTTGTTATAATAACTCATGAGTAATATAATAAGTATATCTATAACTGGAAAGGAGATTTAACAATGGCTATTAGTAATGAAGAGTTATACAAAATGTTAAAAAGTCTTCCAGAAGATGCAAAAAAGTCAGCGTTTGATTATATAAAGTTTTTACACTTGAGTCATTCACGCCCTGACTGGGATGACATCATGAACTTTGAACCGGATGAATTTCCTTTAAGTGAAGAAGAAGAAAATCAACTAAAGAATAACTCAGAGTTTGTATCATGGGAGGATGCAAGCGTTGAGCTTAACCTATCAATTGACATTAAGTCGTGAATCCATTAAGTTTTTGAAGAAACAGGAGAAAGCTATTCAGGAAAGGATAGGAACAGCATTAAGTGGGTTAACGATAAGACCACCAATTGGTGATATAAAACCATTAAGAGGTAGAAATAATCAATTAAGACTGAGAGTTGGAACTTATAGGGTGATATTTGAAGTTAATCAAAATGAAGGAATGATTTATATTCTGACTATAGATAACCGCGGCGATGTGTACAAGTAACTATAGATCTAAAAAAATTAGGTCTATTTTTTATGGGAAAACGCCAATACGAAACGAAGGCTGGGCTTCTGTAGTGCAACCTTCCAAATAGCAAATTAACCCTTACTATCTCGGTTTGAAAATATTTGAAGACATAGAGGAGCGTTACAATAATCCTACAGATGGCATGAAGGAGTTAGGTGTCGAGCCAAATACGGGCAGGGAAAAAATATTCGAAGTAAGAGAAGTGGAGTCAGACATTTCTTTTATTAGAAACTATTTAACCAAAGAGTTGGTATTTCAGGAAGATATGTATTTATTTGAAAAAAAGGGCAGAGATTATCTTATAACGGATAAAGATTACGAAAATGTGAGAGATCAGCTTATATCAATGCGGGTGAATGGAGGTTTTCCATATATAACGGTAGAGAACGGTGATTATTTACGTAATGGAGAACTTTATTTAGTGCATGGTTATGAAGGAATTGAGCTTGATCTAAAGTATTTGGAAAATGTGCTCCCCTATATTTATCAACTGTGGGGACGAACGGTGCACATGGAAACTTATGTGGAAGAGAAGCAGGTAGTGTACGCGTATAATGGAAAAAAGGTGCATAGAAGGCACTTGTGATTACCAGAAAACAAGAGCAGGGAATGATTGATATTCCTGCTCTTGTTTTTTGGATTAAATTTAATCTTTTTATCATTAACATTCTGTTTGAATGTTATCTTGTCCCTTTGCATATGAGTAATTAAATAATTATTATTGGGGGGAAACATGATACGGATACCATTACCAGTCATCTTGTTTATTATTTATACATGGGTGTTGTGTATATATGTTTATAGGCAATTTCAGATGTCACCCTAAAATACATTATTCAAAAGACTTTCCTACTACTAGATAATCCATATCTGATATTGATCCATTTAAGTGTTACCATTAATAAATCAATGAATATTTAGTGTGATTAGGGATTGAGTACTATCTTAAATTCTATAATACGAAGTTTTATCCAGTTTTACTGGAAACCATATCTATTGTATTATTTTAAAAGTGCTTTCAAAAAGTTATTAATTTATTAGTTATGTTTAAACTAAGAAGGAAGAATTAAGGACATGCTAAAATGCATAGTCCTTTTTAAGTATGCGATAAGGCCAAGTTTTCTAAAGTTATAAGGAGGAAAAAAATGATAAAATTAAAATCAATTGGTATACCTCTTTACTTATCTTTTTCTTTACTGTTAACTGGCTGTGGTAATGGAGAAGAGGCAGAGGATAATGGAGAAGAGACTGCTAATTTAAGTGAAGCGTTAGATTATACGATTACAGGTATTGAGCCTGGAGCAGGAACCATGGATCTTGCAAATAACACTTTAGAGGAATATGAAAACTTAGAAGGCTGGGAACTTCTAGAAGGGTCAACTGCGGGTATGCTAACGGAGCTAGGTGAGGCAATTGATAACGAAGAACCAATTATTGTAACAGGTTGGACTCCACACTGGAAGTTTGCTTCTTATGATTTAAAATTTCTAGAGGATCCAAAAGGTACATTTGGTGGGGTTGAGAACATAAATACAATAGTAAGAAAAGGTTTAGAAGAGGACATGCCTAATGCATATAAAATTCTTGATCGATTCCACTGGGAACCAGAAGATATGGAAGCAGTAATGCTTGAGGCACAAGATGTTTCATTTGAGGAAGCAGCAAAAAATTGGATAGAAGAGAATCAGGATAGCGTTGATGAATGGACAGAAGGCATAGAGAAGGTAGATGGAAAAGCAATCGAATTAGTATCGACCCCGTGGGATACAGAACGTTCTTCTGGACATGTGATGAAGGCGGTATTAGAACAACAAGGGTTTAAGGTAACATTAACACCCGTCGACCCAGCAGTTATGTTCCAATCAGTAGCTAATGGTGAAGGTGATGCATCTCTTGCTCCATGGTTACCTGTAACACACGGTTCTTTCTATGAAGAAACGAAGGAAGACATGGTTGATTTAGGGGAAAACTTAACAGGTGCAAGAATTGGTATGGTTGTTCCTGATTATATGGACATTGAATCGATTGAGGATTTACAACCAAAGGAATAACAATATGTTAGGGTCAGATTTGCTTGCTTTATAAAGTGATCTGGCCCGAGGGGGAAAATGGGTTGTATTTTCGTAAGACACGAAAAAGATGCATCAGGGATATATGTAAAGTCTATGGTACAGGAAGGCCTGTGAACTACTCCCACCACTTACCACCCTTACGGGTTGTTTGAAGTGGGGGCTTCTTGGGTAATCGT
>NZ_JBHTKJ010000047.1:0-28092 GCF_042675965.1 Virgibacillus byunsanensis | reverse complement strand
TTCAATGAAGGTAAGGATGACATTTTTAGAATTGAGGAATGAGTTAAGTCACACTTCGAGTTTGCTTGAGCTAAGGACTTTGAGCAGGACTTTAGCCTGAGGAACGACTTTAGTCGTCGACATTCATGTCCAAATCCACCTGCTTTAGCAGGTGGTCGTTTAATAAATTTAAATAGAAATGATATAGCAATCAAGAAGAAATTAGTCCCTGGAGTTACTGTTAATGTATGTTTAAACAAAATTATTTCTTAGGTGGGAGAATTTTGACAAACAAAATCCAAAGAATCACACCAAATATGTGGTTTGATTCACAGGCAGAGGAAGCAGCGAAATTTTATACTTCAATCTTTGATAATTCAAAGATTGGAAGAATTAATTACTATGGTAAAGAAGGGTATGAAATTCACGGGCAGCCAGAGGGAACGGTAATAACTGTGGAATTCGAGCTAGAAGGTCAGAAATTCGTAGCTTTAAATGGTGGGCCATATTTCGAATTCAATGAGGCAATCTCATTTATTGTCAATTGTGAGTCCCAGGAAGAGGTAGATTTCTATTGGAATAATCTCTCAGAAGGTGGGGATGAGAAGGCGCAGCAGTGTGGTTGGCTCAAGGATAAGTATGGCGTATCTTGGCAAGTAATCCCAACGATTTTGACCGAAATGTTACGCGACCCAGACCCAGAGAAATCAGGAAGGGTTATGAAAGTAATGCTACAAATGAAGAAAATTAACATAAGGAAGTTGGAGGAGGCATATGAGGGATAGGGTTTAGGGAGAAATAGTGCTTTATCCTTTTAACGAAAAATCAAAATATTCCTTTTAAGGTATATTTAATGCATGGAAAAAATATTGAGTGCTCTTGCCGAGCCTAACCGCTTACAAATTATTGAACTCTTGCGTGATGGTCCTCTTACAGTTGGAGAAATTGCAAAATAAACTTGAGATTCGCCAGCCGCAAGTTTCCAAACACCTTCGTATACTTACAGAATCAGAGCTCGTTGAGGTGCAGCCAATTGCCAATCGTCGGATCTACAAGCTACGTTCACAGCCATTTAAAGAGTTGGATTCTTGGCTGGAGACTTTCCGAAGTGTCTGGGAGGAAAGGTTCGATCGTTTGGATGACTATTTACTTGAACTTCAAGCAAAGAAAAAGGAACAGGATGAATAAAGGGAAAGTAACACAGAGAAATATGAGCAGCGCTATAGCAAAATTTAGAGAAGGAGGGACGTATAGCTTCTAAGTGAATAAGAAAGCACAAAATTTTCCTACTGCATAAGCCAAATGCGGGTAGCCTGCTTGGTTGATTCCGAGTTTTTTGCAGTAATTCCGCGGTTTTGTATAAGAATTCCGCACTTATGTAGATTATTCCGTGTTTGTGTACTGGAATTCCGTACTTTAGTGCAGTAATTCCGTGTTTAGGTATATTATTTCGAGTTTTTCTAATCAAAATATTCTTTAGGAGGAATTAAAATGTCTGAAAATAAAGCAACGCATAGTGTTAAAACGAAGGTAGAAGGAAGAGATCTTGTTTTAGAACGATATTTCAATGCTACGCGAGAAATTGTGTTTAAGGCTTTTTCTGAATCCGAGAGCTTGGCGAGCTGGTAGGGGCCAGCTGGTTGGACAACTGAAAACAAGAAATTTGAGTTTAAACCAGGCGGGGTATGGCATTATTGCATGCGGTGTACGGATAAGAATCAAGGGAAATTTTATGGTCAGGAATCATGGGGGAAAACAGTCTATCAGGAAATCGTTATACCAGAGAAGATTGTTTATACCGATGTGTTTTCTGATGAAGATGGAAATGCTAACGAAAGTATGCCGGAAATTTTGGTAGCGATGACTTTTCTTGAACAAGATGGTAAGACAAAATTAATAGTCCGAAGTACATTTTCATCTGTTGAAGCTCTAGAGTCCATAATCGATATGGGTGTGGTTCAAGGGTTTAGTTCACAATTGGACTGTCTCGATGATTATCTGAGAAAGGTTCAATAAAAGATGTAAAAAACTCATGTTAAATCGCCGGACAAGGCTTAGAGAATTGTTATTCCTAAGCCTTGTTTTTCTTAATTTTATTCCCTGTAGTTAGATTTCTCTTTATTATTTTTGAAGGTACAATTCTTATAAACATAGGATTTTAGCAGACTAATGTGATTGTAAAATCGCATATTGTTCAAATTCGGTTGGCTTTTCCCAATCACGAGTTATTTTCAGTCCATCGTTATTTTTGATCGTCAATTCTCCTTTTTTAGCTACAACTACAGAAGAGTGATCATCATAGTATTTCAATTTTAACGTATACGTATAATCTATCGAACCATTATCATTTTCTTGTTCTTTCTCAAGTCTAACTCCTTCTAACTCAACGCTTTTACCAATATTCTTCGCTATAGTAGGTGCTATACTAAATACACGGTTTTTCATTAAATTTTCCAGTTCTTCTTCTGAAAGAAACGGTTTCACTTTTTCTCCAATTTCAAGTCCTGTTAGAGGATCATCAGGATTCTCAATCGTATATTGTTCTGTTTTGTATTCTTTCACAAACGTTTTAACATCGTCGTTATTCATAGCTTCACTACTACAACTAGTCATACCAAACATCATAACAACCAATAATAGGATTCCAATCATTTTCCTCATAAAAATAACCTGCATAATATGTACATACGTTTACTGCCTTGAATTGGTTGCAATTATTTTTCTTTCGAACGTAGCATAGGATATTATAAAATTAGAAGTCTGTGGATAATTTATTAACTGCTTAAGCCACGTCCAGCTCCAGTGCCTAGACACTCGAGACATAAGCAGTTCGACTTGGGTAAAGTCATCCACACTACGCGACCTGCTTATGCTTGTCGTGTCTTTCAAGGCGCTTACGCTTTCGTTCTCTAGAAGCTTCTCCCAAAGTCCTGTTGATTTAATTCTTTCTTTATTTGTAGTAAAATGAAAATTACCCAATTTACAAGTTACTTGGGCATGTTGACCTTGTGACATGCGTTAATATAGGCAAACAAAGGAGAACTAGCTGTGAAAATAGGGATTGATAAAATAGGTTTCTACGCACCTCATTTATATGTGGATATGAATAAATTAGCGGTCCAACGAAATGTGGAGCCTGAAAAATTTACGATTGGAATTGGACAAGAAAAGATGTCTTTAGCTCCGATCACGCAGGATCCAGTAACATTAGCAGCAAATGCTGCTTTAGAAATTTTGGATGAAGAGGATAGAGAAGCGATTGACTTTGTCATTTTTGGGACAGAATCAGGCATTGATAGTTCAAAATCTGCTGGAGTTTATGTCCATGATTTATTGGGGTTAAACCCATATGCTAGGGCGATTGAGGTTAAACAGGCCTGTTACGGGGCGACTGCTGGTATTCAAATGGCAAAAGGGCATATAGCACTAAACCCACAAAGTAAGGTGTTAGTGTTAGGTTCCGATATTGCCAGATATGGTTTGAATACACCAGGAGAAGCTACTCAAGGAGCAGGTGCGGTTGCGATGGTGATTAGTGCTGATCCTAATATTTTGGTATTGGAAGATCAAAGTGTCTACTTTACCACAGATATTATGGATTTTTGGCGTCCCATTTATTCGGACAAAGCGTTCGTGGATGGAAAATTATCCAATGAACAGTACATTTCCTTCTTTTCAAAAGTTTGGGAGCAATATAAGTCTAAAACTGGATTAGGATTGAATGACTTTGAAGCGATTTGCTATCACTTACCTTATACGAAAATGGGGCTTAAAGCGTTAAGGACTGTTCTGGATGAAGGGACAGAGGAAGTGAGGGAACGGTTAACGAACAATTACACCATCAGTACATCGTACAATAGGAATGTTGGAAATATTTATACCGCTTCCTTATACTTAAGCTTACTATCCCTTCTTGAACAAAAGGATGATTTAGCAACAGGTTCAAGAATCGGGTTATTTAGTTATGGATCTGGTGCTGTTGGGGAGTTCTTTACGGGTATTCTGCAACCAAATTATAAGGATCATCTACATGTGGATAACCATTCCTCGTTATTTTCTTTAAGAAGAGAAGTAACGGTTTCCGAATATGAGGAAATTTTCGAGGAGACATTGCCAACTGACGGTTCTACCTTTAAGTTGGATGTTGATAATGATCCTGCATCCATTTGTTTAGCGGGAATGGCTGATGATAAGCGACTATACATTAATAAACTAAAATAAAAACAGGTAAAAACGCTGGAGGGATATAGTTCCTTCCAGCGTTTTTTTAGCGTACATACAATGTATTTACTTTAGCCAAACTATCCCTATGGAGGTGCTTTCCTATGGATAAAAAAAGAAAAATTAGTAGTGGAAATAGTGATGAACAAGCTGTAAGGAAAACTTTATCCAAACAATATGATCATGAATTTGCAAATGAACCGTTAACGGAAAATGAGCGGTTGAATAATAAAAAGACAAAAAAAAGACAGTAATTACAGGATGTAGTATGAGAAAAT
Source organism: Virgibacillus byunsanensis (assembly GCF_042675965.1). NCBI lineage: Bacteria > Bacillati > Bacillota > Bacilli > Caryophanales > Bacillaceae > Virgibacillus > Virgibacillus byunsanensis. The sequence continues at coordinate 23,614 of NZ_JBHTKJ010000047.1, read as the reverse complement.
TCATTTTGTAATTTAGAATACAAGAACAAAATACACTGAACTCTTGTTATACAAGGGTTCTTTTTTTAAATCTAAATTTAAATTTAAAACTATAGTAAAAAAACTGTTGCAATTTTGTAATAATAACGTTAAGATAAGTTATAATATTCAGATATTATAACGGCGTTCAAAAAATAAATAGTGTTTAAATTATTTAAATGCGTATAAGATTAATTTTCAGGAAGTATTTAATTTGGAAATGTAAGCGATTACAATAAAGATATATTACACACTAACATTGAAAAGGTGATAGTTATTATGAAGCTTTCACAGAGAAAAATGATAAGAAAGAAGCAGCAAATATTATTTTCAGCAATTGGAATTGTTAATAAGAAGGGATATGCTGGTGCAACAATGGAGGATATCGCTGCTGAACTCCTGATGACTAAAGGGTCATTATATTACTACTTCAAAAACAAAAGTGACTTAATGTATCAATGTCATAATTTTGTACTTTCCCAAGCATCTGAGGATCTCGAGAGGATTCTTAACGGAGAAGGTTCCACTAAAGAGATTCTTTTTAAAATGGTTGCTACCCATATTGATTATGCCATAGAAGAAAAAGAAACGTTTAACTTGATTATGGAACCAAAACGCTTCTTTAACGAAGAACAGTTGAAATTAGTACTCGAGTTAAGGAAGAGGTATGAAGGACTTTTTGACCAGATCATTTCAAGGGGAATTCAGGAAAGGATATTCAGCACAGAGGAACCAACAATCGCTAGAATGATTATACTTGGTGCAATGAACTGGATCCAGCAATGGTATAAACCAAAGGGTAGGTTGTCAAAGGAAGAATTAGTTGAAATATACAGTGATTATATTATTAAAATATTGAAATAAAAGGAGGCCTAATATGGCAATTCAAACAATTGAATTATTTGGGAGGAAGGATATTAAAGTATTTAATGAACGCCCTAAAAATATTGGTGATATCCTATCAAATAGCGCTAAGAATTATAAGGAAAAAAATGCAATCGTTACAGAAGAAAGAACTCTAACTTATTCAGAGTTGGATTCCTATTCATCGATTATTGCTTCCAATTTGCAAAAGAAATGTGGAGTTAAAAAAGGTGACCGAGTAGCAATTATTATCGGAAATCGATATCACTTTCCCTTATTCGTTTTTGCATGTGCCAAGTTGGGTGCAATCTTAGTGCCAGTCAATGTCAAATTGGCAGCAGAAGAAATAGCATTTATATTAGGACATTCAGATGTAAAAGTAATTATTAGCGAGGAAAAGTTTATTTATAAAATGGATGAAATAAAAGAAATTGATAGTAATGTTATTCCACATAAAGATCTTATACTTGTTATTGATGGAGAAGATACATTTACACAATTAATGGAGGATAAATATGAACTCGAGAAAGTAAAAGTAGATGAATTAGACTCCGTTTTTATCCTTTATACTTCTGGAACAACAGGGAAGCCTAAAGGTGCTGTCTTAACTCATATCAATGTTATTCACAGTTTAATTAACTATAAAACTACATTTAAAACAGATAGTACTATGAAAACTTTAATTGCAGTGCCAATGTTTCATGTGACAGGTTTAGTAGCCCAGTTACTTCATATTCTATTCGTTGGTGGTACTGCTCATAGTATGGAACGCTATCAAAATGACAAATACATAGAGACCATTCTAAAATACCGAATAAACTTCCTCTTTAATGTACCTACTATATTTATCATGATGTCCACACAGGAAAAATTTCAGAATAATAGTTTTGATTTTGTAACAAAAGTCGCCTTTGGAGGTGCACCGATATATCAGCAAACATTTTCTATGCTAAGAAAAGCTTTTCCAAATGCAGAAATGCATAATGCTTATGGTGCAACAGAAACTACATCACCAGCAACCTTAATGCCTTTAACGTATTCGGAAGAAAAAGTCACTTCGGTAGGATTATCTGTTCCCGTAGCAGATATTAAAATAATTAATACTAAGGGGGATGAATGTAAATTACATGAGGTTGGGGAACTGTATATAAAAGGTCCAATGGTTATCAAGGAGTATTGGAAAAACATTGAGGCAAACAAAAGTAATTTTTTAGACGGTTATTGGCTATCTGGAGATCTTGGATGTGTCGATGAGGATGGATTCTTTTATATTCGCGACCGTAAGAAACATATGATTAACCGGGGGGGTGAGAAGATCTTCTCCATTGAAGTAGAGGATGTCCTGAAAAAGTATGAATTAATTAATGAAGCTGCTGTTATAGGTATCCCTGATCCATTATATGGTGAAAAAGTAAAAGCATTCATTGTAAGTGATCAATTGACGGAAGAGGATATTCCTAAGATTAAGAATCACTGCAAGAAAAACTTAGCAAAATTTAAAATCCCAGAAGTATATGCGTTCATCGATGAGCTACCTAGGAATGCCTCTGGAAAAATATTGAAACAATCATTAAAGGAAAAAAGGGGAAATTAACATGTTAAAAGAGCTTTCAGAGAAGGGGAAAATGTTAAGGAAAGAATTGATAGAATTTATGGATGAAGAGGTATATCCAAATGAAGAGGTATATGAGGAACAACTAAATGCACAAGAAAGTCGTTGGATGATTCCACCAATAGTAGAAGAATTAAAGGCTAAAGCAAAGTCAAAAGGATTATGGAACTTATTTATTCCAGATGCTGAACTAGGAGCGGGTTTAACAAATTACGAATACGCATTTTTATGTGAAATTATGGGTCGTTCTTTAATCGCCCCTGAAATCTTTAATTGTAATGCACCAGACACGGGAAATATGGAAGTCTTAATTAAATATGGAACTGAGGAACAAAAAAACAAGTGGCTTGGATCTTTATTAGAGGGTGAAATACGATCTGTTTTTTCGATGACAGAACCAGATGTGGCTTCATCCGATGCGAAAAATATTGAAGGTAGCATTGTACGTGATGGTGATGAATATGTCATTAATGCAAAAAAATGGTGGTCATCAGGTGCTATGGATCCCAGATGTAAGATTGCTATTGTTATGGGGAAAACAGATCCTAATGCTGAAGGATACAAACAACAATCTATGATTTTAGTTCCTTTTGATACACCAGGTGTCGAAGTGAAAAGATTTGTGCCAGTTTTCGGCTATGATCACGCACCACATGGACATGCAGAAGTTCACTATAACAATGTAAGAGTGCCAGTCTCTAATATGTTATTAGGGGAAGGAAGAGGATTTGAAATTGCACAGGGTAGGCTAGGGCCAGGTAGGATTCATCATTGCATGCGAGCAATTGGTGCAGCAGAACGGGCGCTAGAATTATTAGTAACTCGTGCAAACAACAGAGAGGCTTTTAACTCTAAACTAGTAGATAAAGATACAATTCGTGAGCAAATTGCTGAAAGTAGAGTTGAAATCGAGCAAGCAAGATTATTAACCTTGCATGCTGCAAATAAAATTGACCAAGAGGGAGCCAAAGCTGCGAGAAAAGAAATTGCCATGATTAAAATTGCAGCACCAAGAGTATCTTTAAATGTTATTGATCGGGCAATTGAAGTGTATGGTGGTGCGGGGGTATCAGATGATTTACCATTAGCCGCACATTGGGCAAATGCTAGAACGTTAAGAATAGTTGATGGGCCCGACAAAGTACATTTAAGGGATATTGCAAAATTGGAAATAAGAGAACAATTATAGATTTTACTAAGTAAAAATACATTTAGCGATTATTAGGTGGTGATATATTGAAATCTTGGTTTGTTTCTAAATTAGGTGATCCTGAAGAAGCTCTTGAAATAAAAGAAATTCCAAAACCTGTACCTAAAAAAGGTGAAGTTTTGTTGAAAGTGAAGGCTTTTTCATTAAATTTCTTTGACATATTACAGTGTCAAGGAAAGTATCAAGAGAAGGCATCATTACCTTTTACGCCAGGTGCTGAAATAGCTGGAGTTATTGATGAAGTAGGTGAAGGTGTAGACAGTGAATTAGGGCAACGTGTTTTAGCTACTACTGGACTTCCGAATGGAGGGTTTACAGAATGGGCTATTGTGAATGAAGAGAATATATATCCACTTGCTGATGAACTTCCATATAATCAGGCAGCATCGATGTATATAACCTACCATACCGCCTATTATGCTTTGAAAAAGAAAGCACAATTGAAAGAAGGTGAAATCCTTCTTGTTCATGCGGGATCAGGAGGAGTCGGATCTGCTGCTATACAGGTTGGGAAAGTTCTAGGTGCTAAGGTGATTGCCACAGCTGGTTCTGATGAAAAGGTAAAAATTTGTAAAAAGATGGGAGCAGACGTGGCTATTAATTATCGAGACGAAGATTTTGTGAAAGTGGTGAAAGAAGAAACAGAAGGACATTGTGCAGATGTCATTTTTGATCCAGTTGGTGGAGATGTTTTTCATAAATCAAGAAAATGTATTGCATTTGACGGTAGGTTGTTGCTCATTGGCTTTGCAAGTGGAACAATTCCTGATGTACCAACGAACCATATGCTTATAAAAAATTATTCTCTAGTGGGTATTCATTTTGGCTATTTTCGAAGGTTGTTTCCTGAAAAGGTTAAAGAGGCTCATTTGGAGTTGATGAATTTGTACAAAAAAGGAAAAATTAAACCACTAATTTATCAACATTATGCATTTGAAGACGTACCAAAAGCTTTAGATTTACTAGCTAGTCGCAAGACATGGGGGAAATTAGTAGTAACCCCTTAAAAAACTAGAATGGAGGAGAATATGAGCGGATTAGTAGAAGTGAAAGTGAATAATAAAATTGGTCATATTATGTTGAACCGCCCCGATAAATTAAATGCATTGTCAAGGGAACTAGTAGAAGAAATTATTCATTATCTTGAGGAGTATTCAAGAAACCCAGATGTCAATGTAATAATTATATCTGGAAATGGTAAATCCTTCTGTGCTGGCGGATCAATTGATACTATGCAAAACATTTCAGGAGCATCGGAAGCAGCAAAATGGGTAGAGTATGTGTCCGGACTCTCCCAGAAAATAATGGATGTTGATAAATACGTCATAGCAGCTGTTCATGGTTATGCTGCAGGTGCTGGATTCAGTATAGCACTAGCTTCAGATTTCATTGTTGCTGATACAGATGCAAAATTCGCATTAAGTTTTACAAATATCGGATTAATCCCTGATTTAGGCTTAATTAAAACGCTTACGGAGAGAGTTTCGTCTCCTATAGTAAAGGAATGGATATCATCTGGGAAGACACTTACAGCTAATGAGGCAGAATCCCATATGTTAGTTAATCGAATAGTTAAAGGGAATGTTATTTCAGAGTCAGAAAAGTTTGCGGATTTTGTTGTTAATGGTCCCATGATTGCTAATAAGTATGTAAAATATCTTGTTAATAATGTCCCTAACTTTCACCAGGAGACAGCTTTTATGCAAGAAAATATTATTCAAGTGATGATGCTTCAGACGGAAGATCATAAAGAGGGGATTTCAGCTTTTTTTGAAAAAAGAATACCTGAATTTACCGGTAGATAGTTTGTATTTTAAAAAAATTGGGAGGTTTTAAAGTGAGAAACATGAAAAGTATTCTTCTTTTATTTGTTGTAAGCGTTTTCTTTATTCTTAGTGCATGTTCTGATAGTGAGGAGACAGTAACTGATCAAGACGGAGACGGTGAAGATGGAGATGGAGAGGCTGTTGAAGTTATTGAATTACGTGCAGCTACTGGACTTAGCTCCCAGCACGCATGGTGGTCTGATAATATGGTGCCATGGATGGATCGAGTAGAAGAATTAACAGATGGTCAAGTTCAATTTGAAACCTTTTCAGGTGGAGAGCTTGTAGCTGTTCCAGATGAAGCAGATGCAGTTCTGAATGGAACTATAGATGTGGGGCTAATACTACCTATCTACCAGCCCGATCAATATCCAATGGCCGAAGTGACGATGCTTCCTTTAGCACATTCCGATGCACATATCGGGTCTAATGCATGGCAGGCGTTGTTAACAAGTGATGTAGAACTAGAAGACGGTAAAACGTATTCCGAGATGCAGTTCGATCAGTTTAAAGTATTTCCAATTTCGACAACTCAGGAATATTCAATTTCAACAACGGGAAAAGAATTCGATTCAGCAAGTGATGTAGAAGGAACGTCCCTACGTACGCCTTCAAGAATTCATGAAATGTATTCAGAAACAATTGGAGTAAATAGTGTTACGATGCCAGCAGTTGAAATGTTCGATGCATTAAGCAGGGGTTCATTTGACGGAAGCTATTATAGTATAGCCGATTGGTCTGGATATGGTTTTGAAGAGTTATTCAAATACACAGTTACAGATATAAATTTTGGGCATTTTAATGCGTTTATTGGAACTACACAAGAAAAGTGGGATGAATTCCCTGAAAATGTTCAAGAAGCAATGACTCAAGCGAATGAAGAAATTTTTTCACCGGGTGCTCAGGAATGGATAGATCGTTCAGAAGAGGCAATTGCCCAAAATAAAGAAGATGGTGGACAGTTTGTAGAATTTACTTCTTTAGATCAAGAAGTTCAAGACTTGTTTAATGAAGGCATTGAAAAAACATGGTTGGATTATGCAGAAATTCTAGAGGAGCAAGGCCTACCTGGAAATGAATTAATTGTTTTATGGCGTGACATTATCATTGAACAGGGCGGCGATGTTCCGGATAGCTTAAAAAATATAGAATAAAAGATTAACAGAAATAAATTAGTTTAGAAGAATCTTGTCACAGACTTTGGTATATAAATTTTAACCTTTGTTCTATTGTGCTAAAGCATGAGAAAGTGACAAGATCTTCTACATTGTTTTGAATACTTGAAAGGTAGGGGTATGTAATGAGTAGTTTTGTGGTTATAGTAATTATCCTTACAATGTTAGTCCTTTTTCTAGTATCAGGTTTGTATATTCACTCCGTTTTATTTGCAAGCGGTGTAATAGGTCTGATTTTATTGGAAGGCTTTAGTATTCTGCCAGGATTATTAGGTAATGAACCGTTTAATCGTGTTGCGGGCTACACATTAACTACTATTCCTTTGTTCGTTTTAATGGCACAATTTATCCTCCAGTCTGACATTGTAAAAGATATTTTTTATATAGTAAATAGAGCATCAAGAGGTAAAAACAGTGTTTTAGGAATATTAACACTTATGATTGGTGGAGTACTAGGAGCTGTCTCTGGATCGGGAACAGCAACAGCAGCTTCATTAGGGCAAGTGGCAATACCAGAATTACGCAGACATGGATACAGTGCTCCATTATCAGGTGCTATTGCAGCAGCAGGGGGCTCCTTATCAGGTATTATTCCTCCTAGTATTATTCTCATCCTTTATGGTGTAGCTACTGAAACGCCAGTTGGTCAATTGTTTATAGGTGCTATCATCCCTGGAATATTGGTTATGATAGTCTTTATTTTGGTAATGTTAGTGTATTTTAAAGTGGATAAAAATGAAGTGGAGATAGATGATGAAGTTGCATCCACTGAGGAACAATCAGATTATAAGGTTTCTGTTTTGCGGCTTTCTGCTGCCGGAACTGTTTCTCTTCTAATTATGCTCATTATATTTGGAGGAATTTATTCTGGGATTTTTACACCGACCGAAGCCGGAGCTGTTGGTGCCTTTGCAGGATTATTGGCAGCGCTTGTCCTAGGGAAGATAAATTCTACTTTTATCAAAAAATCTGTTGTGGAAACAATTAAATTAACCGGTATGGTTATGTTAATTATGATAGGTGCTCAAATATTTGGACGATTTGTATCCTTATCATTATTACCGAGAAAAATAATTGCCTTGTTAGAACCAATCATGGATACGCCAGCACTAGTTTTGGTTATTATTTCCGCTATTCTATTTATCATGTTCATGTTCATTGAAGGGGCCGCTGTCATATTGATGTCAATCCCTGTACTTCTACCTATTATTACAGAACTTCAAGTTGACTTATTGTGGTTTGGAGTGTTTGTAGGCATTATCTGTACGATTGGATTGATCACTCCTCCAGTTGGCTTAAGTGTATACGCAGTAGCAGGAGTTAGTAAAATCCGACTAGAGCCGATATTTCGAATCGGGATGGTATTTGCGGTTGCAGTATTGGTAGTTGTTTGTGGATTAATGATTTCGTTTCCAGAAATAGCAACGTTTTTACCTGATTCAATGGATTCTTGAAGGAAAGGATGAATATTATGAAAGGCGTATTAAGTGTATATAAATATTTCGATTACATTAAAATTATTGGTGTCTGGATTAGCGGAATTAGTCTTATTGGTATGATGTTATTCATTGTCTATGACGTTTTTTTAAGAAATATTGTAGAAAATTCGATTAATGGTGGATTTGAAATTGTTCAGAACTATTTTATGCCTATTGTCGTTTTTCCTTCTTTAGCGTATGTCTACTCGTCGGGCGTTCTGCCAAAAATGGATATGTTAATAGAGCGTTTTAAAAACAAAACAAAAATGTTTATTATTATCGGGATGGTACTTATTGAAATTTTTGTTCTCATTTTAATGACTCAATTTTCCTTAGAGTATGCGTTGAACGGATTGGAAAGAGAAATAGCATTTCCTGCTGCAGGAACACTCTATCCGCTTTATCCAATATTCTTCTTCGTACCTATTGCATTTGGATTAATTATTGTGGAGAACATATTTATTCTTATAAGGAACTTAATTGAAAAGCAACCATCATTTCTATTCAAAGGTGAAGATAAAAAATAAAGGTTGATTGTATGCGAAAAGTAAATGTCATAACGCAAAAAGAATTAGTAGATTCAAGCTCAATTAGTAGTTGTACTGCAGTAGTCGTGGATGTTTTTCTTGCAACATCAACAATTGCTTATTTATTAGAAAATAATTATGAGCCTGTTTATGCAGTAAAGGATGCTAAAAAGGCATTAGAAGCAGTCAAACAGCAACAAGGTCACTTTCTACTATTGGGTGAGACTAATGGTGAATTAATAGAGGGATTTTTATATCCTGACCCTAGCCTTATCAAACCATCTGAGCAAGAGCAAGCAGCCATTATATGCTCAACTAATGGAACGATAGGAATCGAAAACGCAAAGCAAGCAAAAGTTTTATATACTTCTTCTCTTATTAATGGGCACCGAATTGCCGAAGTAATTGATTCACAAACGGATGATTCATCCATTATTATTGTTTGTTCAGGAAATGCAGGTCGATTTTCAATGGAAGACTTTGTAGGTGCAGGACATCTAATTGATAAGCTTGTAAGGGTAGGAATATATGAGCTTTCTGATTCAGCAAAATTAGCAAGAGATGCCTTTCAACATGCTAAATCAAAGAGTTTTAATAACTTACTAGACAGCGAAACATCTCATCTCCTTAGGGACACAGGCTTTGAAAATTCCATACAGTGGACGATAGATCATTTTGAAAAAGTAAATGCAGTGCCTGTATTTAAACGGGATAAACTTATTAACGATTTTAGAAAAGAAAGCTTTTAAATAGAAAGGTGGATGAATAGTGAAAGAATCCAGATTATCTTTTGTGTCATATGAAATATCAGACTTCATTTCTACTCTAACGATAGATCACCCTCCTTTAAATGTACTAACTGATGAACTATTAAATGAGTTAGATAGTGCCATAGATGCAGTACTTGGTTACGATGCGTGTAGAGTTTTAATAATACGGGCAAAGGGTGAAAAAGCGTTTGTTGCTGGAGCTGACATTAACCAATTTTCTACTCTTGATGAAGTTAGTGGCAAGAATTTAGTGGAAAAAGGAAAAATGATTTTTGATAAATTAGCTGGTGCTCCATTTCCAGTCATTTGTGCGATAAACGGGTTGGCATTAGGTGGTGGATTAGAATTAGCCCTTGCGTGTGATATTAGAATAGCAGAACAAAAGGCAAAAATGGGTTTTCCGGAAACAGGCTTAGGAGTATTACCAGGATATGGAGGTACACAACGGCTGCCAAGATTGATTAGTGTTGGAAAAGCAAAGGAATTAATCTTTTCAGGAGTTATAATTTCTGCAGAAGAAGCCTATGAAAATGGTCTAGTAGAAAAAGTTGTTTCCAATGGTGAATCGTTGAAGGAGTCATTGGTCTTAGCAGAAAAAATTGCGGGTAAAGCACCAATAGCCGTTTCAAAGGCAAAAGCTACGATAGACAGAGGATTTGCGGTTTCCTTGGCTGAAGGACAAGAAATAGAAACGAGATCTTTTGTAGACCTATGTCAAACAGAAGATTTGAAAGAAGGAGTAAATGCCTTTGGAGAAAAGCGAAGAGCGGTATTCATAGGAAAGTAAGTGAAAAGAAAGGGGATGCATGTGGTGCCTGCAAGTATATTAATAGACGATAAAAATATAAACTGGGCTAAGTTTGAAGCGTTTCTGCGTGAATCGATAAAGGGAATTCCGAATAACCCTATGAATGTAAAGAAATTCTCTGAAGGTTACTCTAATTTAACCTATTTGGTCTATTTTGGAAATTGGGAAGCTGTTTTAAGAAGACCCCCCTTTGGAGAAATTCCACGAAAAGCACATGATATGAAGCGAGAGTATACTATTTTAAGCAAAATCAACCATGTATATCCACTTGCGCCCAAACCATTTATATATAGTGAAGACCCTGATATTATGGGAAGGCATTTTTATGTAATGGAGAAAAAAGAGGGCATTGCGATTGACGATCAATTACCAGCCGTATATGGAAGTACTGTAGAAGCTGGATCAGTCATTTCGAATAGTATCTTAAAAGCTTTAATAGAATTACAATCAATTGATTATAGAGCATCAAATTTAACGGATATTGGAAAGCCAGAAGGATACTTGGAAAGGCAAGTAAATGGATGGATGAAGCGATATAAACACTCGAAAACAGATGACTATCAAGATGTTAAGGAATTAGAAGATTGGTTCTTGAAAAATATTCCTACCACTTCGGAGACAACGATTGTTCACAATGATTTTAAACTAAACAATATTTTATTAGATTTAAAAGATCCTAGTAAAGTGAACGGAGTGTTGGATTGGGAACTTTCCACGATTGGTGATCCAATGACAGATGTTGGTTCAACAGTAGCTTATTGGGGACAATCGGGTGATCCCGATTTAGGAATTAATATCGTAACGAATCAACAAGGCTTTTACGATCGTCGGGAATTAGTGGAAAAATACGCCAAGATGAGTGGCCGTGATGTTTCTGGTATTAATTTTTATGTAGCATTCGGTTTTTATAAATTAGGTGTTATATTGCAACAAATTTATTACAGATGGATAAAAGGGGAATTGGATGATCCTAGATTCGAGCATCTAAATAAGGCAGTCTTAAATAATTTTGAAATGGCAAATTTAACACGGGAAAATAAAATTTTGTGAATAAAGAAGTGATAATATGACAGAGGAACTTGTCCATTATTATAAGCCTTTTAAGATAGAAGCAGGAAAGATAAATGCTTTTGCAAAAGCTATAGGTATAATAAATCCTATTTATTTTGATAGGAATGAAGCACAAAAACAAGGGTATAGTGATATTCCAATCCCACCAACCTTTGCAACTGTTATTGAATACTCAAATGAAAGAGATTATTATCAGTTTTTTAAAGAACTTGATCTTAAATCTGAAAATGTATTACACGGTGAACAAACATATGAGTATATTCAGGATATTTGTGCCAATGACACGGTCACAGCTACGCTTAAAGTGGAGGGAAAGGAATATAAAGGTGATAAGATATTTTATTATTTGAAAACGATTTATAAAAATCAATTTTCTGCAATCGTTTTAGTCAGCAAGTCTACGTTGATTGATACAGGGGAGGTACCAAGTGATAGAAAAGACACTTTCAAAAGAGCCAATAAAACCGATTGATTTAGTGAAATATGCTGGAGCTTCTGGGGATTTCAATCCTGTTCATACGGTTCCTGAAGAAGCATTAAAGATGGGACATCCTAGTGTTATCGCTCATGGAATGTATGTGATGGGTCTAGTTTCACAGGCAATTGATAAATGGTTTTCTTATGGAAAAATGAATTCATTTCAGGTTCGCTTTATGGCACCTATATATCCTGGTGACTTGTTGACTATTAAAGGCTATTTGAATGATGAAAGTGTTAACCATAATTTAATGAAGGGCGAAGTTGAGGTAGTAGATGGAAATAATAAAATAAAATTAAAGGGTTCGTTTGAACTTTTTGATAAAAGGAGGTAGAGAGAATGAGTGATGTTTATATTGTGGATGGTGCACGTACTGCCTTCACCAAATTTGGTGGATCATTTGCTAATACTGGTGCAACACAACTTGGAAAAGCAACAGCAGTCGAGGCTTTAAATCGATCAAAAGTCAACCCAGAACAAGTGGATCATGTAATCTATGGTAATGTAATTCACACTGGAAGAAATGCATCCTATGTTTCCAGACATATTGGTTTACTTAGTGGAATTCCACAAGAAATTCCAGCTCTAACGTTAAACCGTTTATGCGGTTCTGGAATGCAAGCAGCCGTTACAGCTGTACAGCATATTTTGGTAGGTGATGCCAATATTGTATTAGCAGGTGGTACTGAAAATATGTCCCAGTCTCCATATTCTAATTTTAAACAACGTTTTGGAGGCTCTAAAATGGGAGATTTAGCGTTCGAGGATATGTTGTTAGCAACATTGAACGATGAATATACAGGAATGGGTATGGGAATGACTGCAGAAAAGTTAGCGGAGAAATACGATATTTCGAGAGAGGAACAGGATCAATTATCTATTGAGTCACATAATAGCGCCAAAAAGGCATTTATTACTAATATTTTCGAAGAAGAAATAGTTCCAGTTGAGGTGAAGAAGAAAATAGACAGTGTCCTGGTGAAGGAAGATGAACATATTAAACCAAATGCAACTTTAGAATCCATGAGTAAGCTTAGACCGTCTTTTGTTAAGGGTGGATCAGTAACGGCAGGGAATTCTTCAGGTATAAATGATGGTGCAGCATCAATGATCATAGCAAGCAATAAGGCTGTGACAGAAAATAGTTTAAAACCTGTTGCTAGAATTGTATCTTGGGCTGTTGCAGGTGTTGATCCAACTATTATGGGAGTTGGGCCAGTTCCTGCTATAAGAAAAGCACTAGATCATGCAAACCTTACGTTAGATGATATGGATCTAGTAGAAGTGAATGAAGCGTTTGCTGCACAATATTTGGCAGTAGAAAAAGAGTTAGGGCTGGATCGTGAAAAAACAAATGTCCACGGAGGTGCCATTGCTCTTGGACATCCCGTAGGAGCGAGTGGGGCTAGAATTCTACTATCTTCCTCTTATGAATTAAGACGCCGCAATGGCAGATTTGCAGTTGCAAGTTTGTGTATTGGTGGAGGACAAGGAATTGCGATGGTGATTGAAAATGTCTAAACTGCCATTGATAATCGCACCAATGTTCTTGGTCTCCACTCCACAAATGGTTATTGAAGCTGGAAAAGCTGGTGTAATTGGCTCCTTTCCACTCTTAAATGCACGCCCTATAGAAAAATGTGCAGAATGGATGGAACAAGTAAATAATGAACTAGGCGAAGTTCCTTGGGCGGTTAATTTTATTTGCCATAAAAAATCAAACAAGAGGTATGATAGTGACCTTCATATGATAGAAAAGTATAAACCCCCTATTGTGATTACGTCTCTTGGTAATCCTGGAGATGTCATTGATATTGTACATAACTATGGTGGTATAGTTTATTCTGATGTTGCAACGGTTAAACATGCTAAAAAGGCTGCAGAAACTGCAGTAGACGGACTTATACTCGTATGCGCTGGTGCTGGTGGGCATGGTGGAATATTAAATCCATTCTCTTTTATCAATGTTGTAAAACAATTTTATGATGGAACAATCATCTTATCTGGTGGTATGTCCACAGGGAAAGATATTGCGGCCGCAAAGTTAATGGGGGCAGACTATGTCTATATGGGAACCCGTTTTTTAGCAGCAAATGAAAGTAATGCACAGGATGAATATAAACAAATGGTAATTGATAAGACTGTGAGTGATATTATTTATACCAGTGCATTTAGTGGGGTACATGCGAATATCTTAATTCCAAGTTTAATACAGCAAGGTATTGATCCAAAAACATTGAAGTCGAGAGAAGATGTCGACCTTTCTCACTTAGTTGATGTAAAGGCATGGAGGGATATTTGGTCTGCAGGACATGGAATAAACACAGTCCAAAAACGTGAAACAACAAAGGAAATCATAGGTCAACTGATAAAAGAATATAAAAAGGGGGTATCTGATTTTGTATGAAACAATTAGAACGGAATTAAAGAGTGGAATTATGACTATCATTTTAAACCTTCCTGACACGTTGAATGTATACACGGATCAAATGAGTGAAGAGCTGATTCACGCTTATCAAAATGCTAATAACAATGATGATGTTCGTGTCATTATTGTGACTGGTGAAGGTAGGGCTTTTTGTGCGGGCATGGATCTAAGTGAAGGGGAAGCAACCTTCACCTCTAGTAAAGATGAGGATGAGTATCGAGACAGTGGTGGCCAACTTAGTTTACAAGTATACGAATTACAAAAACCAATCATTGCAGCGATTAATGGTCCGGCAGTGGGAATTGGTTTGACGATGACACTCCCAATGGATATACGGATTGTAAAAAAGGATGCTAAAATCGGGTTTGTTTTCTCAAAACTGGGTATTGGGCCTGAGGCGGCTTCAGGTTGGTTTTTGCCACGTATTGTTGGAATCGGTAAGGCGTTGGAATGGATGTATACTGGTCGTTATATACCTACTTCAGAAGCAGTTAAGCATGGTTTGGTTCACTATGAAGAAGAGGAACCATTGAAAAAAGCTTATGAAATAGCAAAAGATATAGCAGAAAATACGGCTGCTACTTCTAATAGATTAGTCAGACAGTTGTTATGGAAAATGACAAGTGAAGATCACCCTTACCAATCCCATCTTATAGAGTCTAAGTTTCTTTATTGGGCTGGAAACAATACAGATGCAAAAGAAGGAATTCAGTCGTTCTTAGAAAAAAGACCTGCTAAATTTCCGCTAAAAATTAGCGATGTACCAGATTTTTTTAAAGGGGAGGAGAAAAGATGAAAATAGGAGTATTAGGATCAGGAATAATGGGGAACGGAATAGCTCAAGTCTTTGCAATCAGTGGATATGATGTTGTTTTAATAGACCTTAGTGAGAAGGAGTTAAAATCAGCACAGGACACCATGTCAAAAAGTTTAAATAAATTGTCCAAAAAGCAAAAGGATATACAAGTGATTGATGTATTAAATCGAGTAGAATTTACAACTAATAAGAATTCCCTAAAGGATGCCGATATCGTAATTGAAGCTATAACTGAAAATATAGATGTAAAGAAGGCAGTATTTAAAGAATTAGACAAATTATGTAACCCCAAAACGATATTAGCATCTAACACTTCTAGTCTATCAATTACGGAATTGGCTGCTGTTACACAGCGGAGTGATCGTGTATGTGGCTTACATTTTTTTAATCCAGTTCCACTAATGAAACTAGTCGAGGTTACGGGCACAGAACTGACATCAAATGTGACACTTGAAAAAGTAGAAGGTCTAGTTGCAAATGCTAATAAAGAAAGTATACGTGTTATTGATACTCCTTTATTTGTCGTAAATCGTCTTTTAGTTCCGATGATATGTGAGGCGATTTTGTTAGTAGATGAGGGAACTGCAAGCCCTGAAGATATTGATAAAGGTATGAAGTTAGGTGCACATCATCCAATTGGACCACTTTGGCTTGCTGACATGATTGGATTAGATACCATGCTGCATATTCAGGAAGCTTTATATAATAAGAAAGAAGATCCAAAATATAAAGTGCCAGAATTGTTGAGAAGAATGGTTTCTTCTGGAGAGCTTGGAAGAAAAAGTGGTAAAGGATTTTATGAGTACATATAAAAAACGTGTGTTCATTTAGCAAACTTTTAGAATATATGGAGTACTAAGAGGCGCATGAATATCATGCGCCTAATTAATTAGCTGGCTTCAGAATTTGGATCGTGTTTAATGGCACTTTCTTCTGATTTGCCAATGATTAGAGCCCCTGCCGCGTCACCCGTGATATTGGTAGCGGTACGGAACATATCCATGAAACGATCGACACCTGCGATGAGTGCAATAGCTTCTAGAGGTAGGTTTACAGCAGTTAAAACAAGTACTAACATAACCAATCCAGCCCCTGGTACTCCAGCTGTTCCAATAGAACCGAGGGTTGCGATGAGAACGACCATTAACATTTGCCCAAAGGATAGCTCAACTCCAAATGCTTGTGCGGTAAACAAGGTTGCAACACTTAAATAAAGCGATGTTCCATCCATATTAATGGTCGCACCTAATGGTAAAACAAAACTAGAAATCTTTTTGGATACGCCTAAGTTATCTTCGGTACATTTTATGGTAACTGGTAGTGTTCCTGAACTGCTTTGTGTACTAAAAGCAACTAAACTCGCTGGTGCTATTCCTTTGAAAAATTGAAATGGGTTCATTTTTCCAAGCGTTTTGACGGCGATCGAATAAGTTACGAACGCATGGACAATACAAGCTAAGGCAACGACCGAAATTAACTTGATTAAAGGAAGCAAAACAGATAATCCGTATTGTCCAATGATCGGAGCTAATAAACCGAATATACCAATAGGAATAAGCTTCATGATTATCCAGGTGATTTTATACATAATCTCTGCAAGTCCATCAAAGAAGTGATACACCGGATCTGCTTTTTTACCTACTATTGTAATACCAATACCTAAGAAAAGGGAAAAGAAGATGATTTGTAAAATATTCCCGGTTGATAAGCTTTCAAGTGGATTGGTAGGTATAATGTTTAAAAATATGTCGGCAACACTTCCTGTTTCTGTAGCTTCTGGTACTTCACCAGGATTGGAGATATCGACACCTGATCCAGGGGAGAACAATAAGCCAGCAGTTAGACCGATTGTAACGGCAATAAGTGTAGTGCCAATATAATAACCGATCGTTTTTCCACCAATTCTTCCAAGCGTTTTCATGCTTCCAGTACTAGCAACACCTACAATGAGCGAAGATGCAACTAAGGGAACAATAATGAATTGAATGAGACGTAAAAACAGATCCCCTAATGGTTGAACAACTTCAATGCTCGGTCCAAAAATAACCCCAGCAATGATAGCGATTACAAACGCAATTAAAATTTGCGGAAGTAACCCAATTTTTCCAATTTTCGCCACTAAGAACTACCTCCTTTAAGAATTTTTATGAGTGATTCGAGGTGTATTACAGACCTTGAATCCTATTAAATAAATATGTTTTGTGTATAACATTAAGAACTCCATCTAGGGAATTTGCTCTCACGACAAAGAAGGCAAGCCCTTATGCAGGCTTGCCTTTTATCTATAGATCAATTATTTAATTATCCGCGTCTACCGCCTCTACCGCCACGCTTTGTGTCGGTGCTGCGTTTAAGTGTAGATAGGTTTTCTTCACTCGTTTTTAAGAAATTAGCCATTTTATCTTCAAAGCTTTCTTTTGGCTTAAACTTACCTTTTGGACGAAAGTCTTTAGAGTTTCCGCCACTTCTTCCCTGGCGTGTTGGACGTTCTCCAGCAGGTCGATCAATTGCTTTTTTGATTGATAATGCAACTTTTCCATCTTTCTCGTTAATCACTTTTACTTCAACTTCATCACCTAATTTAAGATGATCATTAACATCTTTCACATAGCTATCAGCTACTTCGCTGATATGGACAAGGCCTGTTGTGCCGCCTGGTACTTCTACAAATGCTCCGAAATTAGTGATACCTGTTACTTTACCTTTCACCTTGCTACCTACTTCAACTGACAAAAAAGTTCCCCCTCATTAATTATAAAACCAACTTATTATAACAAATTTAAATGAAATTATCAATATTTGTTGAGCAATAGATTATTAATTTAACCTTTCATCAAGGAGTATTCCTCAAATCGTATTTAATAAACGTCATACAGGTACTGTTGGTATCCGTTAAAAAAATACAACATATGAATATAGTAACACACCTTATCAAAAATAGAAGGGGGGAGTAAAATGAAAAAATTAAGCCTTTTTTTTACGATGGTCATGTTGATTGGACTTGTCATGCTGGCTGCTTGTTCAAAGGATAGTACTGGTTCTGATTTAGCCGATCAATCAGATATAGAAAAAACAGATCCCTCTACAGAAAATCATAGCAATGAAGAGGATATTACTGAAGTAGAGGAACAAGATGAACAACCTGTTGAAGAAGATCCGGCTCCAACAACGGTTAAAAATCATCAAGTGGTTCTTTATTTCTCCGATAATGAGTTAATGGATATTTATCGTGTTGAACAAGAGGTGGAGGTAAAACAAGGGGATCAGGTGGCAATGTCCGCACTAACTACGTGGATTAATGGACCTGAACACGAAGAATTAACAGGATTAATTAATTCTGAAGTAACGATTGAATATTTGGAAGAAGTGGACGGCATCGCACATGTAAGTTTTTCAAATGAGATTCTAAACAGCAATCTAGGTTCAAGTGGTGAGTTAATGTTGGTTGAACAAATTGCCATGTTGATGCAACAATTTGGGTTTGACCAAACGCAGATTTTAGTGGAGGGGAACGTAAGTGAAACGTTGTTTGATCATTTTTATACTGGTGACCCAATTGTAGCAAATGATCCTGAGAGCTATCTTTGGGCTGATGATATGACAACAGATGAGATCGTATTACAAAACGAAGCTTTTCGGATTTATCAACCTGCACCACATGCTGAAGTTCGAGACCGAATTGTTGTTCGCGGGTCAGCCAGGGTTTTTGAAGGGACGATAGTATACGAATTTGAAGACGGACACTTTATTTTGGATGAAGGATTCACTACAGCTACTGGTGGCGCTCCTGAATGGGGGGCATTTGAGATTATTATTGAACTTGATGATGTCACAGATTACACTGGTACCATAATCCTCTTTGAAGAAAGTGCCCAAGACGGATCCCGAATTAATGAACTGCAAATTCCTGTTTATGTTATAGACTAACTTCCTAAAACCCTACTATCAAATCCACATAACTCCTATTAAAGGGCGCTATTCTTTATTAAAGGATATGCGCCCTTGTTGTTATTTGCAAAAATTACTGTGTATACTATGCATCGTATAAAGCAATAAGCCTATTTCCGTTCACGGCATATAAAAAGTTCACCAATTGTTACGGACATCCAACCAAGAGAGTCAGATATAAAGACTATTCTTCTATATTTGTTTTTCGAATATGTTAACCAATACGTTATTTTTCTTTACATTTTTAATGTTTGCGTTAGGAAACGGAACTCTGATTGCTTGCTTTTGTTATTCTTCCAATATTTTGATATGCTAATTTTCAGTACTTAAAATGGAAGGTTAAGGTTAGGTATGAAATCAAACAATCAAGATTCTAACATTTTAAAAATATCTGCCTATGGTGCATTGTTTTTTGCTGTAATGGGGATATCCTGGGGAATAATAGCAAATTCACAAATGATTATTTTCGACGGGCTGTATTCCTTTATTAGTTTTGGTTTATCTTTATTATCATTGTTCGCTTATTCATTTATTCAAAAAGAGGATCAAAAGCGATTCCAGTATGGTAAAGATATCATTGAACCTTTAGTTATTATATTTAAGGCAAGTGCAATTATAGCGATGTGTCTATTTGCGGTTTCTTCCTCGATTATTGACCTTTTAAAAGGGGGGCGCGACGTTGCCTTAGGTTCTGCCGCAATGTATGCGTTGATCGCTACTGTTTTGTGCATGTTCGTTTATTTCATGATGAAGACCAAACAGGGAAACTCTGAATTTGTGAGAGCTGAAGCTGCACAATGGTTAATGGATACTATTTTAAGTGCAGCTGTGTTATCAGGTTTTGTAATGGCGCTTATGCTGAATCAGACAACGTTATCCTTCTTAACTCCCTATGTTGACCCAACTATGGTGTTAATAGTCTCACTTTATTTTTTAAAAATGCCTATTCGAATGCTGATCAATAATGCCAAAGAGTTATTAATGATGGCACCATCAACTGATATTCAAAATCAGGTTGAACAAGCCGTGCAACGAGCGAAAGTTAAATACAACTTTTACGAAGATGCTACGAGAGTCACCAAGGTTGGGAAAACAATTTTTATTGAAATTAACTTTGTCTTAAGTAAAGAAACAACTATACACAATGTAGATGAGCTTGATGTGCTCAGAGAAGAGTTAGACACAGAGCTTCATATTGAAGGATATAATAAGTGGTTTACTCTCTCCTTTACAAACGACCGAAAATGGGCATTTTAGAACGATTACAAACTTATAGAGCCTTCCTGTCCTACTTTTTTTCTGTTGCATAACTAATAGCTCCGATGGCGACCCCCAGTAATGCGCCTCCGACTACCTCAATGGGCATGTGTCCCAGTAATTCTTCTAATTTCTTTTTACGTTTTTTGTGATCGTAACCGGGGGTGGTATCGGCAAACTTTTCTAACTGTTCGTTTAATACATTTACTTCCATAGCAATTTCTCCCGTTTGCCTTCGAATTCCCATTGCATCATATACAACAATCAAACTGAAAATACTACTAACACCGAAATCTATCGACGGAATGCCTTTTTTCAGGGCAACATAAGTGGTAAGTGCTGCAACAGCTGAGGAATGAGAACTTGGCATATCACCGGTGCCAAAAAGTCTTTTCCAATCCCAAGTACCGTGTTCCATATATTTCACAGGTACTTTTAAAAATTGCGCAGTGCCAATCCCAACTAAAGCTGTTAGTAATGATCGATTTAACATATGCTCACCTCAAGATATAGGATGAGAAATAAATCTATCTTTTATTCAAAATGAGCAAACAAAAGGTGAGCAAGATTACAGTATCTCGCTCACCTTTAGGCTACATCTATTTAATATACTTTATCGCCATTAAAAATCGAATTTTTTACAACCACATAATCGACGTGGCGAATGGATTCCAGCTTGCTTCCTCCAGCATAAGAAATCGCCGATTGAAGGTCTTGTTCCATTTCTTTTAGTGTATCTCCTAATGCACCTTTATGCTCCACATACATTTTCTTACCTTCTACGTTTTTCTTTTCACCTTTTTGGAATTCAGAAGCAGAACCAAAGTATTCTTTGTAAAGCTTTCCATCTTTCTCGAAAGTTTCTCCAGGTGATTCTTCATGTCCAGCAAATAGTGAACCGATCATGACCATTGTAGCACCAAATCTGATTGATTTAGCGACATCACCATGTGTGCGGATGCCCCCATCAGCAATGATAGGTTTACTTGCTGCTTTTGCACACCACTTTAGTGCAGCTAATTGCCACCCGCCTGTTCCAAAGCCAGTTTTTATTTTTGTAATACATACTTTCCCTGGTCCGATACCTACTTTTGTTGCGTCCGCACCAGCATGCTCCAATTCTCTTACTGCTTCTGGAGTACCGACGTTCCCGGCAATAACAAAACTTTGAGGTAAATATTTTTTAATATGCTGAATCATTTTTATTACAGCGTCGGAATGACCATGCGCGATATCGATCGTAATGAATTCCGGCGTAAGTTTTTCTTCGGATAATTGCTGGATAAAGCTATATTCATCTTGTTTAACCCCAACACTAATTGAAGCAATTAATCCACGTTTTCTCATATCATGAATAAATGAGATACGCTTCTCGGGTTCGAATCGATGCATGACATAGAAATATCCATTTTCTGCTAAGGAAGTTGCAATCTTTTCATCTATAATCGTTTGCATATTTGCAGGTACCACAGGCAATTTGAATGAATGTCCACCTAAGGTCACTGTTGTATCACATTCAGAACGGCTATTCACAATACATTTTGCAGGAATTAACTGAATATCTTCATAATCGAATACATTTTCCAAGTTAAACACTCCTAAAAACGAATATTATTTAACATTATTATATAATTGTTCGTACATTGATAATTTACCTTATTTTGCTCCATATGTCAAAGCATTTAAGGATAATGAATGAAGTATATATTAACTCTCCGAATGAGGGGGGAGGGAAAAAACCATCCATTAATACTATCTCGGCAGATGTGAATTTTAACTCATATTAATGATTGCATAAAGCATTTCTATTTAAGTTTGGAAAATTTCCCCTGGCTAGAAGATAAATGACCATCATGATTAGGAAGAGAATAAACGTATTGCCAATTTATAGTTTCATAAAGTCCTAACCAGTTAAGCAATGGTAAACCCACAAATGTGGTAGTTGCACCTAAAACAATTGCCTTTAACCATGGCTGTTGGTTTAACTAACAAAAATAGCATAACAAACGTTGGAATCATAAAATATTCCAAGGAATATAGCCTGCTGCTGGGGGGGATTCATAATTGTATTCCCATAGCCGATAAGTTATTCCCTGATAATAGTTGAAAAAAATTCCGCATAAAACAAACATCCGCGTTTTCTTTCTTTCGTATCCAAATCCAAATTAGTAAACAAGTTATAATAATTGCTACGGAGATCCACCATTGCCACGTCAATAAAACGTGATCAAGCCATATTTGTATCTTTTCATTATAAGCTGGTCTAAAAAGCTCCGTATTTTTTTGCATTAATGATTTACGGTTATGTTTTACTAGTGGCAAATTTTTATTAAATCCAACCTTTTCTTATGGTGGTATTGCATTATTAAATCGATCAAAAGTAATTAGTAAACATACACTGTCCATGACTGCTATTTCGTGGGCTTTTATTTGGGGGAAGTTTCCTTTGACATTACTATGAATTTTAGCGAGACTAGCGAGAAAGTGGAAATGCTGATAAAACATTGAAAGTCGCTGATAAAATTTAATTTTCACTGATAAAGGGTTGAAAGTCGCTGATAAATCTCAAGAAAAAGCCGATAAATTTAAAAATTCGCTGATAAACTTCCTTCTGACAAGATGACATATAAAAAAGTTAAGTCATCTTAGCAATATTGATTTTTCAATGTGAATTCTCTTTAGAAAATCGATTAATAGGCGAAATTTCAATTGAAAAAAATCAGATCATCGATGGATTCATACCTAAAATTAGATTTTAAGAACGAATGGCAAATTGATTCGGTTGAGTTGTAGCAGTATAATGAAAGAAAATAGAAAGAGAGGCTTCAAAATGAAAAAGTCAATTCTTCAAAAGAATTGTTTGAAAGAAGTGAGAAACGATTCAAGAGGAAATAGATGAAGTTAAGGAATTAATGAAGATGATCCGTGAAAGCAGGAAGGAATACAAGGTAGGTATGTATAAATCTACTAGTAAAATTGTTGAATCCATTAATATATGGTTAAATGCATTACGATTAGTATACAAAATCGGAATTACCCCATTCAAGTACAAGTTTCATGAAGTAAATAACTTCACCCTAACATCTCCATTTTAACGTACTTCCGAAAGAAGTCTCCCTCTTCAAGTGTGTGAAGGGCGTAGCCCAACGGTAAGGGGGAGATGAATTTCGGTTGGGCGACAGCCCAAAGGCTTTTTCTTTTGCTTTTTTTGTCCATCACGGTATAATCAGTATTATAAAGTATAAGGATTGATATAACATTGAAATTAGACAGCAATAATCATTCAGTATTCTTGATGTATTATCATCTTGTGTTAGTCGTGAAATA